>JAODGR010000080.1 GCA_025464275.1 Methanosarcinales archaeon
ATGCTCCAGTGGCGGTATCTCGAGATTAAAATTGAGATTCATATCGTATTCAGCTTAAGGTTTACGTGCTTGTGGTAGATCATGCCTCTCTATCCAAGGATACTTTGCCTCTCCAAACCTATTCGTTATTTCCATACGAATTTTCTCTCTGCAGTGCTTCCTTAAATAGTCAATGGCTTTACGTAATGACCCATCATCGGTAACGAGGTATTTACTACATTCTAAAATTGAATTTGCGTAAATCATCAAGTTATATGGCTCCACTGATGGTTTTGAGCCCTCATAAAGAACCTCTGCCAGTTCAAATACATCATTCTGGTCTACATTTGAGAACTCAATACCGAGACTTTTGCTACTCTGAACAAAAACCTCAATGATGTCTTTTATTTTTGTTCTTTCCTGGTATTCAAGCTCATAAGTAGCTTCTCTACCAAAAATTTCATCAAATGGTGCCCGCTCTTCTCTCTTTTTATCATAATAAAACCACCTGTGATAAAGAAAATACAATTCCAAAATGCTGATTTTGCTTATAACTAATTTGTGCCCGTTATTCAGAATTTGCTGTAAAAAGGTATAATATTTTTCCAATTTACTTACATCTCCTCCCTCTTCTTTCACTCTAAGGTATTCTGAAGTTTTAACCAATATATTTGTGTCAAGAAAATAGATCTCTATCAGTGACATATCTATCCTATCTTTTCCTTTCCTTAAATTCGGCTATCCACATGTCAGCAATTTCTTTTATAAGGATTTCGTTTATCAATATCTGTCTACTCACTGCAATTTCAATAGCCTCGTGACAAAAATTCAAAAGGTTTCTTGGGTTTGTCTTTACAATATCGGGTAGTAATTCCCATAAATTATCAGGAAACGGAAACAAAGTCTCTTTCTCTTCACGAGCATCGTTAAGGTAAGCCAGAACAAGTTTCTTCGCACCATCCGGATCAAGGGGTTGAATTCGAATTGGTCTCAGAAGTCGTGATGCCAGGGGCTCACAATACTCTTCTGTTAATTCCCAAGCGGGTGGTACCATAGCAATAATTATACCCAGAGGCATGGCACTTACCAGGTCAAAAAGACGTCTTAAGGTGTATTCGTAATCTGTTGCCTCTTTCACAGTGAACCGTTTCGACGCTGGGATTTCCTCAAATTCATCGAGAAGAATCAAGATACAGCTATAATTGTCCACTCTTTTGATAAGAGAGAAAATTGCTGAAAGGAACTCATAATCGCCTATTTCCTTTTGCCTTTTCGGAGCTATATCCTCCCAATCAAAATAACTCTTATAATGACTCTCCATGAGAATACGAGACAGTTTACGTGCACCATTAGCATTTACTCCAATAGATTTCTCAATAATTTCACTGAAAATACTCAATATAGCGTCTATATTAGCCCTCAATTTCTTAGCGTAGTCAAAGAAAGTTCTGTGATCACTTAGAATATGTTCTTGCACCGATGTCCCAAACCAGGGGTATCTCCCCTTTTCTGAGGGAAAAATCTTGTAATACCAATCTAAATCATTTTTTTTCACCCTGCTTAGTAGCTCTTCCCGTATCACATTCCATAATTTCCTCACTATATTCCCTAAACCTATTGCTCTGATTACACTACCTGTAAAGTCATGAAAACCATATCCAGGGGATTGGATATAAAAACTGGCGACCTTAGGAAACTCCTTCTTTACAAAGTAATGAACCATTTTAAGATAAAAAGTCTTTCCAGACCCATATTCTCCAATAAGCGCGCGACCTACTTTTTTATCTCCGTGAAGTAACGCATTAAGAAAATTTTCAAGCTCTTCTTTCAACCTCTTATCCGGGAAGGTTATGACCCTTGGGGGCTCCAGTAAAGCACCATCTGAAGGAAAAGGGTTTCTGGAAAGCCCCAGGGGTTTATACCTCTCTTCGGGTTCCATCTCTTTAATCTCTAATCTCTCCATTGTTTCGTCTCCCAGAGTTTGTTATGAACAATTATATGAGTCATCCATATATTATTCAATTTTATAAAGTTCTTTAAAACTTTTTCATCGGTCTTCTTTGATAGGCTTCTAAAGGTCAAAGTACCCTTTGAGGAACTACTGAATTTGATATACTCCGGTAATCTTCGCCATGCCTCCAGAAAAAAATGATTTTGGATTTCTTTTACAGAGACCCTTAACAAAGGTGCTAATTCAAATATCGTCAGGTCAATGGGGAAGAATGTCCACTTTGAGTGCGGAGAAGGTCTATATAGTTGCAGGAATTTATCCAAAAGATCTTCAAATCGTAGTGGTGATGATAGCGGATTGAGTGGATAAACAATGTGCCTTTTTTCATCAATATATATCTCCTCAATCAGAGAACATTCTCTCCCCCATAGTTGCAGTCCCCATTCTATAGCCATACGTTCTATCGGGGTTTTAAGAATAATTTGGTCACCTGTTTTCTCATTAACATATCTTTTTGTCCACATTTTCCTTCTTTTCTTCTTCAATTCCATCTCCACCATTACAGGAAGAATAGATACCACTTCTCCATATTTTATAAAATCGTCCCATGAGAAAGCTTTTTTACCCATAAATATCCAGAAGAAAGCTTCTCTACAATCAGGGTTGTCAATGAGTATTTTTTGAAAAATAAGCTTTTCTTCAATGTTCAAAGGAGCAAGGTAACGATTTAATTCGATAAGCTTATGAACTTCCGTTTTATCCATGTTTGATACATACTTTCTATTCGTATTTTGTTTAATTAGCTGCAATTTAAGAGCGGTTCGTATACAATGATAAATAGGCGTTTTAGCAAGCGGAGCTCCTTCTTTTTTCACAAAAATCCCCTCTTCAATACCTCTATTAGCGATTTCGGTATAACGAAGACCATTATATTTTTCAATTAGCAACAGAATATCCCTTATTTTTGAGAGAGGGACTTCTTTTCTCATCCAGTAAATTCCATCTCTTATCGCTTTTTCCATATCACTATGCTCTCCTTTGCTGATATCTTTCCAAATTTACTCATCTGCTGGGGACTATTTCCTCTTAACCTTGCCACAAGTGTTTCCTGATGTGTTAATCCGAGTGAATCGGCTATCTCTATTAAAATATCGCTAACAGGAACCAAAGAACCCCCATACCTCACATCTCCTATCACAAAAGCAGCAAAACACCCGGGCTTTAATACCCTCACTACCTCCTTAAGCACCAGATACATATCCTCAAAATAGCCCCTTATCATAGGGATAACATGCTTATTAGGCAAAGTTTCTTCTTCCAATTTTTCTATGATCTCTTTTAATTTAAAAGGTTCTTCATAACCTTCTGCAGCAAAAACTTCTTTTGCTTCTACATGGGAACGTAAGGTTTTATATCTCAATCTTTTTATATCTCTCTCTGATCTTAGAAAACCAATGGCTAATTCTAAGATATACACTCTCGTATAATCGTGCCTGTTAAGATAGGGAGGTGAAGTAATAACAGCATCAAAGGATTCTCCTGGAAAATGAATTTCCCGTGCATCTCCTATTTGAGCCCTGGATTTAGTATTATTCTGCGGGTTGCTGTGTTCGATATCGCTGAGCATTTCATTAATTTTGCTGAACAAGATTTCTTTAAAGTCGGGTATCTTTTTGTCAGTGACTATCCGTAAAAAGCCACCGTCTTTCCTGGCAAAAGCAACTTTTTCCGTAATAGAAAGAAGAGCGGTGAGGAAGAAATATTTTAATTCTTTATCTCCCATCTCCTGGACCCAATTTTTAACCACGAAAATATCAGATAGCACATCGGGGTCAAAGAACTTATGGAGCATCTTGATTTCAGGGATTAAAGGATTAGTTTTGTCAGGATTGCTCAGGAGCTTATCAAGTTCTTCAATTTTATACTTGATTTTATCTATATTATAGTTTTGTAATTTGGCATTAGAGATAAATACGGAAAGGGGTAGAATGTCTATCCCGATAGCAGATATTCCCCTCTCCTTTGCAGCCAATAGAGTAGTCCCACTGCCACAAAAAGGGTCTAATATGACGCTTTCACAGCCAAGATTAAAATTGTCTATTAAATACCATACTAAATCCCTTGAGAAACTATGGTTAAAATGATACCATCTATAAATAGGAAGTGTTCTATTTTGGTATGGTGTTACCAGAAAATGGAACTTATTTTTTTCCTCTATCATTCTAACACATCCTCCAGTTCCTTGCTCTAACTCAAGCTTCATTCCGCTTCTCTACCGTTCAACATCTCCGCGGTATAAACAGTCAGGTTTTAAGGTATATTTTAATAGCTCCTTAGCCATAAAAAAATTATCTTCATATATTCATATGGTACATGTATGATATAACACAATAGCATAAGCGAGGCATATGAAGTGCAGAATAGCAGATAGGGTGAACCAGATAAGGGGTTCGGGAATAAGGGAATTCTTTGATATCGCGCAGCAGATGGAGGATGTAATCTCCCTGGGTGTTGGTGAGCCTGACTTTGTAACCCCGTGGAGCATAAGAGAGGCTTGTATATTCGCTCTGGAGAAGGGTTACACATCCTATACCTCCAACTGGGGGCTGATGGAGCTCAGGCAGGCACTATCTGACTATACATACCGTGAGACGGGCGTGTATTACAACCCTGAGGATGAGATACTCATCACGACCGGAGTGAGTGAAGCTCTCGACCTCGCACTTCGTGCGATTCTCAATCCAGGTGATGAGGTAATCCTGCATGAGCCCTCTTATGTGAGTTACAAACCCTGTACGATATTCACAGGTGCCACTCCGGTCTGTATAGATACGAGTATGGAAGAGGGTTTCAAACTCCGTGCGGATAAGATGAAGCCCACGGAGAGGACGAAAGCGGTGGTCCTGAACTATCCAAACAACCCTACGGGCGCGATAATGGGGAGGAGCGACCTGGAAGAGATAGCGGATGTGGTGACCGAGCACGATTTGATTGTTATCTCAGATGAGATTTACAGTAAGCTAACATATGAAGGCAGACATACCTGCTTCTCCTCACTGAACGGTATGAAGGAGCGTACAATACTGCTGAATGGCTTCTCAAAGGCGTATGCCATGACTGGCTGGCGAATTGGATATGCCATGGGACCCAGTGACCTTATAGGTGCGATGATGAAGATACACCAGTATATAATGCTCTGTGCACCGATTACCGCACAGATGGCAGCCTTAGAAGCGCTCAGGAGCAGTAATGAGGTGGAGAAGATGGTCGCGGAGTACAACAGACGGAGGAGATTGATGATACAGGGTATGAAAGCGATAGGATTGGAATGCTTCGAGCCAGGAGGTGCGTTCTACGCCTTCCCTTCCATCACTCCTACCGGACTGACTTCGGAGGAGTTTGCACGCCGGTTGCTGATGGATGAGAAGGTGGTAGTGATACCTGGGAGCGTATTCGGAGCGAGTGGCGAGGGTTTCATAAGGTGCGCTTATGCAGTCTCAGAATATGAGCTTAAAGACGCGCTGGAACGCATGGGGGAGTTCATATCGGGACTGACTAAATAGCCGGTACGGTAAGGGTAGGTACACATTGGTTTATTTTATATGTGCATCAAATAAAGAGTTAGAGATAAAGATAAAGAAGAAGAGCGAGTCCCGTGGTGTAGTGGTCAAGCATACAGGCCTTTGGAGCCTGTGACAGGGGTTCGAATCCTCTCGGGACTACTGCTCCATCGTCCCACCTCCGGCTTCTCCACCCTTCCTCAGCCTCTTCACCATCTTCACCGCCGCTTCTACCGCCCTCTTCGCATAATCAACCCGTTCCTGCGCCTCCAGTCTGGTCATTCCCGGTCCTGATACACCCAGTGTCACGGGCTTATCGTACTCCAGTGAGAGGTCCATGATCTTCCGTGTGAGCTGTGCAGCGATCATCTCGTCGTGCTCCGTTGCACCCTCTATCACACAGCCCAGTGTGACCACTGCGTCCACATCCCCACCTCTCAGTAATTCCTTCACTGCAAGTGGCATATCAAACGTTCCAGGTGTATAAAACGTACGAATGACCCTGGCACCCAGGAACTCTGCGTGTTCACGTGCCAGTATCTCCATTTGATACGTGATATCCCTGTGGAACTCAGATACCACAAAACCCAGTTTTATCTCCTCCTCTTCTAACATCCCTATCTCCTCCCCTGAGTTGACCGATATTGAAGATAAGATAAGATGATAGCTCTTCCTATTTTATTATTGCTTATTTATCCCTATCACATCAGTGGCTCTGGCTCCGACTCTGACTCTGGCTCTGCCTCTGCCTCTACTCCCATTCCTTCCTCTCCCCTGGTCCAATAGCAGCTGGCAGTTTATTCCTATTCCGCTCTCTCAGCCTCCTGAGCCAGATGTACAGCCCGAAGGATACTATCCCGAGCAGGATAATAATCAATAATCTACGTGCGAGCCAGAGGATGTATTCAATATTGAACCTGATTGATGGACCAGAGGCATTATTCCGCTTCTCCAGTGCGGTGGTGCTGTTGATATCGCCGGTGGATGCGGATGTGGATGTGGATGCGGGCAGTGGTGTCGGTATTGCTGTGCTGCCTGTTGTAGATGTGGGTGTGGATGTGGGTGTGGATGTGGATGGAGGTATGGATGGTGATGCAGGCGCGGGTGTGGGTGTAGCCGTAGCTGTAGCTGTGGCTTGCGTTCCCGTAGCCGGGACTATCTTGACGTACTCCCGGGAGGGTAACCATCGCGTCCTCGCCTCCTCAGGTGTCAGTACGAGATACATCTTATCATCCTCTCCTTCAACTCTGATCTCGCGTGCGCATCCAACGATTCGCCCCGCTCTGCCCACTATTATAATCCTGTCATCGGGTCTGAGATTGAACCCGAACCGGTCATCTACCAGCATCATATCATCATGCTCAATCTCATAGTGCCAGGGGCTCTCAACCACTACCACCCCATACCTTGTGGATAGTGCCCCTGAGCCAGCAGATGAGTTCATGGATTTCAGCCTGATGGTGTAGTTTGATAGCCCGTAGCCATGTTTTATCTCCTCCACCTTCGCTTCCAGGGTTATTGTATCGTTCGCATAGCTGTTGTCCCGGATGAACTCCTCATAGCTCAGGGCATATCTGCTCGGCGGTATCGGCACAGCGCCCAGACCGCGGCATTCCACACCGTCTGGAATACCATCTCCATCGGTATCCTCAGCCAGTGGGTCTGTTACAGCTCCATAAGAGCCAAATACCTCTTCTGAATCTGAGAGTCCATCATTGTCGGTATCACGCTCGGTGGGGTCGGTTTTATAGATATACACCTCGGCACCATCACTCAGACCATCATAATCGGAATCTGCGCGGGTAGGGTTCGTACCTCTGGATATCTCCTCACCGTCATCCAACCCGTCATAGTCCGTATCCGGGTTCGTGGGGTCCAGCCGGTAGTGGTACTTCCCCATCAATTTGAGTATCTCCTCTGTATCGGTTATCTCTCGCATCTCGGTGGTATTCTCTATGTGGATGTACATACAGAGCTCCTCAAGGTCATTCAGCCCATCTCCATCGGTATCCTCAGCCAGTGGGTCTGTATGGAATCCAAACATCCCGGTTGATTCCGCATAGTTCGATACACCATCATCGTCGGTATCATCATCCCAGGGGTCACTCTCTCTTTTATACTCCTGATAATTCGTCAATCCATTGTGGTTCACATCCACATTCGCATCCATAGCATTGTTGGGATTCAAGCCATGCTCCACCTCCCAGCCGTCTGGAATGCCATCGCAGTCCGTATCCCTGGATAGTGGATGCTGAGCAGCTGCAGCGGCAAGCGAAGCTAACAGAGCAATGCCGAGCAATGCTGAGAGCAGAATTTTAAACTTCAACTCCTGCATTTCAGGTGGGATGGAAAGAAAATGATACAGATAGTCATAAATTAGTTGCTCCTGATGAAATCCTTGTTGAATATACAGGAATAATTTTTTTACCTTATGTAGAAGAATAAACTCTCATCTTCCTCTTCGTCTCCCTCTCCCTCTGCTCCTACGGTCGAGCCTGAGCCTTTTACCATGGTTGCCACTACCTGAAGGAAATTCCGCTCCACCAGTCTTACCGCTTCTGCACTCAGGTTATCCGCTTTCTTTATCAGCTCACCTCTATGATTGTACACCCTTATCGTACCCTCTTCCGGACTCGTCATCACCCTGTATATCCTACCGCTTGGCATTAGCCATGCCCAGATATTGACATTAACTTTAACATCCTCATCGTCTTCTTCTCCGCCGCTCGTGTTCCTCATATTCCTCATGTTCCCCATGTTCCTCATACTCCTGTTGGTCTTGAACCACCTAACCTGCTGTGGACGCACATATCCACCATATATTATTGACACAGATGATAGCAGACCAGATGGTGAGAGCGAGTAATGAAAGAGAAGCAGCTTTTCCCACTGCTCGCCTGGAATGCTCCCCCCTGGCGAGATAGTAAAGCGCGAGATATAGAGAGAGGAGAATAATCGGGATAAATACCTTCACATGGGGTAAAAGAGGGTGATAATAGAAGGGATTCAACTCCTGGATGTTGCTCGATGCGGCAAGTGCAATCCTTGTGGTGAGCATGTCGGCGAGATTGAGGAAGAAATAGGGGATACTGTAAATTACCATTCTGGCAGGATAATCGCTCTGTTCATAATGCTCTCCTCCACTATTCATCCTGTGAGATACATTGGTTTTGGTATATAAAACCTTTTTGGTTTTTTTATGCCTGAATCGCCTCTATTTGTGTTCTAATTGTCTAAAACAATTCAGTACGAGGTTATTCAACCCCTGAGGAGGGGATATATAAAAATGTTGCGGAACTGGTAAACAAAATTTACAATATCAATAATGTATGTGGATGATACTTACAGTTTGTATTCCCGACCCTCCTCCGGGGCGGTCACCTCCATATCTAAATCGCTCAGGAATCGTTTATACAGTTCAGGCTTATCGGTATGTACCAGGAATACCCTCCGTGGTCTTATCCGCTCGATGGTGTGCTTCAACTGGTATGGCAATGCATGCCCGGAGACATGGATGTGGTACTGTGGAACGCCAAATCGCTCGAGCCAGTTCAATAGCTTGGTGTAATCTATCTCCATCTCCTCGTTGAATGGCTCACTCTGGGAGAGTATGTAGGTACTCCCCGGAGCCGGCTTTATCGCTATCAGTTCATTCATATCATAAAAGCTCGTTATCAATATCAGCTCCTCCTGCTGGTGCTCCACATCCTCTGCTGTTATCACATTGCTGTTAACCGATAGTAGCTCATCCTCCCAGGGCGAATATCGGCGCTTGTCCCTCCTGAATATCAGCACATCGGGATCATCGAGCGAGAAGATGGAGAGATGCGGGTCAGATTCGAGTGTGTGTAGCAGATATGCCTGTTTCATGGATATTGCAAGTCTGCGCCCGGTTGCCTTCGCTGCTTTATAGAACGACCTCAAGCGGTCTATATCATTTATGGCGAACCCAGCCATCGATAACCCCCTGGTGTGCCCGATCACCTCTATAATCTTCGTCTCCACCTCCTTCTCACTTGATACCTTTGCATTCACGATGTTCGTACCTTCTATGATCAGTGCCTCCGGCTCTGACTCCATAGCGGCGGTGATGAACTCATCCGTCATCTCCTGCCTGGGACCATGCATTCTGAAATCGCCGGTATAAACTACGTTACCCGCTGTAGTCTCCAGTATAAGTCCGTAAGCACCGGGTACCGAATGGTCTACATGTATCGGCTTAACAGGGATGGGGCACGGAGGTGGAGATCCGGTTCGGAAGGTGATGAACCTTTTGAATACGGTCATACCAGAGGATCTGGTGTACTTAGCAATCTGATAGCCAGAAATAACACTGGAACCGCTCAGTTCCCTTGCAAGTATTATCCCCTCCGTCGCTTCGCCACAGATGATGGGTATATCGTCCCGCACATACCTGATATACCCGTAATGGTCGAGGTGTGGATGAGAGAGCAGGATGGCATCAATCGGTGCGGGAGCTTCTACCTCCTCCTCCACCTCCGTTTTGTATAGCCCCTTCAAAGGCGGCAGAATGCCAAGAGCCAGGAGGTGGTTCTCATTTCGTGGCTGTAAATACGGCGGTTCATAATATCTCCGCTCCTTCTCGAAGTTCATTCCAAAGTCGAGGAATATCCTGGTGGTGCCATCCTCGAGCAGGACCTTGTTACCCCCTATCTCACCGACACCGCCGTAAAAAGTGAGTCCTGTCACCTCTCAACCATCCCCCTCGCTCTCCGTGATTTGATATACGCAATCAGTCCACCACTTGCCAGCAGTTGCTGCATGAATTCTGGCAGAGGTTTGAACCTGTATTCCACTCCTCTCTTTAGGTCTGTTATCACTCCTGTATCAAAACTTATCTTCAGCTCATCCCCATCCTCTATCCGCTCGTAGAAGTCACTCTCCACCTCTATCACCGGCAGACCGATGTTTATGGCGTTTCTGAAGAATATCCGTGCGAAGCTCTTTGCAATTACAGCGCGTATACCGGCGCCGAGTAATGCCCGTGGTGCATGCTCACGCGAGCTACCACACCCGAAATTGGCACCTGCTACGATTATATCGCCTTCTTGCACCTCCTCACTGAATTCCGGACGCACCTTTGCGAAGGCATGTTTAGCTAACTCCTTCGCATCACCTGTGGTAAGATATTCCGCCGGTATTATCTGATCGGTATCTATATCATTACCGAATTTCCATACCCTCATACCTTCATACAAGTGCTATTTCTTATTCTTATTAATTAAAATTAAAGGTTAAGTTAAGAAAGAACGGGTGAGCACGGGGGCACGGGTAAGAACAAGGGTGAAGAAGATGGTAGAAGGAGAATTCTCGGTAAGTGAATACCTGTATTCGCTCAGATTGTATATCCTCTTTGTATTCGCTTTTTTCATATGTTCCGCACTCATCGGGTACCTTGGCTTTCTTAACGGGCTATTCAATACAGCTATGAGCTGGATAGAACAGCTGAGCGAGAATGTGAAGGATTTCAGCGATTCTTACCCCATCGGTGTCACATTCCTCCTGTTCTTCTTCGTGATATTACTCAATAACGCCTTCACATGCTTCATTGATATCCTGCTTGGACCTTTAGCAGGTATATTCCCGCTGTTCTCTGATTTCGTCAATGGAGGGCTTGTGGGCTGGTTTGCACAGAAGGAAGGATTGATCATCCTCATAGGGATCATTCCGCACGGGATATTCGAGATACCGGCGTTCCTGATATCAGCAGCAATTGGAGTGAGACTGGGGCGTGAAGTATTCAGAAGAAGGGGGGAGAGGGATGTGAGAGGTGAATTGGGGAAGGGTCTAAAGGTGTTCCTCATCCTTGTATTACCGCTTCTCGTGATTGCTGCCGTTATTGAATCGCTTTTAATCACGATATCGCTACAGATCTGAGGCAGAGATGAGAGTTCAGGAAGGTGTGTACTGGTACAGGGAGAAGGGACCGTTTGATGCGAATACATACGTGATAGAGGATGAGCTCACACTCATGATAGACCCCGGGTTGCGGGATTATCTCAAACTGCGACTTGAGGAGATGGAGAGGGACAATATGAGCATGGAGAGAGTGGATATTGTGATGATTACCCATCTTCATCCAGACCATTACGATGCAGTAGCGGTTCTGAAGGAGAACTACGACCTCAGGGTGGCATTGCACACATCGCAACTGGCATATCTGGAGCCCATGATAGAGGAAGCAGCGAGGTTCTTCGGTATGCCTGCCCGCTCCAGACTCGCGTTCTGTGCGGATATGGAGATAAAGGATGTGCTGAGATTAGGGGACCGGCATGAATTGCAGGTCATCCACACACCCGGGCATTCACCGGATAGTATATGCCTGTATTCACCCGGTGGGAAGTTCCTGGTCTCGGGCGACCTGGTGTTTGAGCATGGTGTGGGTAGGACGGACCTGCCTTTCGGTAACGAAGAAGAGCTTATAAGATCCATCCACCGGATATCGCTACTGGAGACCGAGCTGCTACTCACAGGTCATGGTAGCATCATAAAAGGGCGGGCTGGTATAGCGAGTAATTATGAATTCATAAGAAGCTTCTATGGCTATGGCGATAACCTCCGCCAGACATAAAAGAACCGCTGTATAGCGGTGAAATTACACAGAACAGCGAATATAAGGATGCTCCAGCCAAGGAAGGAGTAGCCGAGGATGCGGTAATGATGCGGGTACAGCCATGTGAGGATGGTTGCACCGATTATAAGCAATAGTCTGTCTGCTCTGCCCATAATGCCACCGTATATCCGCCCAAGACCCACTGCCTGCGCCTGCGTGCCCATGTATGAGGTGAGGAGTATCCCAATGATCGCCAGCAAACCCGTCTCCCAGTTCACATAGCCACCAAAGATGATACCACAGATGATGAACATGTCCGCATAACGGTCAATCACGTGGTCGAGGAAATCACCCCTTTTACTCGCAATGCCCGCCTCACGTGCCAGAACACCGTCAATGGCATCCAGAACTGCATTTATAGCTACAAAGATACCGGCAACTAACAGGAGTGGATGGTCACCTCTGAGTCCAGCAATGAAGAAGAATAATCCGGCGATAGCAGCAGAGAGCAGAGCAAGGAGTGATAGCATATCCGGAGAGATGCCTGTTGCAGCGATGAGTTTCGCTATCTTCCTCGATAACCCACAGTTATTCACAACAGGACGGAGTAAGGAATCGATGGTCATTTCACCGTTGTAATATGATATACAAACATTTCAAAAGGCTTAAAAAAGCCAACTCCCAGTAGACTAACTCTGCCCGCGGAGCTTGAATGGTGAAAATTCGTGCCCGCCACCCTCGTAGAATTTCGTGAACCATTCATAGAAATGCAGCCTGATGGTATGTATACCTGCCATTATCGACTCGAGGAGTATCACCAGTACCGTTCCGAATAGGAATACCACCGCTGCCATCACCGTCCCCAGTACCGGGATCTGTATCTTCAGGCACATGAAGGTAAAGATGAGGAAGACCTCAATCAGAGCAGCATGACAGAGTGCAAGCGCGAGAATCCTGCCATAAGAGACGGTATTTGCGAGAAACCTGAAGAAATTCTCCAGCAATGCATCTATAATACCACCGATGAGTATGATCAGATAATCCATAGCCCCCCTCTCAGCTTCACCACCTTCATGCCTCAACTCCTCCACCACCTTCAGTATGAAGAGTGAGACGATGGGCAAGAGCACGAAGATGGTTGCGTTTCTCATCAGCACCGCCGTATTACCCTCCTCCAGCTCCTTGAAATAGAACCCGAAGAGTACCAGCAAGAAGTAAAGGGCACCACCCAAACACCATATCTTCATCAGTCCGGCTATCGCTTCCTCTATCTTCTTGGCTCGAACCTGTGTTGTCACATTCAGTATCAGTCCAAGCCCCATGTGCATCGTGCCTATCAGAAGGGTGATGACAAAGAAGAGCCTGGGCTGCTCAATGGGCTCAATTGGTGGATGCTTAATGATAATAAGCCATTCTGGGACGTGCATCCCCACAGAATCATGAATGAGCTCCTTCGCATACGAACTGAACCCGAAGAATTCACCGAACAGTGCACCCGTAACGAGTGAACAGAATCCGCATAACAGTATAATCACACCCATATCACGCATCTCCTCCCCCAACCCCCTGAGACGGGTCAATGCAAGACCCAGGAGCATCAGTATGAAGCCATGCCCTATATCAGGGAACATGAGCCCGAAGACGATGGGGAAGATGATCGCGGTGATGAGTGTGGGGTCGATATCGCGGTAGAGGGGATGTCCATACAGCTTGATGACCGATTCAAACGACTTTATCCATCTCGGATTTCGTAACAGTGAGGGCACTCGCACATCCTCGCGCTCGGGCTTCCTCGCTTCCACTATGGATAACCCGCCCGTCTCAGCCCTCACTCCTGCGATTACCTCCTCCACCTTCTCCTCGGGCGTCCAGCCCTCAATCACGCGTGCACGTTCACTCTGCCCGAAGAGCGCTTTTACCCTCGCCTTGTTCTCCTCCATCTGGACAATCTCGCGCATTGCCACCAGCTCATCGAATCTCGATTCCCTCAGCCCCTCCATCTCGCGTTCTTTATCCTCTATATTCTGCCGCAGGGTTCTTAGCTTCGCGTTGGCACCCTCTATTGCCTCTATGGTACTCTTACAGGGGATATCAATATCTGCCGGATGCCAGTAATCGAAGTTCAGCCGTGTGAGCACTTTCTCCACTTCATTACTCTCGCGTTTCATGGCGATGACAATGGTAAATACGGTTTCTTCTGCATGCCTCCCCGTGATGACAAAGTGCCGTTCACCGACTGCACTCTCAAGAGCATCCTCCAGCTCTCCTAAATTCGCAATCGGCAGTCTACCAGCGAAGACGGATATGAAATATTTATCTCCCACGAAATCAGGTTCCAGCCCTAAATCCTTGAATTCCTTTAATACCCCCAGTAATTCCTCTGTATCCCTGTACTTCTCCCTCAGCTCCGTAATCTCATCTGATAACCGGAGCACCTTCTTCTCCAGCTCACCGAACTCCGCCTCTATCTCACCCAGGCTCCTATCACCCCACTCGCTTTGCTCCACGCTCTCCATTGCCCCTCGCTCATGAGTATGAGTACCGCTCGCACCACCGAACAGCCTCTCCTTCAAGCTCTTACGCCTATCTCGACGCTCTGACTCACGCTCTGAGTGTGACTGTGAGTGTGAGTGTAACTGTAAGAGAGAGAGGAGGGAATCCATCCGCGTCAGGAGTTCGGATGTCTTCATCAATATCGGGTCCGCTTTTGATGGCTCTATAAGCCCCTCCCAGTCATCCATAAACTCCTTTATGTCTGTGAGATGAACGGAGCCAAGCGCATCAATCCGCTTGATCACCCTGTCTAAATCTTCATCCAGAGTGATTATACGCAGCTCCCGCATCTCCACCGGTCTCAACATCTCTCCACTCCGACTTTAGCTTTTAACTTTAACCTTAACCTTAACTTTATACTGGTTCTTTCGACTCTTTTTAAAAACTTTCGCTTTTCTCTCCTCTCCTCTCTCTCCTCTCCTCTCTCCTCTCACACTCATTCCCCCTAAAGCTGCGCACCTGGCAGTGGCGTCGAGCATCAAATCAAATCAAACCAAACTTCATATTTAGAACTGGATGATATTTGATGATTGATCTTGATAGATTAAGTATGGGAGAGGAATAGAACAGGAGGACCCATAGGAGATGGAGATAGGAGAGAAGAGGGATTTTGGAGACCTGGTGCGAGAAGTGATAGATAAGGGCAAGTGTGCACTCTGTGGTGGCTGTGTAGCTACCTGTCGCCTGCTTGACCATGGATACCTCAGTATGGACCTCGAGGATGAGCGCCCGGTGATAAAGGAGGGGCAGCAGTGTCCACCCGATTGCGGGTACTGCTATTATCAGTGCCCGCGGGTGCAGAAGCCCGAGCTGAAGCAGGGACTGGAGGAGATGTATGAAGTTGTTACGAGAGATGATGAGATAAAAGCGGTCTGTCAGGATGGAGGAGCGGTTACCTCGATACTCGCTTACGCACTTGATGAGAGTATTGTGGAAGGCTGTATAGGGGTTGTGCTGAGCGACAAGGACTGGAAGCCTGAGGTACGGGTGGTAATGGACAGGGCAAGCCTGCTGAAGACTGCAGGGAGCAAGTATACACCCGCAGCAACACTCACCGGTGTTGCCGATGCTATCCTGGACTATGACCTCTGGAGTATCGCACTGGTGGGTACGCCGTGTCAGATGTCATCATACGCACGGATGCTTGAGGTTGGACGCGATACGCATAATGCACACAACTTCTCATCCCATGTCAGACTGCGAATAGGGCTCTTCTGCATGGGCTCTTACAATTATGAGAAGTTGATAAACGAATTCCTCACTGCCAGACATGGCATAAATATAGAGGAGGTAACCCGGATGCAGATAAGTGAGAACGTCCTGCATGTGTACTCAGGAGCGGAGGAGCTCTTAAGTACTGGAATCTCTGAGATAGACGCTTACAAGCGTGATGGATGCAGGGTATGTGAAGATTTCTCCGCCATGTTCTCAGATATAAGTGTGGGAAATAGCGGCACACCGGAGGGCAAGTCTTCCGTCATCGTTCGTACCGATTTCGGGAAGGAGGTCTTCGAGGGTGCTCTGGAACGTGGATACATAGAAGCGAAACCGATGGACACCTCCGGGATCGAGCAGATACACAAATTGATGAAAGCGAAGAAGGAATCGGGAATCGCGGAGAAGGAGCGGAGGAAGAGGAAGTCGTGATAGATTGAGCAGGATGGACCCACGTGTGAGGAAACTGTACGAAGCGCTCTTCGCACTCGAAGACCTGCGTGAAATCTTCAGAACGGCAGTGCCCGGGTGCGCGGACGAGGATGAGATTGCAGCTGGAGTAGCACGTGTTGAAGCGATTCTGAATGATTTAAAGGAGCAGAGGAGTAGTTCTCTCAGATACATCACCGACCGGATCGAGCTGAGGACGCGGGAGGAGGAGTACATAAATATCAATCCCATACAGCCCGGGGGGCGACTGACGCCGGAAGCGCGTAAAGCGCTCATCGCTTATGGCGATGGGTATTCCATCTGCGACTGGTGTCGCGACCTCAGACTGGATAAGATAAGGAGACCGCCGGTGGATGAATTCCATGCAGAACTTGCGGAATTCGTGGGTATGGATGAAGTGCGGGTGGTGCCGGGTGCGAGGAGAGGCTTTCAGGCTGTCACCTCATCAATACTCGAGAAGGGAGATATTGTGCTCCTCTCAGAATTAGGGCATTATACGGAGTACCTGGCTGTTGAGCTCGCTGGGGGTGTGGTCAGGGAGGTACCCGCAGGTGAGGCACATATCATCACGGGCGACGCCGTTGCAGAGACCATAGAGGAGGTACAGGCGACAACGGGTAAGAAGCCAAAACTGCTCATCATTGAGCATTTCGATTACAGTTACGGGAACGAGCACGATGTGCGCGGTATAGGCAGGGTGGCGAGGGAGTACGGAATCCCGTTCCTCTACAATGGCGCTTATTCTGTGGGCATGGTGCCGGTGAATGGTAAGGAGATAGGAGCTGATTTCGTCGTTGGCTCCGGACATAAGGGTATGGCGGCAGTTGCTCCTTCTGGACTGCTCGCAACGACCGATGAATGGGCTCCTTGTGTCTTCCGGAGCTCTCATATCTCGGGCAACATCTCAGCCAGGCAATTTGAGACCAAGGAGCCTGAAATGCTCGGCTGTACACTCATGGGTGCTACTTTACTCTCCATGATGGCTTCTTTCCCACGTATTAAGGAGCGTGTGAAGCACTGGGATGAGGAGGTGAAGAAATCGAACTACTTCATTCGCGAGTTCCTCCGTATCGAGGGTAACGCCGTGGCAAGTGAATATCCTCGTAAACACACCCTCTCCAGGGTTGACACCCGCAACAGCTTCGATAAGGTTGCGCGTACACACAAGCGCCGTGGATTCTTCCTCAGTGATGAGCTGAAGAGGAGGGGTATAATAGGTGAATTCGCTGGCTCTACACGGGTATGGAAGTTGAACACCTACGGCTTGAGCTGGGAGAGGATACGGTATCTCGCAGATGCGTTCTTAGACATCGCAGAGAAGTATAACTTGCGGGTCGATCCATGCAGTGCTGGAGCTGGATGAAGATGAATGAATAGCGCGCGCATTCTTCTCTTATTGCTATCTCAGCCTTCTCCATGTCTTCACTATCTTGCTCAAGCACTGATTCACAGGATTGCTCAATCTGCCACCGTATCCAATCTCGTTCTTCAGTATCGCCCGCTTCAGGTCTTCATCACTTGATGAGTTCGCGTATATGAACGCATTCCCTATCTCCCACCTGAAATGTGCATCACTACCTCCTGTAACTGCCAGCTTATGTCTCATGGCGAATTCCAGTGCCCTGTCATTGTAGGTCTGGAAGAGGCATCGCGAATTGAATCCCTCCACGCAATCAAAGAACTTCGCATCACCATCCTCAGGGTGGAAGGCGGAGCGCCGTACTCTATCGAACGGATGCGGCACAACGACGATGCCACCCTGCTCTCTTATCTCCTCGACGACCATCTCAACTTCTATCCTCTCCGCGCCACTCATCACCTCCTCATTGAGGAAGAGCCCTATTATCTCACCACGGGTGGTCATTATCTCAGAGCCCACAATCACCTTGAAATCCTCCGTCTCGTACCTCTTCGCTTCTAATCCACCCTTTATCGTGTTATGGTCTGTTACTGCGATACCAGCAAGTCCCTTCTTCATCCCCTGCTTCACCATCGCCCCGGGCTCGACTATCCCATCAATCGAATATTTCGAGTGTGTGTGCAGGTCATACCTCATCATACCTCATCTGAACCGATATCATATCCACAGTATCCGCAGGAATGGATAAATATCTATATATTCATCCTTTATCTCTATCTGTCTATCTGTCTAAGTAACAAGTAAGAGTAAGAAGGAAGGAGTGGAAATGGGGGAGACAGCGAAGAAGTTAAGCGGTGCGGAGATAGTGGTGGAGGAACTGAAGAATGAGCGTGTGGAAGTGGCTTTTGGTATACCGGGCGGTGCTCTGCTGGATCTGTACGAGGTGCTCTACCAGGAAGAGGAGATAAAGCACATCTTAATGCGGCACGAGCAATGTGCGGCGCATGCCGCTGATGGCTATGCACGTGCATCCGGGCGCACGGGTGTCTGTATCGCCACTTCCGGTCCCGGTGCCACGAACCTCGTTACCGGACTGGCAACTGCGAATATAGACTCTTCACCCGTCGTCGCATTGACCGGGCAGGTACCCACTTCTGCCATAGGCACGAACGCATTTCAGGAGTCGAGCACCTTCACCATCACCATGCCCATCACCAAGCATAACTTCCTGGTTACGCGGACGGAAGATTTACCACAGGTCATTCACAATGCGTTTTACATCGCCAATACGGGTAGGAAAGGGGTTGTCCTGATTGACCTGCCGAAGGATGTGCAGGGTAACAGGGTGGAGGTGGAGTTGCATCCCAGGACCACCTCTCCTGGCTACAGACCGAATATAAAGCCGAACCAGGTACAGACGAAGAGGGCTGCTGAGGTACTCCTGAATGCGGAACGCCCGCTCATTCTCGCCGGTGGTGGTGTTATAAGCGCCGGTGCCACCCAGCCCCTGCGTGAGTTAGCCGAATTGCTCGGCGCCGGTGTCGTCACCACACTGATGGGCAAGGGAGCAATACCAGAGGGGCATCCCCTATCTCTGGGTATGGCAGGTATGCACGGGCATGTCTATGCGAACAGAGCGCTGAATGAATGTGATGCCCTCCTCGCACTTGGCACACGGTTCAGTGATAGATTGACCGGGTGGCAACTGGACCAGTTCGCACCGGATGCCACGGTGATACATGTGGACGTGGATGCTGCCGAGATAAACAAGAATTTACCGGTTGATATCCCGATAGTGGGTGATGTAAAGCTCGCACTCCATGATATCCTGAAGTGGCTTGATAAAGCCATCAAGGTGGATAAGGAGGGCAAGCGGGAGAGTCCGTGGCTACGGCGAATAAAAGAGATGCACTCAGCCTGTGAGGAGTGCATAAAGGATGTATGGAGGGCAGGGTCATCAATATCAGATGTTGTAATAAAAGAACTGAGCAATATCCTGGATGGGAATGCCATCGTCACGACCGAGGTGGGGCAGTGCCAGATGTTCGCCGCACACTATTACATCACGAAGGAGCCCCGTACATTCATATCCTCCGGTGGACTGGGTACAATGGGTTTCGGGTTCCCGGCAGCGATAGGTGCCAAGGTTGCGGCGCCGGATAGGCAGGTGGTGGATATCGCGGGTGATGGCAGCTTCCTGATGACCTGCCAGGACCTGGCAACCTGTGTCGAGAATGACATCCCGGTCGTGGTCTGTATCTTCGATAACCGGTATCTGGGTATGGTAAGGCAATGGCAGGAGCTCTTCTTTGATAAGCGATACTCACATACGAACCTGGGCGTGACACCCGATTTCGTCAAGCTGGGCGAGGCTTTTGGATGCTATGCTGAGCGTGTGGAGAAGCCGGAAGAGTTGAAATCGGCATTGAAGAACGCATTTGAGTCGGGCAAGCCCGCAGTGCTGGACATCATTGTGGGGCGTGAGGATAAAGTACTGCCCATGATCCCACCCGGTGGTGGTATCACCGGTATGATAGGAACGGAGAGATGCAAACGCATATAATATCGCTATTGGTGGAGGATAATCCAGGAGTGCTGACACGGCTATCGGGGATGTTCACCATGCGAGGCATAAATATCTCCTCACTCACTGTATCACCGTGTGAGAAGAGTGGTTTATCGAGGATGACGGTGACCATAAAGGGCTCGGAGGCGGAATTAGAGAAGGTGAGGAAACAGCTGAGCAACCTGATAGAAGTGATAAAGGTGGTGGATTTGAAGGATAACGAAGCGGTCATCCGCGACCTCTGCCTCGTGAAGGTACATACGAGGGATGCAGAGGCACGTACAGAGGTGATGCAGCTGAGTGAATCCTACGGCGCCAGGATAGTCGATGCCTCACTCGAGTCGGTAATACTGGAACTCGCAGATGAGCCTGAGAGGATAGAACGATTTGTGGAATTAATGAAGCACTTCGGGATAAAACAGCTATTCAGAACCGGTATTACCGCAATTAAACGCGACTAAGTACCAAAACCGAGTATGCGAATGGCGAGCAGAGCTGCGTTCTCTCCATTATCTATACCCACCACAGCCACGGGTACGCCGGCAGGCATCTGCACCATGGATAATAGCGCATCAATCCCGAGTAGCTTACCACTCACCGGCACCCCGATGACCGGCTTATCGGTCTTTGCCGCTATTATTCCCGGTAATGCAGCAGATAGTCCCGCAATTGCAATCACCACCCGGACCGAATCATCCCTCACCTTCTCTCTCAGGTATCTGTCCAGCACTTCAGGCTCACGATGTGCCGAGATCACTCGCAGCTCGTATGGTATCTTATGCTCTTCCAGTACCTTCACCGCCTTCTCCGCTACTGCCCTGTCACTCTCTGAGCCCATTATGATAGCCACGGTGCCTGTGCCCTCAGCCATCCCCTCATCTCACTCCTTCATCCCTTCATCCCTTCATCTTCTCTTCTATCACACAAGTGAACTCCTCGGGGTCTCTTATCCTCTTCAACTCCTCCTTCTCCATCAGTACGGTGTGGTCTACCTGGACCTGCTTGACATTACCGTTGACCACGAAGACCGAATGAGTCTTCGTCACCGTGGATAGACTGCTGAGAATCCTCGCCCTCTTTATCAGTTGACGTGTGTATTTACTTATCCCAGTGAGAATACGCACACTCTTGCTTCCTTCTCTCGAACTCGTCTGCAGGAGTGAAACGGCATTGAAAGGTGCATGCGCGGTTGTGAAGATCTCAAAGCCTATCTCCTCCATCTTACCCAGTATGTACCGCTCAAGGCTCGAAGTTGCATCCTCTATCCCGGGTTCTGTCATCTCGGGAGATAAAGATTCCTCCAGCTCCTCTGCCTGTGTTATGAACTCCAGCGGCTCTATCAATGAGGTACCCAGAATCTCCTCCAGCTTCAATGCTATCTCGATGGTGGTGCTCACTCTCCCCTCCTCGTACTTGCTCACACTCCGCCTGGAAACGCCCAGTGAGGAGGCGATATCACCGAGTGAGAGGCTCTTCTTCTCACGCGCTATCCGTATCAGCTCCCCATTCAGGTTCACGTATAAGCCACCGGTTGCTGAATATACATAGGGGTGCATTCCGGTGATGAAGTAATTGTAGAGTGTATTCGTGTTTATGGCTGGTATCCCGTATCTGTGATAGATGACATCGTCTTCCATGAACGAACTGCCCCTTCTCACACCCACAACGATGGGTGAGGCGAGTAATGAGAATGCAGCACGCTTCAGACTCCTCGCTATCTCCTCGTCCAGCCCGTCTATATTGTACAGCGCCTTCACCAGCAGGATTAAGTCCCCACTCCGGGCTGCAAGGTCAAAGCTCCTTGCACTGCATCTCCGGGATACGATGAAACCCGCCTCCTTCAGTATCTCGGTTATCCGCGTCAGTAATTCGTTCTTCATCTCTCCTGCTCATCCCATCTCTCTACTCCGTCTCGTCGCTTCTATCACCGCATCCATCATCGCTGCTCTCACCGCTCGCGACTCCATCGTATGCAAGCCCCTTATCGTGGTGCCACCCGGTGACGCGGTCATCGCCTTTATAGTGGCGGGGCTCTCACCTGCGAGAATCAGTCGTGCCGCACCAAGTGCGGTCTTTGCTGCGATGGTGAGTGCGGAATCTCGTGGCAAACCTTCATACACGCCCGCATCTGCCATGGCATCTATCACCTCGGCGAAGAATGCTATGCCACTGCCACTGAGTCCTGTTATCACATCCATCTCCTTCTCGTCCACGTGGTAAACCGAGCCAATAGCACTCATAATCTCAGCTGCGAGCTCTTCATCCTCTGATACTGCGTTACTGCCGCTGCATAGTGCCGAGACGGATTCACCCACCCTCGCCCCTATATTTGGCATGGCTCTTATCACCCTCACTCTCCGCCCTGAGCCTGAGTCGGCGAGGTATCGCTCCAACTCGCCCGTAGACACGCCCGCAGCCACGGATATCAGTAGCTTGTCCTCCATGAACGGCGCTATCGCTCCCAGAACCCCGCTCACATCCCTGGGTTTAACTGCCAGAATCAGTATCTCCGACTTCTTCGCCAGCTCCTCGTTGCTGCTGCATATCTCCACCCTCGGATTCGCCGCAAATGCACTGAGACTCTCACGTCTCACGTCTGCTATCAAAAACTGAGCGTCTTCGATCTCGCTCAGTAGACCACGGAGAATGGAAGAGCCTATATTGCCAATGCCTATGATTCCTATCCTCTTACCCTCTATCTTCGCCCTGCTCATTCCTTCATGGGGTTTATAAGCACCACGTTGTTACCTCGTACCACAACAGAGCCGAGCAGTCGCTTCCTCTCACCATCCTGGAGCTCGTTCACTGCACTCAGGTATAAATTCAGGTAGTCATCCACGCTTCTCAGAACCCCCTCCAGCACACTCTTCTCACCCTTCATCTCTACATGTACCTTCTTCCCTATCATACCCTGAACCCTTTTACTGGGGAACATGCTCCACCTCTACCATTTCTAAATTTCTATTTCCCTTATTTAAAAGAAAAGGGGAAGGGAAAGGGAGGGAAGGAGAGGACCGGGAGATGAGATCATGAATGATGCGTCATGAGCTGGTGGTGGAGGGGAGGGTGGTGAATCCATGGGCGGTACATGATACTGCCCAGATAGGGATAGACGGAGGGTTAATAACCGAGATAAAGAAGCAGGGTTTACAGGGCGAGAGGATGATAGAATTACCGGTTAAATGCCTGATTTTCCCCGGCTTCATCGACCTCCATGCGCATCTCAGGGAGGACAGCAGCGGTGGGTGGAACTATAAAGAGGACTTCAGGTCTGGCTCCGCAGCCGCACTCCATGGCGGCGTTACCACCCTGGTGGATATGCCAAATACACCACTGCCAGGGGTGAATGCGGAACGATTGAGGTTGAAGAAGGAGCTTGCTCGCTCGAAATCCGAGCTTGATATCTTCTTCTACGGCGCTATTACCGGTACCAACATTGAGCATGTGGCTGATATGAGTAAAGAGGCGATAGGTTACAAGCTCTTCCTTGCTGACGGGCTATCATTGCATGAGTCGGAGCTACCGGAGGCATTCAGAGCAATTGAAGCTACCTCAAGACCCGCTGTGGTGCATTGTGAGGACCAGGAGCTGATAGAAGAGCGTAGAGCCGAGTTGGAAGTGGTGGGGCTGAAGGCAGCGGGGGATGAGGACCTCCATTCCTGGCTCCGACCTCCACAGGCTGAACTGGCTGCGGTAAAAAAGGTTCTGAACTCCTATGGCATGAGCGATAGGCACAGGCTCAGGATTGACATCGCCCATATCTCGGTTTATGACTCACTGGTGCTGATAAGGTGCGCGGGTGGAAGTGCAGCTGGGGTTCACTGTGAGGTGACACCACACCATCTCTTCTTCAACAGGGAAGACCTGAGCGAGAGGAAGGGTTTTTTAAAGACGAACCCGCCATTAAGAGGTGAAACAGACAGGTGTCAATTGCTGGATGCATTTAAAAGGGGCGAGATAGACTTCCTTGTGAGTGACCATGCCCCGCACACGGTGGAGGAGAAGGCACTCGACCTCCCTGATGCCCCCGCCGGCGTTCCCAATCTCGATACCTTCGGCAACTTCGTTGCATGGCTCATATTCTCCCGCGGGGTCAATCCAGCACTTGTATCGAGGGTATGCGCGTATAATCCCGCGAAGTTCCTCGGGCTACGGGATAGGGGGAGCATAGAGGTGGGTAAGCGAGCGAACCTGACAATATTAGAGCATAGAAGTGTGAAGGTCTCCTCTGAGCAGTTGAAGACGAAATGTGGCTGGTCACCCTTTGAAGGCTTTGAATTCCCCGGTACAGTCAGGTATACGGTCGTCAATGGAGAGCCATTCTCCTTCACGGGCGGCGTCACAGCAACTTCAGATGCCCCGTGACTCTGTCCACCGCTTCGGCACTTGCGGGTCCTATCCCGAGCGCGGTCACCGTTCCCGGGGGGACTTCGGTCAGCCCGGCATCTTCCACAACAGCGCATGGCAATCCGAGCATCTCCGCCTTTTCTCTCAGTTCTTTCAGTTCCTCAAGGCTGTTCACCTTCAGTACCACCTTCTTCTGACCCTGCCCCTTCCATCTCTCCCTGTCACGTCTCGAGGCGAGTTCGTAGCCCAGTATGGAGGCATGAGCAGCCTGTACAGCTATTTTACCCTTCGTGAGCTTTAAATCCGCCCTGATGACTATGCACTGCTTATACTCCTTCGCCGGTTCCGATTCTGATTCCATATGGTCTGGATATGGACGTTATATTTATCTTACCCTTATCCGGGGTTTATTTTTTTATGGGTGAGGGGGATGGCGAGGGGGAGTGGAGTAGAAACAAAACATATTTATATTATTTCATGATGTATAGAAAGTTTTATATACCCACCCCTTCCTTAGAATTTCTGGTGAAGAAGAATGAAAGGGGATATAGTAGAATATATGCCCATGCGTGAGGCAGAGACAGGGGATGACGAATTGTTCGGCGTGCCGAAGCTCGCCATCGTGGGCGTCGGTGGTGCAGGGAACAATTCAATGAACAGATTGGAGCTGCTTGGTGGTCTGGAAGGTGTGGATAGGATAGCCATAAATACAGACAAGCTGCATCTGGACACGATAAAGTGCGAGAAGAAGCTCCTGATCGGGAAGTCCCTCACACACGGACTGGGAGCTGGTGGCTCGCCGGAGGTGGGGAGGAAAGCAGCAGAGATGGACAAGGAGAAGCTGAGAGAGCTGGTAACCGGCAAGAACTTCGTGTTCCTGACCGCAGGAATGGGTGGAGGGACAGGCACGGGTGCTTCACCCGTAGTTGCTGAGATAGCGAGGGAGGAGGGAGCAATTGTGGTTGCTATGGTCTCTTTCCCGTTCGCTGCGGAGCGGAGGAGGAGGATGAGAGCAGCAGAGGGGATAGAAGAGCTGAGGAAGTCAACGGATACCGTTATCGTGCTGGAGAACGACAAGTTGCTGGAGCATGCGGGTGATAAGCCGGTGAACGAGGCATTTAAGGTGATGGACATGCTCATCGCCACCACGATCCAGGGGATTACAGAGACGATAACGAAACCCTCGCTCGTTAACCTCGACTTCGCCGACCTGACCGCGGTGATGGCTGAGGGTGGTGTTGCAGTGATGCTCGTAGGCGAGACTACGAAATCAGATAACAAGCCAGAGGCAGTCGTTGCTGATGCACTCAGTCACCCGCTGCTGGAAGCGGACTACCAGGGTGCGAAAGGTGCTCTTATCCATATAACCGGTGGTGAGGACCTGCAGCTGAAAGAGACGAACGATATCGTGGAGCTGCTCACATACGACCTGAATCCAGATGCGAATGTGATATGGGGTGCGCGCATAAATGAGGATTTCGATGGTAGAGTGAGAGTAACAGCGATATTGACCGGAGTGGAGCCGAAATGGGTGTTTGGCGGGAAGTACAGCCAGAAGGATGTGAATACCAGCGCTTCGGCGCGGGGCAGGACCAGGAACGGGAACGGGAACAGGATCGAGAGCCTTATACCCATCATCGGGAGTAACTGAGGGGACCACCACTTTATTTCCCCCTCACCCCTCCCGCTCCGCTCCACTCCACTCTTTCTCTTCCTCTTTTTTTTATTTATGCTCCAGGAGCTTATTCATTAATAGGAGGAGAGAGGAAGGGCAGCTGCCGGTCTTCGCTTCGAAGGCTGAGGAAAGTCCCCCCACCATAAAAACACGAATGCCGAGAGGGCATAAGGCGAGAGTCTTGGCTCTGGTATAGAAACGATACCGCGCCATACCTACATGCGATGATTCCGTGAGGATGAGGTCGTATGGTGGCGGATGGAACGACCAACCTCGTGGGTGCAAGCCCGTATCCCGTTAAGGGATGGGCGCATAGATAAATGCTGCGGAAACAGAAGGGGGCTTACTCTCCTCACTCCTCCTAAAAAATCACCTCCTTCACGCTACACAGCAGACAACAGACAACAGAGATATGGTATACAATCAGGGAGTTTTTTCCCTATTCTCCATCCCCATTCAGCGAGCCCTTGCAGATAAGGGCTTTCTTACACCCACGGAGGCGCAGGTAAAGGCTATACCGCCGATAATGGCGGGTAGAAATGTATTATTGATAGCACCCACCGCGAGCGGGAAGACGGAAGCCGCGTTTTTACCCGTTGCTGATGCGTTGATTCGCGCTCGAGATGGAGCACAGGCACCCCTGCCCGGGATAAAAGCGCTCTACATAACACCGCTGAAAGCATTGAACAGGGATATGCTCTTGCGACTCCAGTGGTGGTGTAAACGGGTTGACCTGCGACTCGGTGTGCGCCATGGCGATACCGCACCGAGGGAGAGGGAAGCACAGGCGATGGTACCGCCCGATATACTGATTACCACACCGGAGACCTTACAGGCGCTACTGCCAGGGCGGATAATGCGTAAGCATCTCGCTTCGGTCAGGTGGGTGATTGTGGATGAGGTGCACGAGCTGGCATGCGATAAGCGTGGCTCGCAGCTGGCACTGGCGCTGGAACGGCTCCGGTATATAAAGGGTGGGGATTTCCAGCTCATCGGCTTATCTGCCACCATAGGCTCTCCGGAGCGAGTGGCGAAGTTCCTCGTCGGCTCTGAGCGCGATTGTGAGGTGGTCAATGTCCCGGTATCGCGGTCTATGCAGATTGAGGTCTATTACCCGGTAGCCAGGGGAGAGGATTACGAGCTCGCAAAGGAGCTATATACATATCCCGAAGTCGCGGCTCGATTACGGGTGATGAGGGAGCTGATAGAGGAGCATAAATCCACACTGGTATTCACCAATACCCGCTCCCTGGCTGAAATACTGGGTAGCAGGTTCCGTGTCTGGGACCTTAACTTCCCGGTTGGACTCCATCATGGCTCATTATCCAGATTTTCACGTGTCAATGCCGAGCGAGGGATAAAAGAGGGTAAACTACACGGTATCATCTGCACGAGCTCCCTGGAGCTGGGGATAGACGTTGGGCGGCTGGATTTCGTCATCCAGTACAACTCGCCACGACAGGTGACGAGGCTATTGCAGCGTGTGGGGAGGAGCGGGCACAGGATTGGGGGTACTGCATCGGGAGCGATAATAGTTCAGGATTCTGATGATGCACTTGAGGCACTGGTGATTGCGCGCAGGGCATTTGCGGAAGAGCTGGAACCTGCGGAGATACCGGAGAAACCCCTTGATGTACTGGCGCATCAAATAGCCGGTCTGCTCATGATAAAGCGGAGATGGAGTTTTGAAGAGGCTCTGAGCCTGATAAGGAGAGCGTACCCGTACAGGGAGCTGGAGGAGCACGAGCTGGTATCGGTATTGCAGTACATGCATTCCAGGATACCCAGGCTCGTATGGTTCTCTGCAGCGGATAGGGTATTCCTGCGCCCACAGCGGATACAGCCACTCTACACCTATTATTTCGAGCATCTCTCCATGATCCCGGAGGAGAAGCACTTCCTCGTCATCGAGGAATGCAGTGGCAACCCGGTAGGGCTCCTGGATGAGGCTTTCGTCGCTGAATACGGCGAGCCGGGGAAGAAGTTCATCGAGGGTGGGCGCGTATGGAAGATACTCCATCTCTATGGCGATAGAATATACGTGAAGGAGGAAGAAGACCCAGCAGGCTCGATACCGAGCTGGGTGGGTGAGGAGATTCCGGTGCCTTATGCCGTGGCGAACGAAGTGGGTGAGATAAGAGCCGCGGTAGCGGAGCAGCTCGGGCGAGGCAGGAGTATCGAGGCGATTGCAGAAGAGCTCAGGAGTGAAAAGGGGTATCCATGCAGTAAGGAAGTGGCTATCCGGGCGCTGGAGGAGGTGTACAGGCAGGTGGAGGGCGGCTATCCGGTGCCAACCGGGAGGCAACTCACGATTGAGCGATGTAAGGATTACATAATTGTACAGTGTGCCTTCGGTCTGCGAGTGAACAGGACACTGGGCATGTTAATCGCTACCCTCATCTCTGACAGGACAGGTACGCCCGTGGGGGTGCAGCATGACCCCTACCGGATATCGCTGAGGACAGAGTTAGAGTTAGAACCCGAGGATGTCGCGGCTATAATTCACGAATTGAGCACCTGCGCCTGCGCATGCACAGCCGGAGGTACAGGTATAGAAGAGCTGGCACTCCGTGCATTACGGAGGAGCAGGCTATTTAAAAGGCGGTTCATTCACGTGGCAAGGCGGTTTGGTGCTATTGCAAGAGATGCGTCACTGACCGACCTCGACCTTGAGAGCCTGATAGCGGGCTTTGAAGGCTCTGCGGTATTCGAGGAGGCAATCAGGGAATCGCGGGATAAAGATGTTGATATAGAGCAGACAGCGGAGGTGTTAATCCGGTTGGGTGCCGGTGAGCTGGGGATAGCGCGGCTCTGTTCCAGCAAGGAGAAGCGCGAGTGTAGCCCCATAGCGAGCATGATGGAGGTGGTGAAACGGGGCTACGAACTGATTCCACCGCAGAGGATGCACCAGGCGATCACGAGATACGTGATGGCGAGGTTACTGAATGAGGAACTGACATTTGTAT
Organism: Methanosarcinales archaeon; assembly: GCA_025464275.1. Classification (GTDB taxonomy): domain Archaea; phylum Halobacteriota; class Syntropharchaeia; order Alkanophagales; family Methanospirareceae; genus G60ANME1. The sequence goes on from JAODGR010000080.1 coordinate 29,197, forward strand.
GCACATCATGTTTCCGGTTTGTGAGAGTGAAGCGTGTAATTGATGCGAGTAAGGAGTTCGAGTTGAACTTGAAGCTAAAATGCCCGGAATGTGGCTCAACACGTATAGGAGCAGTGAAAGCAGAAGAGGAAGAAGTGAGGAAGGAGACGAGCCGAAAAGGGGGCAGTATAATCACAGAGGCGAATCAATCGGCGGATTTAATCGCCCGTTATGGCAGAGCTGCTCTGCTCGCTCTCGCAGGTAGAGGACTCGGGGTAGGCGATGCGGGGGAGATACTGAAAGAAGGGAGCGAGGTGAACGAGCGGCTTGTAGAGCTTATAATGATGAGAGAGAAGGAGATACTGAAACAGAAGTTTTACAGAAGGAGAAGGGGCTGAATATTCCTTCTCTTTCATCCAGCCACACGGTCACTCACTCAGAGGTGGAGCAGAAATACCCTATCGCAGGTATGAAATCCTTCTTACGTGACATTGTACCCGGGAGGAGGCATTCATCATCCTCCACTTCCACCTCGAATGCCCGCTCGATTATCTGCTTGTCTCCCTTAACAAGTACCTTCTCACCCTTCTTCAATGGATTGGTGATGAGAAAAGCGAGCAGGTCATATCGTTTAGCTTTACGCAGCCGCTCCATCTCCTGCTTTAACGCATCCTTCTTCGTTTCTATCTCGTGCTCGTCCAGCACCATTATCTGACCTACGCCCACGCGCTTATCACCGAGCTGATACTCTTTGAAGTCGTGGAGCAGGATATCTCGTGCACTCATCCCTTTTATATCTGTACTCGCACTCAGGAGTTCTTTACCATACCCTTCTATGGAGAGCTCGAGCATCGCAGCGAGCTGTTCTGCAATCTCCCTATCATGCTCCGTGGTGGTGCTCAGTGCCAGGATTAATGTATCAGAGAGGATACCAGAGAGGAGCAGACCCGCGATATCACGCGGGATATCTATTTGATGGAGGAACATGAAATCTGCAATGATTGTGCATGTACTCCCCACCGGCTCATTGTGCACCTTGATGGGCATCATTGTGGATATATCACCAACGCGATGATGGTCTATGATCTCCAGTATCTCCGCTTCCTGTACCCCTTCTACCGCCTGTGTCAGCTCATTGTGGTCAACCAGAATGACCTTCTTCCTTATCGGCTGCAGTAAATCCGTGCGTGTAACTATGCTTATCAATCGCCGGGCACCATCCACGAGCAGCACGCACCGGTATTTCGAGTTCATTATCTTACGTTTCAGCTCTGCGATGGGCGTATAAAGCCCTGCTACCGGCACGTCTCGCTCCATTATCGCGTGGAGTGGTATGGATAAATCGAGTAATTTCGCGGTGGTGAAGGTGTCATGAGGCGAGGAGATGATGAGAGTCCCCTTCTTCGATGCCAGTTCGATGACTTCCTGGCTGACAGTGCTGTTGCCGGTGATTATGAGTGCGGAACACCCGGAGTTGATGAGGTCTATCTGTACATCCGTCCGGTCACCGAGGATGACCACATCACCTGGTCGGACTTTATTCAAAATGGTGACCTTCTGCATAGCGGCGATGAAGATCCTGCCGGTTAATTGCTCGATACCCGCTGGATTGATGATCACCTTCCCATCCAGCGCATCTACCAGGGTGTTCAGGTTAATGGATGTACGAGAGAGGTAACTGAGACCCATGGTCTCGATATAGTGCTCGGCGATGTCCTTCAAACCAACAATCCCCAGCAGCTTCCTGCTCGCATCCACCACAGGTACCGTGCGGATGTTCTTCTGCTTCATCAGGGAAGCGACATACCGGAGCGAATCGTGCGGGAATGCCACGATGGGCTTCTTCAGTTCCATATCGCTCGCCACGGGTGCAAGGCTCTCTATCTCTATCGGGCATTCGATACCGAATCGTTCGAGCACGAATTGCGTCTCGCTATTCAAACTGCCCGCTCTCGCCGGGATATACCGATAATGCTTATCCATGATATTCTTGAAGTATGCATACGCAATAGCAGCGCATATGGAATCGCAATCCGGGTTTTTGTGTCCAATAACAATGACTTCCTGTTGCATCCGTCTCAATCCTCTTTAATTCCTCTTCTCTATTTCTTTATTCTATCCTATTCTATTATCCTATCCCACCCTTTATTTTACTATTTTAGTGGCAACCAGATAAGTACTACTCGCATCCACCACCCGGGCATTGCAGAAGTAACCAGGAGGTAACTCCTCACCCATTATTATCGTCTTATATGAGGGGTCGCGTGCAATCATACCGCCCTTACTGCCGCGTTCAGTGACCAAGACGGGTAATTCACGCCCTATCAGGTCGGTATTCGTGGCAAGTGCTATCTGATGATAAACGGCAGAGAGCACTCGCGACCTCTGCTTCTTCTCTCGCTCGAGCATGTCCTTATGCTTCGCTGCCTCTGTCCCTGGTCGCGGTGAGAATCGTGTAATATTCACCTTCTCCGGCTTTGTCTCCTCCAGCAGGTGCAGAGATGCGCGGAAATCGTCCTCATCCTCTGTGGGGTACCCGACGATAAAATCGGTACAGATGGTGCAGTAGTGGAATCGCCTCCTTATACTCCTCACTATCTCCAGGAAGTCATCAACTGTGTAATTCCGCCGCATCTCCCTGAGCACACTGTCAGAGCCAGACTGGACCGGCACATGGAAGAATTTGAATACCTTATCGGAGTCGAAGGCATCGAGGAGTTCATCTATGATATGCATGAGTGTGCATGGATTCATCATACCTATCCGGAGTCTGAAATCGCCTTCCACCTCCGTCAGCAGCTCTAATAACTCAGGCAGTTTCACATCACGGTCGAATCCGTATGCGGCGCAATCCTGAGCGGTGATTCTTATCTCTTTCAGCCCGCTCGCCACTGCGGTCTCCAAGGCTCTCCGTATCTTACGGGGTTCGTGACTCCTCAGTCGTCCCCTCGCTCTCTTTACAATGCAATAGGTACATTCACCAAGACAGCCCATTGCTATGGGGATTATGCCCACCACAGAGGAGTACAAACTTGCAAACTCAAAGTCGAAATCCATGATTGGATATAGCTCATCCGGGGTTATCACGGGTGTATCATCGCCCAGAACGCGCTTAACCAGCTCTGGCTGTGCCGCTGGCATACAGCCTGCGACGATTATCTTCTTGCTCTGATTCTTCAGTGCCACCAGATGTTTCACCACGTTCAGTTCCGTACGCTTCGTCACGGTGCATGTATTCACGATTACATAATCGGCTTCTTCAGTATCGCGCACCAGCCGGTACCCCTCCCTCTTCAGTAGTGCACGTAGCTTCTCCGTATCCCCGGCATTGGCGGTACAGCCGAAGGTTTCTATGCACACTTTCGCACCCGTGAGGGGTATAAAAGTGCCCAGGACCCTCTCCAATTTTGACATATCCCTTAGGATACGTTCTGGCATGCCTGGATGATAGTAAGATATAATATAAGGTATAAGGTATTACTGTAACAGGCACGTTGTCCTTGTCTTGCAGCCGCCGCAAACGGGTCGGTAGGGGCAGGTATGACAGGCGTAGTCCGGGCTGAATGAGCCACACTGGTGTAAATGTTCCCATATCATGTCTGCGGGTTCGTTACAGATATTACCCATGGAGATGGGTATAAAGGGGCAAGCCCAGACGTCACCGTTCGGCTTAATGTACATCATACCTCTGCCAGCGAGGCAGCCACCGAATAGCTGCCCCAGAAGCGCTATTATCGACCTGCTACGAATTCCACGAGATTGAAGCATATAAGCCCAGTATTCAGGGGCGGCGACGGGTATTAAAATCCCGCTTATTTCACGCTGTTTACGTAACAGGAGCTTCAAGAGCCATCTTAACTCGCCCCTGTCCAGTTCCTGATCGCAGAGCTCTTTGCCCCTGCCCGCAGGCACGAAGCGATAGATGAAGTAAGAATATACGCCGATTCTGTCGCCATAGTCTATTATGGGCTCAATCTCGTTGATATTCGCCCTCGCGGCGACGATGTTCAGATGAAGGTATAGATTCTCCGCCGTGCAATTGTTTATCCCCCCGATTACAGCCTCATAAGCGCCTCTTACTCCCCTTATACGGTCGTGTATCTCGGGATTCATCGCATCCAGCCCTATTACAACGCCGGTATCGTACCGTTTAAGCTCTCTCGCTACCGCTCTCGTGATTAATGTGCCATTTGTAGCAATGAATACCGTAAGACCTCGCTCTTTCGCATGTTCTATCAATTCAAACAGGTCTTCACGCAATAAAGGCTCGCCACCTGAGAATACAAATGTTCTGATGTGCATATCCGCTATGCGGTCTATCAGTTCCTTCCCTTCGCTGGTTGTGAGTTCTTTATACCTCTGTTCGCCGCCGAATGCATGGCAGTGGATGCATCTCAAATTACATCTGCCTGTCACTTCCCACACAACATGGGGATTGATCCCGAAGCAGCATATCTGGCTCAGACCGGCGGATGCATGTAGAAGGTTTCTGCACTGTACGAGCCAGTGTAGAAAGGGTCGCGTGTGCCAGCGGGCGATAAACGCATATACGATTATCATAGCCGCCTGTTTCAACACCAGATACGGGGGGTTGTAGATTGAGAATGACCATGCCCTTGCCCTTTCCCTTGCTCTTGCTCTTGCCTGTTTATGGGTTTTCTCTTCCGTTTTCATGGGTTCACGTATGCTTACTGCTCACAATAGAAATAATGGAGCTATAAGAATAAGAAGAGGTGCTTTCACTGGATGCATGACTGCTCCCTAAGGTGGGCATAAATCGCAATTATAATATGACAATGACAAAGTCCATATTTCCTAATAGATGAAACGGGTAAGCGAGGGGGGACAAT
>JAODGR010000081.1:0-14554 GCA_025464275.1 Methanosarcinales archaeon
AGAAAAGGTTAATGAATGAAGAGGACTAAAAAGCCCGAATGTTCTTGTGAAGCAAAAACGCCACACCAATTATATGATGCACCCGATATCCGCCTTCTCTACGCCCATCGTCTCAACCTTCACCTGCTCCTTCGTTCTGAACGTGTAAATCCGCACGGAATCCTCATCCTCATGCATCATCCCCTTCAGCTCCTGTTTTATCCGTTTGAACTGCGAATCCGTGAGCTCACCCTCAAATACCGAGTTCTGCACCCAGTCTAAATACCGGCGTAAGTACTGACATACCTTCGCCACTCGCTCTACGTTCACATCATAAACGATTATCACGTACATCCCTGCTCAGTACCACACACTAACAGAACCCTTCCGCCCCCTTATCGGTCAGCATATAGAAATATATACATACAAATCCTTTATAATATAATGTAAGTGAATGAGTGGCATGATAAGAACTTCGACAGAGATAATGGAGATACTGAAGCGGAGATGGGACAAGAGCAAAGACAGGGATGAATGGCGAGTACTCAGCGGCAGGAATCCCAGAGGCAGGTATGATATCTTCATCTCCTCACCAGACCGGGTATGGCAGCTGAAGGTGGAGCAGGTGGACAGGGATAAGGCATTTGGGTTCGGTCTGGAAGTGGGGAAGCCAGACGAGGAGATGAAGAAGCTCTTCAGCCACGGTGCACCGGTACCTTTTGGTCTCATATCACCACATACGAAGAACAATCTGGCGATTATTATGGCTGGCATTCAGCTATATTCCTCCGACTCCGCATATTCCCTATGCAGGGATTTCGTCTCCGAGAAGCAGGCGGAACTGGATGAGCGACTGGACCGGGAGATAGAGCGAATGAAGAGCGACCCGCTACTGAGATACAAGTATAGAGAGCAGAAGGAGCGTGAGGAGAGACCTTACCTCTGAACCCCACCTGTACCTGTACTTGTACCTACCCTTCTGATGTACTCAGAACCGTTTAACAGCTCTTTATAGCTCACAGGAGGGTTATCAAGGGCTATTCTCAACCCCCTTTTGCCATATTCCTTATACAGTTGCCTCAACAGTGCAGAGCCGTAGCGAGCTCCTGTCATCTCACGTTCAATTGCACTGGGACCGTGAGTGAGACCATGACCCCGTATCCTCTTCAGATTACCCTCCCGCTCCACTCTGAAGAACCTGTAATCCTCATCATCACTCAGCAGGCAATCGGATACGAATGCAGAATAGCCCTCAATTAGTGCACCGAGCACCGAATGCTCCTCCACAAGCATTGTAATCTGCTCACGCAGGTGCTCCAGTCGAGGAGGTAATTCCAGAACACTGATTTTAGGGCTCAGAGAGGGGTGGGTGGTGTACACTCTCGGAAGTTCAGAACTGTTAATCGGGGTAACCGCAATAGTAATGGCTAATATCTTCTCTATATCTGGAAGGTTCATAAATTGAGGGTTAATCTTTTTGATAAGGCTCTCCATCTCCAGCCCCGGTTCTACCTCACCTGATGTCAGTTCTCGATAAAATTCCTCCTCTCTCATGAGAATCTCCCTTCTCAATTCTATATCCCGCTCATACAGCTCAGGGAACTGCGCATGTGCAAGTTCATGCACCACCAGACTCAATACAAAACCCGATTCAAACCGCGATGCCAGTTTGAATGCCTCCTTCAGCTTCTTACCCTCAGCCAGGTAGCGTGCACAATTCGCCAGCGTCTCCTTACGCATCCCCCCTGCGTATATAAAAACCTCACTCTTATTGCAGAAACCCGACATCTCATTCAGAAACCCGATATCCGAGAGCAGGGTACGGGCAGAGATGGAGAATTTTACAGGGTCATGGTAAATCAGCTCCATGAGCTCCGGTGACACCGATCTCGAAGGTGAGGGAGTAGAATAAACACCCTCAAAGAGTTTGATGTAGGTTTCCCTCAAGCTATTCGGGAGTTCCGCTCTGAATTTACGGAGTAAAGCGGTATGCCACTCCTCTTCCTCATGTATCACCTCAAGCGTGGCATTCACGGGTCTATCACAGATGCTCTCTATCTCTGGCTTGAACTGCTCGAACTTCTCTCTCAGGGGCTTAGCCAGGGGAATGAAATGATAACCTCCCCCCATCTCTCTCAGGCTATCCTCCAGTATACCCAGATAGGCATACAGCTCTTCGAACTTCAATTTCTCGGCTTCTATTCGGCTCAGAAGAATACCGGCAACCATAGACATAGAAGTAGAAGGCGATTCGGATTCGGATACCATTTCCATTATATTATACTGGAAATGTGAATGTAAATGTGTGTGGGTTAATATTCTATACCTGAAGTGGTCTCTCCTGTATTATCCCAGTAATGCTTCACCTTCTCCATGTGTGTCACTATATCAGCCATCTCAGCTATTCGAGCACCCAATCCCCGCCCGCTGAGGATGATATCTGTATGCCCCCTCCTCTTCAATAGCTCCACCACTTCCTCCTCTGTTAACAGTCCAAATTTTATCGCATATAAAATCTCGTCCAGAACCAGAAGGTCAGGTTGTACCTCACGTAATACCCTGTGAGCCAGCTCCAGCCCCTCATTAGCCTTTTTCTGGTGTAGTTCACGCGTCCTCTCGTCTAAAAACTCCGGTGCACCACAGAGATGTATCTGGAGATTGAGCTCAGGGTAAGAATTGGCGAGCTTCTTTATGAACCGGTATTCACCGGTAGCTCGCCCTTTCATAAATTGCAGTATCACCACCTCCTTTTTGTGCCCCAGCGCCCTTATAACATGCCCAATGGAAGCAACTGTCTTACCTTCACCCGCTCCATAATAAACTATAATCTTACCTTCTTCCCGGCTCATGCGCTCCATCGTATCTATCTTCATAATTAGCTGCACCGATAATAAACATCCCATCATGCATGATGTCATATAATCTATATTATATGACAAAAACCACAGGAGGGCATGAAAGAGGCATTCAAACCCCTCAGCACAGAGTTTACGTCCGCCATGAGATTATATGACATTGGACACTGGGATTATATGTCACCGGAAAAACCCTCCGTATATGCGCTACAATCGATTTTTTCACCATACTATGACAAATTGTATCCACCACATCGATTTATTGCGTTATAATCCGGATACGAACTCACGCAGTATTGAGTATTAAAAATTCTTTCAGAGTTATGATGATTGAAAACACCGCTCAAGATTAAATTAAGATTAAGAAGTCAATACGCCCACTACATCATCACCGGCTATATCCAGTATACGCCGTTTCAATGCGTTCACCCGTTCTTCAACCTCAGCTCCTGCTCCCAGCTCTAATACCTCGTACCCGCCGAATATCTCCTCCTTTATCCTCGCGCCTATTATATCATCACGTTCGGGCTTCAGTCTTATCACCATAGAACCGGAAGGCAGGAATTTCGCATATTCCGCCAGTGCACCATCGCCTATACCCTCTATCAATCCATCCGCATCGCCATCTGTGACGCCTATCACGCTGATACCAAACCTCTTCAGGATATCACCTGCAATGCTCGTGGTATCATCTCCGATAGTCACTGCAACAGCCATATCAAACTTCTCTATCTTCGGGAAGAGATGCTCGACCGTATAGAAGAAGCATGCCACCTTCACCTTCGCCTTCACCTTGCTCCTTCTCCCTCCTTCACTCCCACTCCCCGGCACCGGTATGTTACCATTGCCATGCAATTGCAACTTCGGCGTGGTTCGTCTGATTACATTCCCGGTCTTTATTATCCCGCTCCTCAGGTTCAATGGTGGTAACTTCACAAGATTATGCTCTATCAATCTCCCACCGATAACATCTACTATCCTGCCTCCCCTCGCTAACAGAGTGATGCTACCATCTCGTGAGGCTGTACCTATAACCACGCCATTCACCACTATCTTATCACCGGCATGCACACCCCTTATCTCCCTGTACTCGCAGGATGACTCTCTTCTGCACCGTGACTGTAGCTTATATGGCTTCCGCTCCTCAAACTCAGTAAAAATCGCTCTTATACTCCTGTATAGCCCTTCATCAGCTGGATTCACTATCCATGGCACTATCACCCGGCTGCAATATTCCAGTTGAATAAATGAGATTTCATCCCCTCCCTCTCTCTCCATCTCCATATAGTTCCTCAATATCCCCTCACCGAGTAATAACCCACTCTCCTCTGTCTTGCCCTTATTCACCAGTAGAATGAACCTCATCCCCTCCCTCACAAACTCTGCTGCAACCTCTGATGGTCTCTTATCTCTGGTTATGTCTATCTCATGCTGCATACCCGCGTCGATAACGGCTGTTTTGCCTGTTATACCGCCAAGAGCAGCCACAATCGCTATTCCCGCATCTCTTATTCGCTCTATCGTCTCCTTCGCCTCGCCCTCATCTATCACCTCCGGTCCATGAAATAATAACCCCACTCTTCTCATACTATAATAAAAATTTCAGCATGTGTATAAAAAAAGAGGGGAGATAGAAAGATTTATATTGATATGTAGATATGGAAAGAATCGTCCCATTCTTATCCCTCATACCCACCTAAATCCCAGCCGGATAATAAGAAAGAAGAAGAACCGATAAGATGAGATGTCATAATCTCAGGATGCTCATACTCTCCATTGCGGTAATAATAATTGGAGTGGTGATACTTCCGGATGCTCTGCTGCTGATGACGTGGAGGGGACCCGTAGAGGGTGAGCATATGCAGGCTCAGGCTCAGACTCTCACTCAGGGTCAGGCTCAGGGTCAGAGCCATTACAGTGGAAAGGGAGGGATAACAGCGATCGACCGTGTGATGGCTGAGCTACGGGCAAGTGGAGCGCACCGCAATTTCTCCTGCCAGACCTGTCACCACTCACCGTTTGCCAATTTCGATTTCCACATCGAGTGTCTGGACTGTCACGGTCACACAGGCAATATCAGCGGGCACTGGACTCAGCCCGAGTGTCAGAATTGCAGTATATGCCACTGGCGCTGTGGTAACAACATAACAGCGTATAAAGATTTTGTATCAGTGGATATAAACGGCGGGCATGAAGCTCTTATACGAGCAGCAGAGGCGAATACGCAGCTCTCAGGTGCGAATGAAGCCTGCATCGCATGCCATACCGGGGTCAATGTATCCGTTTCCGTACCTAAGACCAGGTATTTGGCTCTTCAGGCAAATATGGAACAGGTAAGCGATTTTGACTTCAAACCCGAACCCGGTTCTGGCTCTACCCCTCTACACCTCTACCCGTGATGAAGAATTCGCATGATGTACCCTCAGGCATTGACCGGTGTTTCTTCAATATGGCTCTTCGCCTGCCACTTGCACCCTCTACCTTCTCGAGCTGTACAATCACCTTGGAGAGATATTCCAGAGTGAATTTAGCGACCGGAAGTATCTCCCCTCTTTCAATATCCATGTATACCTGATTCGTGATAATAGCCGCCAGGTCGTACCTCCGCGCCAGCTCCAGCAGATTCACTATCTGGTTCGCCAGACCTTTTAAATGCACACTCCGCTCCTCATCCACCTGCTCTAACCGGTAGAATAGCGTGGCGGAATCGAGTATTACCATGGCAACTCCTGTTGGAGCTTTACCATCCTCATCCTCACCCTCATCCTTACCTTCTTCCTTATTCTTCACCTTCCATCCCTTCTCCTCCCTCTCCCTTATCATCTCCTCAATCTCGTTTATACATGCCGCCTGCTGCTCGAAGCTATGGGGCTCGTAGATCATGATCCGGCGTGCTATTCGCTCTATATCCGCTCTGTCAGTTGAAACACCACCTGCAATCTGCATAAATCTCTCTGGAGAGAAGCCCTCACTATCTATAAAAATCACCGTATTACCCATTCTCGCACATTCTATCGCTGCCTGAAGACATATGTTCGTCTTGCCGCTACCTGCTTCTCCGTATATCTGGGTGAGTGTACCCGACTCAAAACCACCACCCAGTAACCTGTCTATGCTCCTGCACCCACACCTGTATCTCCTTGGAAGTTGCATTTGCATTCAGACTAAACCAGAGGTATCGGCTGCTTATCCGCCGGCAGCAGGGGTAACTCCATGCTGCTCACCAGCAATTCATCTTCTATCTCCTTCGCTCGTTCCAGTAACAGCTCCTTACCCGCGGGTGTGAGTGCGAAGATGGGGATAGCGGTACCCGCCTGCAGAATAGCCCGCTCCCTTGCCAGTTCCCTTATATGTCGCGATGCACAGGCGGTAACCAGGTCAGCGGTCTGTAGAAGTTGCTCCGCTTCTACCCGGGTAATACCGGTGAGATGCACACCAAAGATGATGGCATCCTCACTTATCGCTCTGCACCGCTCCGCATCTTCAACCGAGCACACCGTTACACCCACCCGCTTATACCCCATGCGAAGTGCCAGCTGCAATCCAGCAGGCTGGTCTATCGCAGGAGGAATGAGGGTTGTACCTCCTCTCTCGCTTATCGACCTCAAAATACCTTCCACCGGGCTGGTCTCCATCACTCCACCCAGCCGTGCACCTATACCCTGAACCAGTCCGGGATTGGAGGTGATCACTGTGCCTGCACCCTCGCAGACCGTGACAGAGGCATCGAGCAGTTCTTTACGAAGTGCAGTCATTAAAGTCTCAGAAGCGCCGAAGCCGACAAATACCCCCAGCTCCATCTCCCTACCCGGGGTGCACATGCCGAAATCGCGTATCCTGAACTCCACATTGCTCCTGATTACCTCCTCATTCAGTTCTTTTATCCCCCTTATCTTCGCCCATAGAGGACAGTACTTCAGTATCGGTCTCCCCACTTCCACTACTCTCCCCCCTTCCACCACCACCCTTGCTCTTCCCATCGTCTCTAACACATGCCGGTCCTGCTTCCGGGAAAACTCTCTATCATGCGTATCTGCATCCATCTGTTCTGCCCCCTCTCCATCTCCATAGTGGTTAATATTAATGATAGAATAAAGGAAGAGATATAGAAGATATAGAAGAGTTGAAATGATAGATACAGAGCGAATCAGGCGAGATTTCCACATTCTTGAATCGGGCATAATCTACATGGACACAGCAGCGACGAGCCTTACGCCCGAGCCCGTGCTGGATGCTATGCTGGAATATTACAGGGGTTACAATGCAAATGTGGGCAGGGGTGTACACCACCTGACACGGATAGCCACTGATGAATATGAAGAAGCACGTAAAAAGGTGGCAGAATTCATCGGTGCACGTGCTCATGAGCTCGTCTTCACACGGAACACCACTGAGGGTATAAATCTGGTTGCATCTGGACTCCGCACGCGCCTGCATAAGGGCGATAAGGTCGTTATCAGTCTGCTTGAGCATCATTCCAATCTGCTGCCATGGCTGCGTGCAAAGAGTGACCTGGGAATAGACATAGAGGTGGTGAAGCCATCTGGCAGGATGCGTGAGCTGGAGCTCTCGGTCTCAGATTTCGAGGCGGCGATAGATGAGCACACGAAGCTCGTGGCTCTCACCCACGTATCCAATGCTATCGGCTCTATCCTCCCGGTTGGTGAGATAGCGAAGTTATGCCACGCGAATGATGCGCTATTACTCGTGGATGCTGCACAGTCGGTACCCCATCTGGAGGTAGATGTAAAAGAGCTGGGCTGCGATTTCCTGGCATTCTCCGGGCATAAGATGCTCGCTCCCACCGGTATAGGAGGACTGTACATAAGAGAGGAACTCATGCCCGAGATAGAGCCATTGATGGTGGGTGGGGGTGCGGTGGAGACTGCTTCTTTTGATGATTACAGGTTAAAGGGTGCGAATGAGCGATTCGAGAGTGGCACACCGGACATATCAGGTGCAATCGGGCTTGGTGCTGCGGTGGATTACTTAACCGCAATTGGACTGGATAATGTGCGGTTAACTGAGGAGAAGCTGACAGAGGAGCTCATAGAGGGGCTGCAGAGTATACCGGGGGTGGAAGTTTACGGGTATGGCACCTCAGCAGCGGATAGGGGGAAGAGAATAGGTACTGTATCCTTCAATCTGGCGGGTAAGAGCCCGGATGAGGTGGCATTGAGGCTGGATAACGAAGGGAGTATAATTGTAAGGTCCGGGCATCACTGTTGCATACCACTGATGAATTACCTGGGAATAGAAGGTACAGTCAGAGCTTCATTATACCTCTATAATACAGAGAGCGAGGTGAACAGGCTGCTGGAACTCGTGGAGCGGATTGCTACCCAACCCTCACCATCCTGATACCCTCGCCCGTCTTCACCATCTCACTCAGCGCTCTTATCTTCACGTCATCCCAGTAGACCTTTACCGGCAGCTCCTTCGCATCACCCCTCGCATATACGCGCAATCCCAGCCTGGTATTACCCTCATTCATATACACCGGGATATCCACATGCAGCCAGCCCGCTTTCACCGCCGGTGGCGATTCCCGGATCCACTTCCCCTTCTCTATGCTGTATCGCTCACTCACCCAGCCCACATATCCCGTATCGATGCCTGAGATGTCGTCTTCCCATATCACCCTGCCATTCAGGAGTACCTGCTTGGTTATATTATGCGCATCACTCGAAGAGCCATTGAATGAGTCACGGACATTGAATGAGAGCAGGGCAATGCCATAATCGGGTGTATAGAAGCTCTGCGAGAGCTCCATGTAATCACCTCTGCGTGTCTCACCACGCTGTCTCACGCAGTAGGAGTAAGAAGGGGAGGTATATTCCATGGCAGTGGGAGCAGCTTCAAAGCTACTGCCCCTATAATTCTGTCTCCATGCGGGGCTGTAACCCATCTCACCGCCACTTATCACCGGTAGAGGTGAGAGCTCATACTCCAACAACGGCTCTAAATTAGAGTAATCCACGGTTGTGGATACCCAGAGGCTGAACCGCCGGTATGGCTCTCCCCTTACAAGGTCTCTGAACAGCAGGAACTCCAGTTTCTGGCTCTCGCCCACCCTGTCCGGGACAAATGATACCTTTTGCTCCCACTCGGACCACCGTCCAAGCCACCTGCTCAGGGTCTTGAGCACCCTGCCATCGAGTCTTACCTGCAGGATATAATTCGCCTCACCCGGCTCCATTCGCCTCACTCCCACGAGCACTGTCGCAGGCTCACCGAGATGGAGCTTCGTTGGGTAATTCTCATCCGTTCCATTTGCATCCAGCACATAGAATGAAGCAGCAGAGGAGGCAGAAGTTGATGCTGTAACCGTCATAGCGGTGACCGGTTCTATCTTCACGTCATCCCACCATACCCGCACCGGCACGGGTACCGGTCCACCACCACCTGCAGTGGTATATACACGCAATGTCAGCCTGTTTGTTGCAGCACGCAGTGTTACCGGTATTTTAAGATGCTGCCACTCCTCATCCCCTGCTATCTCATCCTCCCAGATTGGTTCGTCATTTAACAGTACCTGCTTCACATAATAGCCCCTACCGTCACCCCTGCAGGAGTCCTTCACCGCAAATGAGAGTACCACCACTGCGGGATACCTCCTGGCAGTGAAATCCTGGTAAATATCCGCATGGGTATGCGGTGGGGTCATGGTGGCGGAGATCTCAAAGGAATGCCAGGGTGATACAAAGGTTGAGTTGGTTATACGTACCGAGAAGTTGGATGCATTCCCTCCTGCATCCACACGCCAGCCCGTAGATGTCTCCATGTCTCCATTCACTATCTCAGGTAGTGGTGATACTGATGCAGCATATCTCTCCAGCACCTCTGGATTCTCGTAATTTATATCTGACGTGACCCATAGATGGAATTCTTTATAGGGTCGCACAGGAGCACCAGTACCGGTGCCAGTACCAGTGCCAGTGCCTTTGAATAGCAGGAATTCCAGCTTCAGCAGTCTACCCACCTGGTTTGGTGTGAAGGATATCAGACGCTCCCACGTGGAGCCCGCATCCACTCGCACCACCTCACTCCTTAATATATCGCCATTCAGCCGCACCTGCAATGTATAGTTCATCATTTGCGGTGCTCGATTGGTTATACCCACAATCACTTCCGCAGGCTCGCCCAGGTATAATTCTGCTGGATAATTATCGCCACCGTATCTATCACGGACATAGAATGAGGTTGTGACGTGCTTCGTCAGCTCCTCTAAGGGCTCTATATGGATATCATCCCACCACACGGTCAGGGGGAATGCGGTGGAACTCTGTTTCGCATATACGCGTAATGTAAGCCGATTTGTGCCATTATCAAGAGTGACCGGCATCTTAACCTCCTGCCAGCCTTCATCGCCTGCCACATCGTCTTCCCACACCACGAACCCGTTCACCAGTACCTGCTTATACAGGTAACCCGCACTGCCATTCGAGCGGTGGGAGTCGCAGACTTTCAATCTCAGAGTAGCAAGCCCGGGAGCATCAGACCATAGAACCTGCGATATCTCACCATACGCACCTTTCTCAATCGGAGTTTGAGCAGGATATTCAATCTGATAAGTGCTTGTGGAATATGCCTCGAGATTCACGTCTATACGTGCTTTCTCACCACTTTTTATCTCAAATTCCTCCGTACCTCCACTGCTCATGTACACGCCTGGAATCACATCCAGCCATAGATGTCCGGGGCGTGTTTCTATCTCGAAGTAGCCTGTGCTGTCTGTGATACCTGACTTCTCATAACCCTTATGGTCACTCACCTCCACCCGCACACCGGGTAACCCCGTGCCGTTGTATGTGACACGACCATACACAATAGCGGGGGTTGGTGGTGGTGGTATTGCGGCAATCGAGAGGTTCTCCATTATTGTCTCGCCATAAGAGATATTGAAAGCGGTGCTATTGGATAAATAACCCTCCTTACTCACTTCCAATCTCACATGCCCCTCCACTGTCCTGAGTTCGTAATAGCCAGTGGCATTACTCCTCGTCACATCTGCGTAGCCCTCGCCACGTAGCTGGATGTATGCACCGGGGACTGGAGCACCGGTTTCGTTATCAGAGATGTAGCCAAGAACAACCGACTGTGCTGGATTGAGTTTCAGGTTAATCATGTGCTCACTCGCTATTTCAACCGTTGTCCTGTTCACTGCATAGCCCTCAGCATGCACTTCTAACTGTGAGCGGCCGGAGATCACCCGTAACTCGAAGTAGCCGGTTTCATCGGTGGTGGTATTCGCCTCTATCCCGTACTCGCTCCGCGCTTTTATACTCGCGTTTGCTACCCCCTGCCCCGTTACGTTGTCCAGTACATAACCCCTGAGGATGGAGAACCGGGCAGACAAATTCTCAGGCAGGTGCTTCTTCGTTCTTATCTCCTTACTCAGGTTGGCGAGTTCTCTTAACGTCATGTTGAATACCTTTATCGGACTGCTGGAGAAATTAACTACCTTCGTCTGCCCATCTGCGATATCAAACTCGGTGGTGCTCTTCTCATACCCGGGTGCAGTAGCCTCTGCCCAGAAATGGTCTGCCATCACTGTCATCTCATAATAGCCGGTTTCGTTCGTGGTACTCCTCTTCTCGTACCCGTAATGGTTGGTCAGAGAGACGCGGGCAGCGGGGACCGGCAATCCTGTATCATTATCGGTTATGTATCCACACACCGTGGAGTTCTCATTCAGTTCATGGAACTTGGTGAAGAAGCCCCTGAAGTAGCCTGTGTTCGCCCTGAATGTCCAGTTCGAATTGTATTCCATGTCTGGATTCACGACCCTCGGCGGGCTCGCCAGGATGTATCGGCTTATCACCTCAAGATGGTCATAATTAATAAGGGAGTCGACCCAGAGGTGGAGTGAGCGATACACCCTCTTTGAACCTCCTTTATACAGTAGGAATTCCAGCTTCAGATGCTTACCCACGTGAGTGGGTGTGAAGGAGACCCGGTTTTCCCATTTACTGCCATGTGCGAGTACAGGAATCTGCTGCCTGAGTAGAGAATGCCCGCCCAGGGTTATCTCCAGTGTGTAGTTCACCGGCGCATGTTCGTGATTCTCTATACCCACAATCACCGAACTGGGCTCCAGCAGATATAACGTTCCGGGATACTTCTCCGCTTTACCGCCTTCACCGAGTATATAAAATGCAGTGAATCGCTCCTCTTTATATGTTAGCTTCGCGTATATCAGCATCCCGCTTGCTATCAGTATAGAGCCCACGAGCGCAGTTATCAGAGCAATCTCGATCGCATTCGGCTTCTCTACCCTCCGTATAGATGCGATAAAGGCTGAAATAACCGAGGAATCGATATAAAACCGCTCTTCAATCGGTATCCTCACTCTTCTTACCGCGGTGACCAGTACGAGAGCGAGGGTTATCAATGAGAGCGAGATAACAATTGGTGCAGGTCGGAAACGCCACTCGGTGAGGCTGATCGCGAAGCCGTCGAAGACCGTAATCGCTATACTCAATCCAATAGAGAGAGTGAACCTCTCTATGCTGCTCAGTTCATTCTTCCGGGGGAACATCGCCGCTATTAAGCCATATCCGGGCAGGAAGAGTAAGAGTGGGAGTGCGAAGATGATGCGGAGCGGGAGCAGATTAAGATTGAGATTAGGAGGAGCTGCAATCACGAACAGACATGCCAGGAATGAAAGGAGGATGACCATCCAGAGGTCGAGGTTTAAAACCCTCTCCCTTCGCTTCGATAACTTCCTCATACCAGTATAAAGGGCTATTATAATCTGTGCGCAGAGCAAGCCCAGGAAATCAGCCAGCAGGTCCATCTCGCTTGGTGTTCGGTACGGCACGAAGGACTGGTGTAACTCATCCGTGGCACCATAAAGAGTTCCAATGAGCAGAGATGCTGGTATAGCATATCGCCACATCCTCGAATTGCTCAACGCTCGATTGAGTAATAGCCCGAAGAAGAAGTATAAACCGATGTGCCCGAACTTATCGGGGTAGAGGTATACGAGATAGAATGGATAGATGAGGACTCTGAGCCCAAAACTCGACATTAAATCCATCAACTCGGTGGCAAGTGTGCGTAGCAGCCCATGATGTGGAGGGGAGGGTATCTTTGATAGAGAAGAGAGGAAGAATATGAATGCTGCGTATACAACGCACAGGAGTGAGAAGATGTGAAATCTATTCAGTTTCAGCTTCGGTTTCATCGTCAAATATCTATATATAGCCTGATACGTCCTCTATTATCCGCTCACAGTAGAAACAGCGGAACCTCGGTGGATTTATGCTCACGGTCAAGAATCGAGGTACAACCGGCTCAGTTGCTGCATTGGATATGCAATTGGGGTTTGAGCATCGCATTATCCCTTCTATCAGCTCTGGTAGATAGACCTTATGCTTCTCCACCACCTCAGAATTGCGTATTATATTGATGGTGGCATTAGGAGCGATGAGTGCGATTTTATCCACCTCCTCCGGCTTCAATTCCCTATCTTCTACCTTCACTATGTCCTTCCTGCCCATCTTACCACTTCTTACATTCATCACCACACTCACTACTGCGTCGGTCTTCGCATTGATACCAAGTATGCGGAGTACGTTCAGTGCCTGACCTGCCGTGATATGGTCGATAACAGTGCCATTTCTTATAGGAACAACCTTCAGCTCCTTCTTCATCTATCACTCTCCTTTATCTATCCTGCCTCTCAGTGCATCTTCCAGCGCAAGGATGGTTCTTGAGACCTCATCCTCCGTGATGTTCCCCATAGTGGCAATCCGGATTATCTTCCCCTTCAGCTTACCCTGACCGCCGGCGATCATAATGCCCCGCTCCCTCATCCTTGCCCGGAGGAGTGCATCGTCGAGTCCTGGCGGTACATTTATCGCTGTTACCGTATTGGAATATTCACTCACCTCATCCAGTACAGGGAATAGGGTCAAGCCCATGGTGGTGGCAGCATTGCGGATGGTATCAGCAAGTTGGCGGTGCCGTTCCACCCGCTTCGTCATACCCTCCTCCCTTATCACTTCCAGTGCCTCATGCAGTGCGAAGAAGAGTGGTAAAGCGGGGGTATAAGGAGTCTGGCGTTTGTTAAAGCTCTCACGGTAAGCAAGGAGGTCCATGTAATAGGGTATCCTCACCCTGCTATCGCCATTATCCAGCATCAACTCCCATGCGCGCTCGCTGACCGAGATTGCAGACAGTCCTGGCGGTGCACCGAGGCATTTCTGCGAGCCGACGATGGCGATGTCCACACCCCAGCTGTCTACCGGTACATCATAGCCGCCTATTGAGGTGATACAGTCCAGTACGAGTAGCGCATTGTGCTTATGTGCGAGTGTGCCAACGACCTGTGCGGGGTTGAGCATGCCGGTTGAGGTTTCATTATGGACCATGGTAACGACCTGTGGTTGCTTCTCTTCTATCGCCTCTTCCACCTCCTCCAGGTCGATAGGGGTGCCCCATTCAAAGCTAACTGCGGTAACGTTATCACTATACCTGTTCCCTATCTCGACCAATCGGTCGCCGAATTTGCCGTTTGCGATGCAGACCACGGGTGTATCCTTGCGAAGGAGATTACCTATTGCAGCTTCCATTGCACATGTGCCTGAGCCACTGAGCACGAAGAGGTCATTCCTCGTTTGAAAAATCTCCTTCAGTGCATCCACTATCTCCTCATACAGCATTCCGAACTCCTCGCCACGGTGGTAAATCATCGGTCTTGACATCGCTTTGCG
>JAODGR010000081.1:14604-15702 GCA_025464275.1 Methanosarcinales archaeon
CTCTCACTCCCCCTCACACTCTCACTCCCATTCTCGTTCTTCATCATCATGGACAATCCTCCTCTGACCTTTTCCAGTGAGTGACCATCTATAAGGTCTCTTTCCAGTTCGTTTCACTATCTTCTCACCCTCCAGGAGGTGCAAATGATGTAATATGGAGCGATAGCTCAGAGCTGCGAGCATAGATGATAGCTCCTTTATCGTGGTCTCCCTCTTCATATCCTCCATCAGCTCCAGTATCTTCGTCCTCGCCTTCAAGCCGTTCACAACATTCCTCCTGTATCTCAGATAAGCATCAGGATGGAAAGGCTGTGGTGTTGCGGGTTTAAAGTGGTGTGCGAAGATGCTCATCTTCAACTATTGCTTTGAGGATGTCACTTGCAGTGAGTATGCCAACGGGTGCGCCATGGGCGGGGCTGAGTGAGAGAATGAGCAACCGATGGATGTTATACCTCTTCATGATTTCCGCAGCTCTCTTCAATGTCGTATCCGGGTTTATCGTTCTAACAAAGGAAGACATGACATCTTCTGCCGTTAAACTATTCCAGTCACGGTCAAAGAACTTAATAATATCAAGCTCGGATATAACACCTGCAACCACTCCTCCAGGTGCTGTTACCGCAACGCCGGATATATCCTCCTTCACCAGCAGTCGGGCAATCTCGCTCACCGGCGTATCAAGCGATACGGTAATCACACCGCGTGTCATCACATCCCGCACCCTCTTCTCTTTTGCGAGTTCGGTCATCTCTCCCCCCTCTCCGCTACCGGTATATCATATCACTACTGTACCGTACATGCTACTGCTACTATTACTATTACATACACTCTATATTTACTAATTTCACTAACTTAACTTAACAGTTTAAGTGAATCAGTGACCAGAGGCATAGGCAGCGAAGATGCGGATATTGATCAATCTCCGAGCCGCGAAGAATCAGAGTTATGAGAGCATCTATCATCATAAGTTACAGGGTTTCGTTTACGGGCTATTGAAGGATTCAGGGTTTGGTGGGTTGCATGACAAAAAGGGCTATAAATTCTTCTGCTTCTCCAATATCTTCCCTGTAAGGGATACGATGGAAGCAGGTGAAGCAT
>JAODGR010000081.1:15874-16489 GCA_025464275.1 Methanosarcinales archaeon
AGGAAAAGGAAAAGGAAAAGACGTAGCTATAAATATAGGGGAGATGTCGTTCAGGGTGGTGGGCTTTAAGAAGCTGGGTACGAAGTTAAGGAGTGGGAATTTGAGGGTGCTCAATGCCACGCCTATAATAATCAGGATACCCGAGAGGAATTACGCGCGGTACCGGATACCGGAGTGTGAGCGGAAGGCGAGATATGTCTACTGGCGACCGAAATATTCATTTGAGGCGTTTGTCCGGCAGCTGAGTGAGAACTTGATGAAGAAGTACAACGAGTTTTATGGCACGAATCTGCGGGAATACGAGCTGTTTGAGCAGTTCGTGTTCAGGCGTGGTACAGCAACGAAGGTGGTTATAGAAGGTCGTGAGTACGTGCTGGTGGGTAGCATGTGGGAGTTTATCTGGAGTTATATGGACGATACGCAGCGCCGGATAATAGAGTTTGGGCTGGATGCGGGCTTTGGCGAGCGGAATTCGCTGGGGTTCGGGTTCGTGAACAGGGTAATCCATCGAACATAACACGCAGATGCCTTTGCGAAGCAAAATGCGTAAGCGTTTTTAGTAAAGGCTTTTCCCGCGCAGCGGGAAAAAAGTTTTATTTCAATCCTACCTTAGTC
>JAODGR010000083.1:0-1500 GCA_025464275.1 Methanosarcinales archaeon
GGTTATCATGATTTTCACTCCCTATTTTATACTTCAATGTGGTAACAAATAAAAAATTATCCAGAAACAAAAGAAGCCCTTCCATGGCTTTCCCATTACCATATACACTTACTGCATACAGGATGCATGTGCATCTCCCTGATGAACTCGGTTCTCGCACTCATAATGGCTTTAAAATTGTCATTCAGCGCATTCCCCAATGAATCATTCACCAGGTAGCAACAGGGTGTTACATCGCCATCACAGGAGACATATATGCTCCTCTTTACATATATGCAAGGCAATGTGTGCCTCCTCGGGAGGTAAACCCTGTACCGCTTATCTTTACTCAGAGCCCTCACCTCCCGGAATAACCTCTCTTCTTCCTCCCCCGTTATGTATTCTATACCCTCATCCACACCGTAAATATTGAACAGCCGGTGGAGAATCACCGCATCCACATCCAGCTCTATCGCAGTCTCGATGAGCTTAATAATCTCATCACGATTATCACGGTATACGGTGATGTCAAAATATGTTCTTGGTATCCTCATTCTTCTACGCGCCCGCTCAGTCAGTAGCTTCTCCAGACCCGACCGGAACCTGTCAAGGAACTCCATGTGGTATATACCAAATGCGATGTCATTCACTCCCGCATCAAGTATGTCACCCACATGCTCTTCTACCAGTATCCCGTTGGTTGTGAGATTGGTTGTTATGCCACGCGATTTCGCATATCGCAGCATCTCAAACAATTCAGGGTTTAAAAGCGGCTCACCCCAGCCGTGCAGTCCCACAAATCGGAAATGGTATGCGTCAAGTATGTGCTTAAATTGCTCAAGAGAGAGATAACATCCCTTTCTTTCAAGATGCCTCCTCATGCATATCTTACAGTTCAGGTTGCATTCCCTCGTTGGCTCAATCTGTAACGTCAAATAACTGAGCATTCGCCTGAGCATTTTTTGGTGGGAAAAAAGAGAGAGGGAGAGGGTTATATGTTATATCTCTATCCTCACCTACTCCTTTATCTTCTCAGTATTTCGCACTCTTCGCGGGTGGAAGAAGTTCAGGGCGAAGATACCACCGATGACCGCAGAGCCTATAATCTGGCTCATCAATACCGCCTGAGATGCTATCGCTCCACCCACCGATGCCGCGCTTACGCTTATTGGTGCACACATCTCTCTTACATCACCCACTTCTTATCTATAATTTTGATATATTTAAAACTTCTGGTTTTTCTCTCACTCTTGGTTATGCATTAATGCAGAAAAATATAAGAAATATACGAATACGAATACGAAATACAGAAGCACAGAAGCGGGAAACGAAACGAAAAGAAAAAGAGAAAAGAAAAATAGATGGGGAGATGAAAGGTAAGGGAGACGGGGCAATCTCACTCGCCTTTATTCACCCTCTCCTCATTCTCACCCTCACTACTCGGATAACTGCACATGCTGCGGCTATGGCTCCAGCAGCTCCAATCACTCCCGCTGCAGGTACTGACGGCGCCTTTCCCAT
>JAODGR010000083.1:1544-19746 GCA_025464275.1 Methanosarcinales archaeon
TCCTGCACTCGTAAGCTTCTCTATCTCACTGTGGCTCTCCACTGGAAACGTCTTCAATGTCGAAACGAAGGTCTCTGGCCTGTCTATGTAATCCATCATAAACAGGTCCATCTTCAGCCTCATGTACCACCACCGGTAGGTATCAAAAGCTTTGAGGTCTTTTCTGCTCACGCCACCGCACATCTGAAACGCCTTATCCCAGTCAAAAGCCACAACTATTCCCTCACCCTTCCCCGTTCTCATATCCTCTCGAATGATTATGTTGGCAACGTTCTTCGCCTCTTCTGGAAGCGCTTTCTTCTGCTCCGCGGTTAGCCATTTCACAAATGTCCGCTTATGCCCCACGTTGGTCTCAAAGATTATTATCAGCGCATCATCCTTGCACCATGGTGGAATCGCGATAATCGTATATTCTCTTCTGGGATTTGGAGATGGGAGTTTCTCTTTCACGTATTCCGCTATCAGATAGCCACTCGTCAGTCCAGGACAGATATGGTCATGGAGCTCAGCCACTCTGAGGAAATCATTCGGTAAACCTTTCGCCCAGACATTACACACCGTAATCAGGCTGAATTCGTTCCCACCAAACACCTTCGCAACCATCTTCTCCTGCCATGCCTCTGGGTTGCCGAGGAGCTTATCCGCATCTATATTCTCTCTCGCAATCCGTGTGAATATCTCCTCATCCGTGAGTTTCATGAAATCGCTTAAAGCAGCTCCCCTATCTGTCTCCTCTCTCTCCAGATAGGTTTTAAGAATCCTGCTACTGGCTTCGAGATAAATACAATCTTTGCTCTCTTTGTCGAAGAATGCGAACCACAGGGGGGCATTATAGGGCTTATGCACGTTTATCAAGTTCCCTCTACCTCGTGAGGCACCACTGGTTAGCATTACGCCATCAAGTGCTTTTTCCGTGGTATACTCCCCTATCATGGGCACATATCCCGCATCTGTCAGTACCAGGATGTTAGAATCCCCTTTGCTAAATTGCAATTCCTTCATCGCCCTATCTGCCGCTTTAAACCCCACTAAATCCAGCACCGAGAGTTCATCTTCTCCAACAAAGTCAACCAGCGGCTCTAACTCCGGATACTCACTCACTATACTCTCCTGTGCCGATGCCGAACTCACTACAGCCAGTACAGCCACTATCCATAATGCCATGACCGCCACAGCCAGTTGCTCTTTCTTCATCTCTTTTTTACCTCCTATTTCCTTTTCCTTAATATCTAATCTCACAATCTAATATCAATATCCATATCCTTGCTATTTAAAATAATTTTGGTGTTACAATTCACTGACTGCGGCATAGCAACGCCGAGTCGTTACGGAGCCGCTGGGATTTGAACCCAGGTCATCGGGTCCGAAGCCCGAAGGGATAGTCCGCTACCACACGACTCCTGATTGCTTCTACGTGTTATTCATTATTTATTATTGGGTTGAGCTATTATAAAATAAAAAATAAGGAGGAGATAACCGTACGCGGTGGCTATTGCATGACCCAGAAGACCACCTCTCTGCCATCCTCCTCACTCCTCTCCTGCCTGACTTTACCATGAAACTCCATATTCGAGAGCACCTCTCGCAGTAGATGATAAGGTATGTATAAATCGTACTCCTCCTTCATCGCATCCCTTATACCATCCAGATCCACCTTGCCACCCCTCTTTACCATCAGCTTCTCCATCAACTGCATTATATCCTCATGCACACTCCATGGATAGATAATCCAGCGCCATTCGGTCATCAGCTCACCATAGAAATCGGGTATGAAAGGTGAAGAGGTTTTATGATGCATGGTAGCAGTCTTTACATCCGCAGGTTCAAATCTTCTCACATATTCCAGTGCACATCTTATGCTATCTCCGGTATCAGTCACGTCATCCGCGATCAATACTCGCCTCCCTCTCAGCTTCTGCTGCTCTACACTACCAAACCCGGATTTCAGCTCTGCAGCGCCGGTAACCGTAGCGGTAACGCCCCAGTGCTCCATCTTCAAGCTGAGCAGCTCCCTCACCAAGAAGAAATCACACAGCACACGTGCCAAATACCAGCCACCACGCGCTATTCCCACAACCACCTCCGGTATGAACCCCGATGACCTCATACGCTCGCCCACATCCATTGCAAGCTCGTATGCATAACCCCAGTCAACAAACAGGCATGTGAATTTTTCTTTTCCCATCACCCTCCCCCACTTGGGTCAATCAGGTTAATTCTATTAATAAAAGATAAAAGTAAGTAATAAAGAAAAGAAAAGCACGCTATTTCTATTAATGGATATTTATTGATGGTGAGTAGTGATAGTGATTGTTGAGGAGGGCATAGGGTTATATGGAACCAGAGGATAGGGAACTGGACGAACTGGTAGAGGAGAAAGAGGATGAATTGATGGAATATCTCAGTGGACTGGTGAGCATACCCACGTTCGTACCGCCGGGTGAGAACTATGGCGAAATTATAGACTGGCTTATACCCCTGTTTAACGATTTCGGATTCCGATGTGAGAGGATAGAGATACCGGAGGATGATAAGAAACTCTCAGTGATGCGGGAGGAGGTAGAAGGGCTGAGAGGTGAGCGTGTGAATCTCCTTGCCATCGCTGACTCTGGTGGTACTGGCGGAACGAGTAAGGGCAAGGCGGAGACGCTCGATGTATATACACATCTGGATGTCGTACCGCCGGGCGAGGGCTGGAGCACTCCTCCATTCGCCACGGTACGCAAAGGTAACAGGATATACGGTCGCGGCGTTGCTGACTCCAAGGGCAGTGTTGCAGCACTCTTAACAGCACTGAGCATAATGAGAGAGCATCACCTCCACAGCCGGTATAATCTACACGTTGCTCTGACCACCGATGAGGAGATAGGGATATACTCCGGTCTATGCTATTTCGCAGACAGAGGGCTCCTCAGGGGTGATTATCTACTCTGTATGGACGGGGATAACGAGGGTATCTGTGTAGCAACCAATGGAGTGATGAACTGGGAGATAAGAGTGAACGGGAAATCGTGCCACAGCTCCATACCTTTCATGGGTGTGAATGCGATAGAGAGCGCGAAGCTGGTGATGGATGAGTTAGAGCACCTGAAGGAGCGAGTGGAGAGTCGCGAATCGGGAGTACCATGCAGCCCTCTTATCACCCGGATGACGGGGCAGCGGCATATAAAACCCATCTTCAATCTCACAATGATCAACGGTGGTGTAAAGGAGAATATTATACCGCCGAGCTGTACTCTCCGCGGTGATCGACGCTATATCCCGGAAGAGAATGAGGCAGAGGTGATGAAGGAGCTTGAAGATGCCTTGATGCGACTGAAATCGGAGCATAACCTCGATTTTGAACTCCACTGCCATCCTGGTTATCCCCCCATGTACACCAGCCCGGACACAGGGTGGGTGAAAGAGGTTCAGGCTGCCGCTTCCGCTGCCTTTGGCGTTCATATGCCGATAACAGGTGTCCAGGGCGGTCTGGATGTTGCATATGCAGTCCAGAAGACCGGGCAGCCGGTATGCGCTTTTGGGGTCGGGAGTTCCATGGAGAGCAATGCACATGGGGCAGACGAAAATATCAGGATAGAAGATTTGAAAGATTATGTCAAGTTCCTGGTGCTCCTGCTCCGTGAGGGTGAATGACCAGTGCCTTCCACGCCTCCACCGCGAGAAGGATTGTGATACCCGTAGCGAGTGCAATGCACCAGTCCGTACCACTTAAGGGGACGGTATGGAAAAACCGACCGGTGAAGGGGACCTGTATCGCCACACACGTCATGAGCAGTGAGCCCATCACGCCCGCTATCAACCACTTATTGTGCCCCATGGTCAGCAAAGAATGCCTGTCAGAGCGGCAATTGAACGCATTGAAGATCTCATACAGGATAAACGTCGCGAACACCATCGTTTGCACCTTCTCACTCCCTCTTCCATACCATGAGAGGTATCGGAAGAAGACCAACATGCACCCCGCTGATATCACCGCAGACATCAGTATGAGCAATTGAACCATTCTGTGCGTGAATACTCGCTCCTTCGGGTCCCTCGGCGGTCTCGCCATTATATCACGCTCAGCCGGCTCGATACCCAATCCCATTGCTGGCAGGTCCTCTATCACCAGATTCGCCCACAATATCTGGATTGCAACAAGCGGGAAAAGGGGTATACCGAGGGTGAAGAGCCCAAACAGGAATGCACCACCCAGGAGAGAGACCTCCGCGAATGCATAGGAGAGTACATAGGTGAGGTACTTCCTCATGTTGTCATATATCGCTCTGCCTTCCCTTATTGCACCCACAATGGTCGCGAAGTTGTCGTCCACCAGAATCATATCTGATGCCTCCTTCGCCACGTCGGTGCCCGAATTCATCGCTATACCCACATCACTCACCTTCAATGCCGGTGCATCGTTTATCCCGTCACCGGTCATCGCGACCACATGCCCTCGCCTCCTCAATGCATTCACGATTCGCAATTTATGCGCCGGCGAGACCCTCGAATAGACCACTATGCTCTCCACACGATTATCAAGCTCCTCTTCACTCATTCGCTCCAGTTCTGCACCGGTCATTACTCCCTCCTCACGGTTATGCCCGCTGCTGAGTATCCCAAGCTCCTTTGCAACTGCCACTGCCGTTAGTTTATGGTCGCCGGTGATCATAATGGGCTTTATTCCCGCATGCTTACAATCTGCAATCGCTTCTCTCACCTCCTCCCTCGGTGGATCGCTTATTCCAAACAGCCCGGCAAAGACGAGCTCCTTCTCCAGCTCCTCTGCTGTACACTCATGCTCATACTCATGCTCATATTCCACGGGTAGCTCTCTGTACGCAACTGCGATCACACGTAAGCCTTCTGATGCCATCTTATCGCTTATATCCAGCACCTCCCTCCTCAGCGCATCTGTCAGCGGCACCGGCATGGAGTTGCGATGGATGGCAGTGGAAAGTTGAAGCAGTACTTCGGGTGCACCCTTCACGTATGCCACCATTTTATCTCCGCCGTGAACGTGAAGGAGATGAATGGTGCTCATCCGCTTCCTCTCTCGTTCAAACGGTATCTCACCCACTCGCGGGAATTTCTTCTCCAGTTCTCCCTTATCCATACCCGCTTCAGCCGCTGCTATCACCAGCGCGTTCTCCGTTGGTTCACCACTCACCTCATACTCCCCGGCTTCATTTACACCTATCAGCTGAGAATCGTTACACAGTGCAGCGATTTGAAGTGCCACTCTCAGGTCGTGGCTTTGCATCACCCTCCCCATCCCCATCCCCATCCCGGCTTCCAGCTCTGCACCACCTGCATACACCCTCCGAACTCTCATCTCGTTCTTCGTCAGTGTACCTGTTTTATCTGTGCAAATGGCGGTTATACAGCCCAGGGTCTCAACAGCCGAGAGCTTCCTCACTATCGCATTCCGCTTCGCCATCCGCTGCACGCCTAATGCAAAGGTCCCGGTGATGATGAGTGGCAACGTCTCCGGTACTATCGCCACTGCAAGGCTTATACTCCATAAGAGCATCTCCAGAACTGAAACCTCGCTTAGCACACCAAGCAGGAAGAGAGTCGAGCAAATAACCAGATAAGAGATGCTCAGCCACCGTCCAATCTCTCCTATCCGTCTCTTCAACGGTGTCTCATCCTCCGCTGCACCTGCACCTGTACCTGTACCTGCACCTCCACTGCTAAGCATCTGTGCTATCTTTCCGAGCTCTGTTCGCATACCCGTTGCGCACACCACTCCTTTACCCCTCCCATACGTCACTGTCGTCCCCGAATAGACCATATCCGTCCTATCACCGAGCTCCACATCTTTACTAACCGCTGTCACGTCCTTCTTCACCGGCTGTGATTCTCCTGTCAGCAAAGATTCATCAACCTCAAGATTCACCACCTCTATCAACCTCGCATCCGCAGTTATTCGATCCCCCGCACGTATAACCAGGATATCACCCGGCACTATCTCCTTCGACGGTATCCTCCTCTCCCGCCCTTCCCTTATAACGGTGGCAGTGGGTGAAGCCATCTCCTTCAATGCTTCTATCGCCTTCTCAGACCTGAACTCGAAGAAGAAGCCCAGTGTCACGCATAGTATAACCGCACCAAATATCACGGCTGCATCTATTACATTACCGAATACCACTGACATCATCGTGGCAGCCAGGAGAATTATAATGAGGACATTGAACTGAGAGAAGAAGAGCTTCAGCATAGAAGTCCCCTTATCTTCTGCTATCTCGTTCTTGCCATACTCCTTCTGCCGCCTATTCACCTCCTCTGACGACAGCCCCGCATCGGTGGTCTGTAGCTTCCGGAAAATTTCATCCTCTCTCATCAAATGCCATAGCTCTTCTTCCTCTTCCATCTCCTCGGGTTCGTCATTCATCAGGTCCCTTAATCTATCATCTATCAGAATATGCCCTCAAGATGAAGATTATAGGATTATGATTATGAGGAGGTAAGGAGTTTTTAAAAGCCAAGCCAGGATAAGATGGTGTGATGTATAATTCCAGGCATTCCAGGCGAGCAGCGATAGAGGAGAAGATATGGGAGCTCAGCAGACTCCACGGTCTGCTACCTCTTCATAGAGTGCTGCTCGGTCATGATGGCTCCATGACAACGCTGCTGGAACTGATAGTATGCAGTGGGGTCACACTTACTACAATCAGGCAATCGGTGGTGCCATGCCCGGAAGGAGCAGCGGAATTACTCGATGTGGAGGCTGGGACACCGGTAAACGAGCGTGAGATACTCATAACCACCGCCACGGTGAGAGGCACGCCACTCCTATATGCACGCTCCTACACACCACTATCGAGATTGAAGCCGGAGTTCAAAACAGACCTGATGAAGGCGGATATACCGATAGGCAGGATACTGGAGAAGTATAGAATAGAAGCACGGAGGGAGATACTGGATGTGGGCTACCTGGAGAGTGAGCCCCGGCTGGAGGCACTATTGCAGTGCTCCGCACCCTTCCTGTGGCGTTTATACAATATCATCACCCGGGGTGAAGTACTGATAACAGTGAAGGAGTACTTCCCTGTTTCGCTATCTCAATCACGTCATCACCGTGACCGTGTCACTCCAGCTCGCTTACAGTACTGATACACCGGGCAGATACTGCATCTCGGGCTCACCGGCGTACATATACTCCTACCATGCAGTACGAACAGCTCATTAAGGATTTTCCAGTATCGCTCCGGCACTGACCTCCGCAATGCAAACTCGGTCTCATGCGGGTGCCCGGTTGCTACAAGCCCCATACGGTTGGAGACGCGATGTACATGCGTATCCACAGCAATGCCCGGCTTGTTATACCCGATTGTGAGAACTATATTCGCCGTCTTCCTACCCACACCACTCAGTTTCAGCAGCTCCTCCAGTTCGTCCGGCACGGTGGAATTGTACTGCTCGACCAGAACGGAGCATATCTCCCTGATCTGCCTCGCCTTCCTGCGGTAGAACCCCACCGGGTAGATTGCTGCTATTATATCATCCATCTGTAGCTGTAACATCTTCTCCGGCGTATCTGCCAGCTGGAATAGCCGCTCCGCCGCCTTTGAAGTCACCTCATCACGCGTTCTGAGGCTCAATATGCATGAGATGAGCGTGCGAAAGGGGTCTCCCCTCGTCGAGGGTGACATCAGTAAAGAGCTCATGGCTTGATATCGCGCCATCAATATCTGTATCACCTTCTCTATCTCACTCTCACCACCTTCTCTCTTCAACTTCACCATCATGCCCGCCCTGCCTGCACATGGTCTACGATTGAGCCGAAGAGTAACTTATCAAATCTTACCTGGGCAGCCCATATCTCCCTGCAGTCGCAATTGATACCCTCGAGGATATGCAGGTCCTGCGTTATGTTGAATCGCT
This sequence comes from Methanosarcinales archaeon, assembly GCA_025464275.1. Lineage (GTDB taxonomy): Archaea > Halobacteriota > Syntropharchaeia > Alkanophagales > Methanospirareceae > G60ANME1. The sequence goes on from JAODGR010000083.1 coordinate 9,417, forward strand.
TTATCGCTTCCTTCACCGTGGTATCACAGGAGCCGCAATTGTGTGGTCCACGGCTATGACCCGCACCCACCGGGTCGGACATCACCACGGTCCCTCTTCGCTCACTCTTTATAGCCCGTATCACTTCTATCGCGCTCCACAGCCATGGAGGTCTGTAATAGCCTCTTCTCCATAAATACTCCAGTTGCGTGTGTCTCTGGACATTACACAGATTCAGGGAGATGGTACTGCTATAAGGAGCCACAAGGTCTGCTGATTTGATTGCATCTTCTATTGCCCGCCGCTCATCCACAAAAGGCGGTTTGAGCAGTAGATAGGTCTTCACGGTGGCACCGCAATCCGCGATGATTCCTGCAGCAGCCCTGTAGTCGGAGAAGGAGAAGCCCTTATCTATATACTCCAACCTGATGAAATCATCGGCTGTCTCCAGTCCTATCGCCACCTCAAGATGCACAGCCGCTGCCAGTTCGGCTATCTTCTCCGCACTCACATACTCGGGTCTCGTCTCTATTATCAATCTCTTCAGCTTCTTCTGCTGCAGGAGCATCTGAACCATGCGCCGCCTTGTGGTGGCTGCTATCTCGCGCTCATCGAGTAAGCTGCCGGAGGTATAGAGCTTCAGTACAAAATCCTCGTTCGGACTGGATTTCAATGCATAAGAGAGTTGAGCAATGATATCTGCCTGTGTTACAGGTGCTGACTCATGCCAGTAACCACACATCCGGCATCTGCGCCAGTGACAGCCCGGGGTTCTCAGTATCACTGTAAGGCTCCTTATCGGCTTCTGCTCCTCCATGGAGTATTCATAATCGAGCCACGAAGCCACTGGCACGTCATACCTCATCTCTCCCTATCTCACCTCCACCCTCGCGTACTTCCTTATCTCTTCCATCTGAGGATGCCTCGCCCATCTGTGGTCGCAGCGAAAGACGAAACTCGCCTTACCCGCATTATGCCTCAACAGTCTCAATACGTTCGCCAGCGCTACCCTCTCCGCTTCTTCTTCCTCCATCTCCTCCTCGCCCGGTAGCTCCGCCTGCCCCACCGGATAACTCTCCTCCAGCTCCACCGGATAGGGACCAAAGGGCGGCTTCACCATGAACAGATGGTCAAACCGCTCTTCTCCCTCCATCAGGCGTTTTGAAGTGCTCAACAGGACATTGCCAGAGAGCAAGAATCTATCAAGCCTGTGAGAATAGCGCAATACCTCCGGGCGGTGGGCGGAGCACTCACTGAGGTAAAAGAACGGGTGCTTGGTAACCGGGTCGTACCTCTCAATCAGTGCTGAATATCTCGTTACCCGCTTCAGTGCCGCGAGCAAAGCGGGATGCGCTCGACATCTCCGCTCGCAGAGCTCCCACAGGCTACCCTCCACCACACTCTGCTTCACCGCCTGCATCTCTTCAAAGGTCACCCAGAGGTTATGCTCACTCAGTAAATCCACACTACTCCTCACTTCATCCACTGTATAAGTGGAACAGACCGGGCATGAGCATGGCAGGAACTGCAATTCCTGCACACGCTTCGTACCTTCATTCGTTATATACCGCCCTGATTTCGCATATATCGCATACGCTGCGGAATCGAAGATGTCACAACCCAGGGCAACCGCCAGTGCGAAGAGCATGGGATGACCTGCGCCGAAGAGGTGTATCGGGGCATTCGGCGGTATGTTCCTCTTCACTGCCATGATTATATCCACCAGCGTGGCGAACTGATATGACTCCAGCAGTGGCACCACCCCCCCTATGCCATAGATATCAAATCCGAGAGCGACAGCATGTTTCGCACCACTCTCACGGAGGTCTGAGTATGTAGAGCCCTGCACAACGCCTGTAAGCAGTCTATCGCGTATCAACTCCCTCGCCTCGGTGAGTCGCTTCTGGGTCTCCTCCAGGTCACGCCGCGCACGCTCACGGCTAACACGGGGCGGTGTGGGTATATCCAGTGGAGCACATATGTCTGACCCTATACGCTGCTGGAATCTCAGTATCTCCCTGTTGCTCACCTCCACATCACTGTACTCTGAGAGCTGGTATGCACCCGAATCGGTCATTACAGGCATTTCCGTGCCGAGCATGGCGTGGATGCCGCGTTTTAGCGCCTCCGCTCTCAGCTCCTCATTCTTATAAATTATATACGCGTTCGTAATCACCATCTCCGCACCGTACTTCCGCATCTCTCCCGGCTTGACCGTCATGAGATTCGGATTGATCACGGGCATGATTGTCGGCGTCTCTACATAGCCATGCCCCGTTCTGAACCTCCCGGTTCGCCCCAGCAGGTCCTTGTGCTGTATCTCGAATTCGAATTCAAATTCTAACTCAAACTCTGCATCTCCGCTGCTCACGGTCATCGCATCTCAGGGCAGCGAAAGCGCCTCAGAACGAGTAATCTGACCCTTCAGTATCTTCTCTATATGGTACAGCCCGTATTCCTGCTCGTAATCGCTCAACGCTGCAACACAATCCTCCAGCACTGTTATCTCAAATCCACGAATAGCCGCATCTATCGCGGTATGGAGCACACATATATTCGTGGCTACACCCACGATTATCAGGCGGGTTATCCTCTGCTCCCTCAGATACTCCTCCAGCTCTGACTCGAAGAAGGCACTGTACCTCCGCTTCCGTACCACATGCGCGTTTATACCTGATAACTCGTCTATCAGCTCCGCTCCACTCGTGTATTCCACACAGTGCCTGCCCCATATCGCGAATTCTTCATCACCGGGTGGGTGCCAGTCCTGTGTGAATATCAACATTAGCCCCTTCCTCTCTGCTCCTTCCACAAGTGCTCTTATATTGGGGATTATCCTCCTCACTCCATCACCCATGAATAGAGCACCGTCTTCATAGCAGAAATCCTTCTGCATATCCACCACAAGTACCGCCGTATCCTTCATGCTCATGGGTCTACTATAATCCGGTAGCATAAATCATGCTCCTCCAGCTCAGACCTGAAGTCAATTAAATCACTGTCATTTGTGACTATCGGCGCTTCCCTCTCCTTTGAATATATCAGTAAGCTCATATCAACTTCAGAGGGATAAGGCTCTCGTGTCCTCTTCTTCTTCATGTGCTCTATCATCTTTGGCGTGTCACTGAGCGACTCATAAAAGCTCTTCACTCGCTCTATATCCTTATCCGCCGGTTTATACTCGACCACTCTGAACCATGCCTTATTCACCAACCGGTTGATCTTATCCTCCGTCTTCCTCGCCAGGCGCAACTTTATCCTGTCTGAGATCCTCGCCCTCTCTGGCAGTCCAATCAGGTCCTTCGTCCGGTAGTCATTGCAGAATTCTTCCACTATCTTCGCTATACCCTTCTTGTATATCTCATCCATCACCCCTGAGATGGTCACGATCTCGAACCCTGAGTTTATAAGCCGCTCCGTCAGGCTCTGTATCTTGTTTGTGTATTCCATCACCCTTATAATCACTGCTCTCCCCTTTATCCTCTCCTCATGCATGAAACAATAATAGATAATCGAATTGGCATCATATATGACGACTCTCTTCTTGCTCCCATCGTCCATGCTTCATTCCTCAACAAATACAGAGAGGTCTATTCCCTCTTCATACAGCGCTGGCAGCACCTTATATTCCTCCGATGCTGACTGGATAAGCTCGAAATCCTCCTTGTAATCATTCAGGCAGATTCCACCCATCAGCTCGTGATTGTCTCCCGCCAGCTCTCTCAATAGCATGACCTTGTTCACGTAGCCGTTGATCAGGGCGATCAAATTACCCTTCTGAGAGAGCTCCGTAACATTCTCCCGCTTCAGCACCAGCATGCAATAATCCAGTGAGCCAAGCAGGAAGAGGATGTTTCCATTCGATTCCATGCGTGAGAAGTCATGTAATAGCAGGTTTATCTCGCTTATTATCTGCTTCTTCAGCTCCTCATATTCGCTTCGTGGCTTCGCTCCTTTGTACCGGAACCGTGACCCATCGGTTATGTAATCACGCAATTTCACAACCGGGAGTGTGGAATACTCCTCCAAAATACGGTCAAATGCATCGCGTACATCTCCGGGCAGGCTATCCATCACACCCTCCGCATGCCTCGCACCCGCCTCGGTTATCTCGAATACCCACCTGTCCTCGAATGAGACCTTCAGATAGCCACGTGCACCGAGGGAGATGGCATCCTGCTTTATGCTCGCGCATCTGGGTCCACAATAGTCATCGGTGAATACGTACTCCACCGGTACATTACCCTCCATCTTGGCAAGATAGATGTACTTCTGAAGGTCAAAGCTGTTATCCACCCTCCTCAGGCGATAGACCACGTACAGAATCGGCCAGTACCTGGGTAACTTCCCCCTCTTATCGCTCATACCCCATCTTATATAATCAAGAACAGAGAGATGGGGTTATTTAAGCTTTGTGGTGGATGGTGGATATTCTCCGCCCTCTCCTTATCTTATTTATCTTCCCCCTCCTTATATCCTATGGATGCTGGATATGTTTGCCATTGAGAGGTGAGGTGCAAATAGAGGAGCTGAGAGATGGAGGATGAGTTAGGGTTGGAGTTAGAACCTGTGTTGGAGAAGTACAGAGCCGCGGGCAGAATTCTGGCTGCCGTCAGAGATGATGCGGTGAAGATGGTGAAGGAGGGTGAACGGCTACTGGAGGTTGCGGAATTTGTGGAGAGCGCGATAAGGGAAAGAGGAGGTGAACCTGCCTTCCCATGCAACATCTCCAGAAATGAGGAGGCGGCACATGCAACACCCTCAATAGATGACAGTGCGGTATTCGATGCGGAAGACCTCGTGAAGGTGGACATCGGCGTTCATGTGGATGGCTACATCGCAGACAGTGCGGTGACCGTGGATATAAGTGGCAAACATGCTGGACTGGTTCATGCCTCTGAATCGGCACTATACGAGGCGATAAAGATAATCCGTGATGGCGTATCCACTGTGGAGATAGGGGGTGTAATAGAGAGGGCGATAAAAGAGGCGGGATACAAACCCATTGTTAATCTATCAGGGCACGGGCTCGCCAGGTACGACTCTCATGCCCCTCCTACCATCCCCAATGTGAGGTATGAGCATGGTGTCATATTGAGGACCGGGGATGTTATTGCAATAGAACCTTTTGCAACTGATGGCAGTGGCAAAGTGGTGGAGAGCGGTAATGCCGAGATATACAGCTTGATCAAGGCAAAACCGGTCCGGATGAAGGAGGCGAAGAACCTGCTGAACACCATAAAGAAGTACCATGCACTCCCATTCGCCAGGCGCTGGTTACCTCAGGAGAGGCTCAATTTAGCACTCAGGGCATTGAGGAATGCGGGTATATTGAGAGATTATCCGGTCCTGAAGGAGGAGGGCAATGGGCTGGTCTCACAGGCTGAGCATACCGTGATAGTGAAGGAGGATGGGTGCGAAGTTACCACTTACTCCAGCTCATCCACTTCTCACGCTCAGGCTCACGCTCAGGGCATGGGTGAAAGCGAAAGGGGGAGAGAGAGGGGAGAGTGATGAAGAGCCTGCTGGTATCTTCTGTGGAGGAGTATTCAGGTAAGAGCGCGCTGATAATAGCGCTGGGACTGATATTGGGCGATAGAGGTTTCAGAGTTGGCTATTTTAAACCCTTCGGGGTGGGTGTTACCACCGTGGAAGGTCATCTCGTTGATGAGGACGCTTACAATACTGCGAGTGTACTGAAGACCGGCGATGACATCTCTGATATCTGCCCCGTCAAGCTCGATAGACCGTATATTGAGTTCGTCTGCTCTGCGAATGCGGAGCAATTGAAGGAGCAGATTGCACGCTCCTACACACGGATCTGCTCGGGTAAGGATGTCGTACTCGTTGAGGGTGCCGTGGAATACAAGGTGGGTAAGATGCTGGGGATCTGTGACACCGATATCTCCTCTGCTCTCGGGCTGGATATCCTCATGGTCCTACGGTACACGAATGATTTCGTTATTGACCGTCTTATGACGGCTAAGGAGGTATTTGGTGACCGTTTAAAGTTCGTTCTCTTCAATCAGCTCACAGGCTATAAGCTGAACTATGTGAGGTGCATAGAGGAGAGATATCTGAATAGCAGGGGTATGAAGCTGCTTGGCGTACTGCCACATGACCCGCTCCTCGCCGGGCTATCTGTACGTGAAATTGCCGACGCTCTGGATGGTGAATGGCTCGTTAAGCCACGGGATGAGGAGGTAATCATCGAGAGCTTCTTAATCGGTGCGATGTCACCACCATCGGCATTGAAATATTTCAGACGCACGAAGAAAGCCGCACTGGTCACCGGCGGAGACCGTGTGGACCTGCAGAACCTCGCTCTTGAAACCGGCAACATCAGATGTCTCCTCCTGACCGGGCATCTTGAACCACCGGACACGATGCTGGGCAAGGCGGAAGAGAAGGGCGTGCCGGTGATTCTCGTCCCTGATGACACACTCACGACGATGGAGAAGGTGGATGAGATATTCGGGAAGGCGAGGATAAAAGGGGAGGCGAAGATAAGGCGTATAAAAGAGCTGGTAGGGGAGAATATCAATTTAGAGCTGTTGATGGAGTCTCTATCCCTGTCTTAGTCATTCACTCATTATGTGCCCCCGGCTATTGCACCATGAAGATAGCCCATATAAGGAGCACAGATGTCCTCGTAATCTCATTTGCGGCACCCATCATGTCGCCACTCACCATCCCGAATTTCAAACCCCCAAGCCATGCAATGATGATGGCGACCATGATGCCGATGAATAGACCGGACAGCCCGAGGGCGAGACCGAAACCTCTCCCTTGATGGGGTGTGAAGATAAGAGATGCAACGAGGAGGATTAGAGAGCAGATGAATGCAATAGTGTATCTCCCGGCTGTACACGAATTTATGAAGACTGCGCCCATACCCATGCCACTCTCTCTGTATCCATCACCATCACCATCGTCACCATCATCACCGCCGCTCCTAAATCGCCTCCCTGCCAGCATACAGGTATTCATGCTCAGCTTCGCTCCGAGCTCGGCGATTATGAATGCGGGATAGATAGAGTCGTGCACCGCTACCCCTCTTATAGCATTGTAGTTCAGCATCAGGATAATGAAAGTAGCAAATACCCCTGCTATACCTATCCTCTCATCCTTCATCGCCTTTATCCTCCTCTCCTCGCTACCACCTGCCATCAGCCCGTCGAAGAAATCCGCCAGCCCATCCAGATGCATCAGCCCGGTAATGAGATAGAGGGCGATGAGCGTGAAGGAAGAAGCCACTGCCGGGCTTGCACTTAACAGCCCTGACAGCCTGAACAGGAGAATAGAGATGATGGTTAGTGGCAGAGCGATGAGTACAGCCGCGACCGGGAAGAGGTAACACTTCGCCGCCACTCCCTCTATACTCGCACCCGCACCTCTCCGCCTCCTTCCACACGGTACCGGTATTCGCGTCAGGAAACAGATTACACCACGCATATAAGTGAGAAGTGAGAAGTATTAGAAATTAGAAATGTGACAATTTCAACTGTCTCGCTACGCATACCTCACCGGGTATCTCCACCGGATATTGCTCATTCAGACAGCCCAGACAGAGATTGTTCATCCCCATCCCCACTGAATCTATCAGACCCTGGAGGCTGAGATAGCCGATGGAATCAGCATTTAAGAAGTTGCAGATCGCATCTATGTCCCTCTTCGATGCCAGCAACTCAGCTCGCGTTGGCGTATTGATACCGAGATAGCAGGGTGCTATTATCGGTGGACTGCCGATTCGTAGATGCACCTCCTTCGCACCCCTGTTCTTCAGGAAACTCACTATCCGCCTGGAGGTGGTACCCCGTACGATGCTGTCATCCACCAGGACGACACGCTTACCCTCCACATTCCGCCTCACCACATTCAGCTTCAGCCTCACCGCGGTATCCCTGGAACTGTCCTCGGGCATGATGAAGGTACGTCCCACATACCTGTTCTTTATGAACCCCTCCATGTAATCCAGTCCAGAGCGTTTTGCATACCCGATGGCGAAGGTGATGCCCGAATCGGGCACGGGGGAGACGATATCAGCCTCTATTCCGTGCTCCTCCGCCAGCCTCTCCCCTATCTTCAGCCTCACGTCATAGACCAGCTTTCCATCCAGCACTGAATCCGGTCTTGCAAAATAGATATACTCAAATACGCAAAATGCCGGGCTTGTCCCACGATAGAGTTGATAGCTCTCGACCCTCCTGTCAGCCCGCGGTGAGCAGTTGATGAGCAATACCTCCCCAGGTCTCACATCCCTTATCAGGTCCCCACCCACAGTATCTATCGCACTGCTCTCCGATGCGATTATGTAGCCCCTGCCATCATTTAGCGTGCCGAAGCATAGTGGTTTTATGCCCAGCGGGTCCCTGATTGCCATCAATAAATTGTCCAGCATGATCACCAGTGCATATGAACCCACCACTTTCCGCATCATCACCTTAACCGCCTCAATCGGGTCGTGCCGCACAAGCTCCTTCGCCAGTAGATGTGCTATCACCTCCGTGTCCGTGTCTGAATGGAAGATTCTACCCTCTCTCTGCAGCTCCTTCTTCAACTCCGCCGTGTTCACCAGGTTACCATTGTGCGCGATCGCGATCTGCCCCTTATGATAATTCACGACCAGTGGCTCTGCATTCTCTACCCTCGATGCCCCCGTCGTGGAATACCTCACATGCCCGATGCCAATGTTACCTCTCAGAGAAGCTAACCGCTGCGGGGAGAAGACCTCATAAACGAAACCCATACCCTTTATCAATGGTATATTACCCGCCCTCGCTCCTCCCTCATCTTCACTACTGTGCACCGCTATACCCGCAGATTCCTGACCCCGATGTTGAAGAGCGTAAAGAGCGTAAAATAGGGGCAGCGCGGCATCTCCTTCCTCCAGAGCGATGCCAGCTATGCCACATCCTTCCTTCATCTTCGACCGTACCTGTTGATTATGATTAATTATAATTATTAACTACCCGGTAAAATATGCACAGACCGACTTCCTGTACTCTAAAACCCCTCTATGGCATCTGCTGCATGCCCACTCACGATATACGCCGGTATCCACCTCACCACGGGCATAAGCTTCATGCCAGCCCTCTGGCACGGGCATCTCCGCATATAATCGCTGCCGCCACGCCTCGAGCAGAGTTCGATCCATACCCATGAAATCCGCAGCAGAGATAACCCTGTGAGGTCTGTATTTGTGCCCGTGCCCGTGCCCATGCCTATCCCTGTACCCGTACCTCACCTCTGCGATCGAAGCTAAACTGTCCAGCCAGCGCAGTCCACGCTCAGACCTGAGCAGGTGATGGTCGAGAATCAGGATGTGCACATCCCTGGCGAGTCGAAGTGCATTGTGCCATGCTACTCTACGCTGCTCACGTGTGAGATGCGGCAGATATAAGGGTGGACCAGAAGCGAGTACGATGGTGGGATGCCATGCGAGAATGGCGGATACCGCATCGGAATTGAGCAGCTGGATGTCCGATGCGTGTACGAAGACTTCATTCCCATCTTCTATCCTCGTCATCATCACCATCCCCCCATGCTCCCCCCGCTCTCCATGTGGAACCGGTAGCGAGAAGCTCAGAAGACCATCACTGTAACCCTCCGCACTCCTGAGCTCGTCGTGCAGCGCAGCACGGAGAGACTGTACTCGATGCAGCATGTGCTGCGATAGCCCCCGCGGTCCCTTAGCCCAGAATTGAGGTCTGTGGTGACACAGCTCGGCTATTGTGGCTGCGTGAATTTGAAACGGGTTTGCATCAACCAGAGGGACATGGTCACCATGGAAATGACTGAATACAATGTCGGTAGCATCGCTCACCGCCCTCATTATCTTCTCTCGCACCACCTCGCCAACAGCGACCTGTAGGGGATGAGGGAGCAATCCATGCCGCCGGTAGCCCAGCGCCACACCAGGGTCTATCACTATCTTCCGGTCATCTACCTCCACCACACAGCTCAAACCACGCACACCAAGTGACTCTGTACCCAGCAGCTCAATTCGCATTACTTCTATTATTCCTTCTGTTATGTTAATAATTATAGTAGTGATATCAGGGTAGGGTCAGAGCGGTATGATGATAAAACATAACTGCTTCTGTTTTATTTTAAGCAAAAATAAGCAAAAATCAAAAAAGCTCAGGTGCTATTTTTGCTCCTCCGCTCTGCTTTCCGGAAAGCTCACGATTAGCCTCTACGCAGGTACGCGAGATATGCGATTACTGCTGACAGCAAGAGGCAGAATAGAGTAGACGTAGTCTCGAAGCCCGGTACCGGTGCTGCGGGTGAAGCTGTTTGTCTCGCTGTGGCTGCCGGTGACGGTGACGACCTCGGCGTCGGTGTTATG
>JAODGR010000027.1:0-11925 GCA_025464275.1 Methanosarcinales archaeon
GGTAATGCGCCACCTTGGTAAGGTGGAGACCGCGGGTTCAAACCCCGCCCAGGGCTTTAATGGCAGCATGGCAGCAGGAAAGATAAAAAAAAGATGAAAGATGAAGAGGGTGGTCACCATAGGTGGCTCTGATAGCAGTGGTGGCGCGGGAATACAGGCTGATATAAAGACTTTCGCCGCTATCGGCGTTCATGGCACGTGTGTGCTCACTGCTGTTACCGCCCAGAACTCCATGGGCGTGCAGGATATCCTGGAAGTACCGGTTGAGGTTGTAAATGCACAGATGGAATCCATCATCACCGATATCGGGGTGGATTATGCGAAGACGGGGATGTTACCATCTTCCAAATCGATAATGGGAGTAGCATCGGTGCTGAGGGAGCATGCGGTGCCTTTTGTGCTCGATCCAGTGCTGAAATCCGGTTCCGGTGGCACTCTGATGGACCCCGATGCGGTGGACACACTCCTGAAGCACCTGCTCCCGCTTTGCAATGTTGTAACCCCGAATATAGGTGAAGCGTCAGCACTCTCAGGGCTGGAGATAAGGACACTCTCAGAGATGAGAGAAGCAGCTATTGCGCTACATCAGATGGGTGCGCCAGCAGTAATCATAAAGGGCGGGCATCTCGAGCGTGAGACCGCTGCGGGTAGAGCCACGGATATAGTATACGACGGTGAAACATTCAGGGAACTAACCCTGGAGTATCAGATGAAGGGTGGGAGGATACTGCATGGGAGTGGCTGCTCATTCTCCGCAGCTCTGGCTGCCGAACTGGCAAAGGGGCACGATTTGTGGAGTGCAGCGGGGAGGGCAAAGGCATTCGTGCATGATGCTATCATGCTCCACGAGCTCATCTCCAATTTCATGGTGGTGAATCCTGTGCACCGTCTGCGGGCGGATGCGGAGAGGTACAGGGTGCGGGAGAATGTCAGGGAGGCATTGAGGATGCTGAGTGGCATGAACGGTTTCAAAGAGGTCATACCCGAAGTTGGAACGAACATAGGCATGGCAATAGAAGATGCGAGAAGCGAGTATGATGTAGCAGCGGTGGATGGGAGGATACATCCCGTTCATGACCACGGGGCGCTACGGCTACTCTCAGGCTGTGTGGAGTTCGGGGTGAGCAGTCACATAGCACGGATGATACTGGCAATGATGAGGTATGATGCCGCTAAGAGGAGTGCAATCAACATTAAATACACACCGGAGCTGGTATCAGCATGTGAAGATGCCGGACTCCGGGTATCATGGTTTGAACGCGATGACGAACCTCCAGGTGTGGCGACGATGGCATGGGGTGTGGAAGAAGCGGTGAAGCGGTGCGATAGCACTCCTGATGTCATATTCGACCGTGGTGGACGCGGTAAAGAGGCGATGATACGAATCTTTGACACCTCTGCAGTTGGTGTGGTGAAGAGATTGGAAGGGGTACTGAGGAGTGAGGGGTAAGGGGTGAGGGATGAGTGATGAGTGATGGTGGTGATGGTGATGATGGAGAGGAGAATTAAATTCACGAAGATGCACGGCTGTGGGAATGATTTCATACTGATTGACGAGCACGAGGTGGAGGTGATACCAGAGCGCTACAAGAGGCAGCTGAGCAGGGAGTTATGTAGACGCCGGTTCTCGATAGGCGCTGACGGGCTCATCTTCGTCTGTAAGCCCAACCCCGGTTATGACGCACGAATGCGGATATTCAATGCAGACGGGTCAGAGGCGGAGATGAGTGGAAACGGTATGCGATGCTTTGCTAAATATGTTTATGAGCACGGACTGGTCTCAGAGCCGCGAATGAGGGTGGAGACACCGGGTGGTGAGATAGTGGCTGAGGTGCGAGCCGCCATGATACGTGTATTTATGGGCAAGCCACGATTTATCCGCGTGAATGAGCCCCTATACGTGAATGACCGGATAGGGGAGGTAAAATTGACTTCACTCAGCCTTGGAAACCCTCATGCTGTCCTCATTCTCCACTCACTCGACGAGCTGGGTGCGGATGCAGATGCAGATATAGATATGGATACTGTGGGGAGGAGTATAGAGTCGCATCCCGCTTTCCCGGAGCGGACGAATGTAGATTTCGTGTTACTGGGCGAAGAGGGGGGATGCGGCGGAGGAGATAGATGTGTGGAGGAGATAACGGTGAGGACATACGAGCGAGGTGTGGGTGAGACGTTATCGTGTGGAACGGGCTCGACCGCTTCTGTACTCACGTTGAACAAGCTCGGGTTTGTCAAGCATGGTACAACGGTAACGGTGCACACGCGGGGTGGTGATCTCTGGGTGGAGGTGAAAGAGGAGGGTGCATATCTCACAGGACCTGCGGAGGAGGTGTTTGAGGGTACTCTCTCACTCACGTTACGATGAGGTTGATAATAGGGGTAACAGGTGCGAGTGGCGCGATATACGCGAAGAGATTGCTGGAGATGCTGCACGAACTGCATGTGGAGGTTGATTTGATCGTCACCTCCTGCGGACGCTACATAATGGAATACGAACTCGGAGTGAAGTACGAGCACTTAGCGAAGTTAGCGACACATGTATGGGACGCTGGTGATATGAGTGCCGACATCGCAAGTGGCTCGCACACACACCTGTGCGATGGGCTGGTGGTAATCCCGTGCACGATGAACACGGTGGCAAAGATGGCACACGGGATAGCGGATAATCTCCTCTTACGCACATTTGATGTGATGCTGAAGGTGAGAGGGGATGGGAGTGGAGTGGTCATTGTACCACGTGAGACACCACTGAATGAGAATCATCTCGAGAATCTGCTCAGGCTGAGGCGGATGGGTGTGACGATTATACCTCCTGTGACTGCGTTCTACCACCATCCGAAGTCGATTCAGGACCTGGTGGACTTCATCGTCGCGCTCATCCTTGACCACTTCGGGCTGCCACATGCACTGGTACCGAGATGGAAAAAGCCATAGGTAAAGTAAAGATGAGCGAGGAGGTCTATAATATACCGAGGGTGGTAATTGCAGGCGACCGGAGCTCTGCAGGCAAGACCACCATCTGCATCGGGGTATTGAGTGCTTTACACGCGCGTGGATTCTCTGTTCAGGGCTTCAAAGTCGGGCTTGACTATATAGACCCCGGATTTCATACCCTCGTCTCCGGGAGGCAGTCGAGGAATCTGGATGGTTTTCTCATGTCTCGGGGTGTGGTGGAGGAGATATTTTGGCGGGCTTGTGAAGGAGCGGATATAGCAATTATAGAAGGGGTGAGGGGGCTATATGAGGGTCTGAACCACCGCAGTGATGTGGGAAGTACCGCGGAGATAGCAAAGATTCTGCAGTCACCGGTCATACTGGTGGTGGATGCAGCGAGCATAACGAGGAGTGCAGCCGCGCTGGTCAGTGGATACATGAGCTTTGACCCGGGAGTGAGGATACTGGGGGTTATATTGAACAATATCGGGAGCGAGCGCCACGGTGAGAAGGCAGAGCGAGCGGTGGAGGAGTACTGCGGGGTGGAAGTAATAGGGAAGATACCCCGTAAGAGCGAACTCTCAATCTCCATGCGCCATCTCGGCTTGATTACCGCGATGGAATGTAAAAACAGGTGGGATGAGTTCAATAAAGTGCTGAACAGGATAAGAGAGACAGTGGAGGCAAATCTGGACATCTATGCGTTGCTGGAGATAGCGAATACCGCACCAGAGCTGAGCATACCGGAGGAATCGAGACTCTTCTCCCGCCGTGCACCTGAACGTGTCAGGATTGGCGTCGCATTCGATGAGGCTTTTAATTTCTATTACCCTGATACGCTCGATCTACTCAGGCTGGCGGGAGCGGAGCTGGTATTTTTCAGTCCAATAAGGGCGACCAGTCTACCAGAAGGGCTGGATGCATTGTATATCGGTGGTGGATTCCCGGAGATTTATGCTCCTGAACTATCCTCGAATACCGGGATGCTACATGCCATCGGTGCTTTCCATGATGCTCATGGTGTGATGTATGCGGAATGTGGGGGGTTGATGTATCTACTTGATGAACTGGAATACGGGGGTGAGAGTTTCGGGATGTGCGGTGTGATAGAGGGGAGGGTGAAATTCCGTGAACGGCGATTGGTGAACTATGTGGAGGGTGAATTCAGAAGGGATTGTATCATCGGGAGGCGCGGTGTGCGATTCAAGGGGCATGAGTTCCATCGCTCTGAGATAGAGCTCTACAACGGTGACAAAGACAAAGACAGGTTTGCATACCGGATAAGGAGGGGGGAGGGCATCTATGAAGGACTGGACGGGCTAATCACGAATAACTGCCTCGCATCTTATACACACCTCCATGCCGCCTCGTACACCGATTTCGCTCCCCTTTTCGTCGATAGTGCTGCGAACGCGAAGCCATGAGCTGGGCAATCTGGATAACCGGTTTACCAGGGAGTGGTAAGACCACAATCGCACATAGAGTACATGATATGCTGTTAAACGCGGGTATGAAGGTGAAGGTGCTTGAACTCGATGAGATAAGGCGATTCATAACGCCAGAGCCTTCGTACTCGGAAGAAGAACGCGGGATCGTCTATGCCGCCCTGGTTTATATGGCGAAGCTGATGGTGACCGAATGTGAGATGCCGGTGATAATGGATGCCACGGCGAACAGGAGGAGATACCGTGATAGAGCCCGTGAGAGTATCCCTGATTTCGCAGAGGTGTACGTGAAGTGCTCACTGGAGACTTGCATGGAGAGGGAGAGTACCAGGAGTGCAGTACACGCACCCCCCGGGATATACAGGAAGGCGAGAGAAGGAGGAGCACCGGTACCGGGTGTGAATGTCCCGTATGAGGAGCCTCTGCGCCCTGAGGTGGTGGTGGATACCGAGCGGATGAGTGTGGAGGAGTGCGCGGAGAGGATAATAGGGTTTTTAAGGGATAGAGGCTGGTGGGTGGAACCGGCAAGAAGCACGTAAGAAAGAGGATAAAAATAAAAATAGCAAATTATTTATATTGTGAATCTTAAGCATCTAAGAAAGGAGAGAAGAATAAGGAGGTATTCGAATGGGGACGCTATATGAGGATATAGTCGATTACGGGGGTGAAGTATTTGGCAGGGAGCATATGGAGACGCTCAAGGAATGCGTTCAGTGTGGCAAGTGCACGGGCGGGTGTCCATCGGGGAGGAATACGGCATTAAGGACCCGGAAATTGATGCAGATGGCTCTACTGGACCTGAGGGAGGAGATATTTAACGCACCTGAACTGTGGTTCTGCACAACATGTTTCACCTGCTATGAGAGATGCCCCAAAGGTGTGAAGACCACGGATATAATAAGGACGATAAGGAACTTAGCAGCGAAGGAGGGGCATATGTCTGTCCCACACCGGATGATAGGCGTTTATGTGTTGAAGACTGGTCATGCTGTACCGATAGGACCTGACCAGATGAAGCTGAGGGAGAAGGTGGGGCTTGCTTCTCAGCCACCCACCACACAGCATCCGGACAACAAGGATCAGCTGGAGCAGGTGCGAACGATATTCAAAAGCACGGGTTACGATGCGATGATAGATTTCGACTGGGAGACGATGAATCTAAGGGGTATGGAGAAGAAGGAGGGTAAGAAATGACCGAGAGTCTGGGTACATATGCTTATTTCTTAGGTTGTATCACCCCGAACAGGTATCCGGGTATAGAAGCGGCGACGAAGAAGGTGTTTAAGGAGTTCGGGATAGAGACGAAGGAGATGGTAGGCGCTTCTTGCTGCCCTGCCCCGGGTGTCTTTGGCTCTTTCGATTTGCATACCTGGCTACCGGTTGCTGCACGTAATCTCGCAATTGCGGAGGAGATGGAGCTTGAGATATATGTGACGTGTAATGGCTGCTATGGCTCACTCCAGGAGGCTGACCACCTGCTGAAGACGCATCCGAACGTGAAGGAGAAGGTTAATAAGATACTTTCCAAATTCGGCAGGGAATACAAAGGAACTACAAAGGTGAACCATTCGATTGTGATTCTTCATGATGTCATCGGTCTGGACAGGCTAAAGGAGAAGATAAAGAAGCCGCTGGATGATGTGAATGTCGCAGTGCATTATGGCTGCCATTTCCTCAAGCCGAGTGAGGTGCGGGGGCACGGGTCTTCAGAGACGCCATATATCCTGGAGGACCTGATACGGGTAACGGGAGCGAAGGATGTGGATTACAAGGACAAATTGATGTGCTGTGGTGCAGGAGGCGGTAATCGAACCGCAGATACTGTGCAATCACTTGAATGGACACGCCAGAAGCTGGTGAATGCAATGATGGCGGGGTGTGACTGTATGGTGCATCCATGTGCGTTCTGCCATCTGCAGCTTGACCGTGGACAGGCGGAGATGAACAAGGCATTTGGCACTTCATTCAATTTCCCCATACTCTTTGCCACGCAGTTCATCGGACTGGCAATGGGTATGAGCCAGGAAGAACTTGGACTGGACATCCAGACCTCGACGATGCCAGAGAAGTTAATAAAATAAAAATAAAGAAGAGAGGTAAAGAGATAATTTCTTTTTCTCCTTTCTCTTTTATTATCCTATCACAGCACACAGCACAGCTCTACCTACCCTACCACAGCTTTTGAACTCTTGGTAAAAGTGCGCGGAACCGCCCCTTCTCCTGCCTGACAGCGCGCAGGTCCCTCTCCTTCTCCACTATCTTGTTTATCAGTTCAGTCCGCTGCGATTCCTCCGATACTTTTTGCAGCTCCGCTACCAGCCCGTCTATCTCCCTGATCAGCTTTACTATCTCCTCATCCTTCTTCTTTATCTCCTCTTCTGGTACTACAGCCATTTTTACCTCACTATTATGCCTCTCACTCCTGATACTATTTATCCCTTTCTATTTTTTCATCCCTTCAGTACAATCTCGATGTGGACATCCTTGGGTATGGGAATCCGCATAAGCTGCCGCAATGCTCGCTCGTCTGCTTCAAGGTCGATCAGCCTTTTATGGATCCGCATCTCCCAGTGATCCCAGGTAGAAGAGCCTTCACCATCCGGGCTTTTCCTGCATGGTACTACCAGCTTCTTCGTGGGCAGCGGTATGGGACCGGAGATACTGACTCCGGTAGTCTCCGCTATCTTCTTCACCTGCTGGCAGATCTCATCCAGCTGCTTATGGTCCACACTTGATAGTTTTATCCTCGCTTTCTGGTTCATTACCCCCGCCTGCCCTTACTCTGAGTCTGATCTATATCCACTCCACTCCTACTTCGCTTTCGGTTTTATATCTATCACCATACCTGCGGCAACTGTCTGTCCCATGTCCCTTATAGCGAACCGACCGAGCTGAGGTATCTCCTTTACTCGCTCAATCACCAGAGGACGTGTTGGCTTCACCTTGATGATCGCGGCATCACCCCTCTTTATGTAGTCGGGGTTCTCCTCCAGTGCAGCCCCGGTTCTCGGGTCTATCTTCTTCTGTATCTCCGTTATCGTAGAGGCGACCTGAGCGGTGTGGCAGTGGAATACAGGGGTATAGCCAGCGGTGATGGCGGTGGGATGCTGCAGAACCACTATCTGCGCTGTGAACTCATCAGCCACGGTGGGTGGGGAGTCGGGATGACCGCATACATCCCCCCGTCTCAGCTCATTCCTGCTTATTCCTCGGACATTCCAGCCGATGTTGTCACCCGGGAGGGCTTCCGGAATCTCTTCATGGTGCATCTCTATTGATTTCACCTCGCCGACCTTGCCTGGTGGATTAAAGATGACCTTATCGCCCTTCTTCAACTTTCCCGTCTCTACACGCCCTACTGGCACGGTACCCACGCCGGTTATCGAGTACACATCCTGTACCGGGATTCTGAGGGGTAACTGAACGGGCTTCTCTGGCACTTTCATCATGTCCAGCGCCTGCAGGAAGGTGGGACCGTCGAACCATTTCATCTTCTCACTGGGTTTTGTGATGTTCTCACCTTCATAAGCGGATACGGGAATGAATACCAGATTCTCCTCCTTGTAGCCCACGGTCTTGAGGAGCTCGAGTAACTGCTTCTTCAGCTCGTTATAACGCGCTTCATCGTAATTCACACGGTCCATCTTGTTTATCGCCACAATTAACTGACCTACGCCGAGAGTCCGTGCGAGGAATACGTGCTCCTTCGTCTGCTCCTTTATCCCATCCTTCGCATCCACCACCAGCACCGCTGCATCAGCCTGTGAAGTCCCGGTGATCATGTTCTTCACGAAGTCCCTGTGCCCCGGGCAGTCGACGATGGTGTAATAATACTTATCAGTATCAAATCTCTGATGTGCGACATCTATGGTGATACCCCTCTCTCGCTCATCCTTCAGCGAATCCATTACCCATGCGAACTCGAATGTCGCCTTACCCATTGCTTCCGCTTTCTTCCTGTATTCCTCCACTATGTGCGGGTCGATCACCCCTGTATCAGTGAGCAGTCTGCCAAGCAGCGTTGACTTACCGTGGTCTATATGCCCTATCATTGCGAGATTCATGTGCTCTTTCTCTACCATCTCTCTTCTTCTCCTAATCTTCTATTCTCCTATTCTATTACCTCTTCTTATCCTTCCTTTTATACCGGTATAATATATAATTGTTATATACTAATCCATCCACTATTTAAATCTTTTTTCTATTTCCATTTTCTATCTCGTATCCCAGGATTAGACCTTCAGACCCTGTAGAATAGCGATGAAGAGTGCAGCGGCAATCATGTCAGCGGAAGAGCCGGGATTTATGCCCGCGGCTATCAGTTCCCGGTCAAATTCCTCCAGTTCGTCACGTCTGTATCCACCCTCTACTATACCCCTCGCTCGCTCCTTCACGTATCTGCTCTGCTCCGCTCCAAACTCCATCCTGACAAAGCTATCCTCCTCTTCCGCCAGCAGGTGGAGGTATGCATCTACTATGGCATCGTTCACTCGACGCTCGCGTGATGCGGTAAATTCGTTTATCAGTGCGGCATACGCGAAGACCTTACCGAATCCGCCAACCAGCTCACGTGAGATCTGGTCATAGGATGCGGAGATGGAGAGGATGTCAAACATTGAGAGCTGCCTATCCCTTATCTCCTCTATTGATGCCTCGTTCATCACGTCAAGCTCAGCCACATCTCGCCTCACCCTCACCTTCGCCACCGAGAAAGCCCTGTACAGAGCTATTGCATCCTCCACACCGGTGTTTCGCATGATTCCATCTGCTATACGTCTTAATTCATCAGTGTCACTGCTATCAGCTGCACCGGCAGCCATTACCAGTGGAATCATGAGGAGTATCGCCCCGAAGTGCGTGTTCCCGCCACGCTGCCACTTCATGCTCTCCTCCACCCCTCTCAATATCAGTTCACCCACACCTCCTCGCTCCTTTCGCACCGCTGCTTCCCTGAATACCGGATAAACTGCGACCGAAGAAGCGATGAAATGCTCATAGGTGGTATCTACGAAGTCATGTGTCCGGTCTACGTTACCCGGCTTCGGATATGCAGATACCTCCAGAAGAAGCGCTAATTGCGCACTCCTGGCTACCTGGTCCTCGTTCATCTCAGCCAACGCCAATCATCGCTTCTATCTGTGCATATACCTGCATGTCTTTGAAGTGCCTTACAGAAATCGCACCCGATGGGCATACCGCATTGCAAGAGCCACAACCCTTGCATATCACCTCGTTCACGGTCATCGTACCGCTCACTCCATCGAGTTTTAGAGCGCCAAAGGGGCATAACGATTCACATACACCACATCCGATACACAGTCGCTTATCCACCTCAGCCACAATGGGCTCTATCTCCACCTCGCCCTGCATGAGAGGTATAGAAGCCCGCATCGCCGCGCCAACCGCCTGTGCAACGCTGTCCGGGATATCCTTCGGCGATTGACAGCATCCTGCGATGAAGATTCCATCGGTGAAGGTATCGAGGGGTCGCAGTTTTGGATGTGCCTCTAACAGGAATCCATCTGCACCTTCTGCAATCTTCAGTATCTTTGCGAGTTCTCCTGCTCCCTCCGGTGGCACGATAGCGGTAGCAAGGACCACCATGTCCGCTTCTATCTCTATCTCTCTGCCATCGCAGCTCCTTGTTATTACTTTCACACCACTCGCCCCTTCTCCCTCTTTTACCACCTTCACCGGCTCTTCAAGCTCCTTCCTTATGTACTCCACACCCTCTGCCCTCACACGATTATAGAACTCCTCAAAGCCCTTGCCATACGCCCGCATATCGTTGTATATCACCCTTACACGTGCTTTCGGGAGCTTCTCTCTCACCAGATACGCCTGCTTCGCTATATACATGCAGCATACGCGAGAGCAGTAGGCAGTTCCGGGTCCAGATCGCGGCTCCTTCTCTCTCGAGCCCACGCAGGCTATGAATACCACCTCCTTCGGCTCTTTCCCGTTTATCATGATCCTGCCGCCGGTGGGACCGGAGGCGACCGAAAGCCGTTCAAATTCCAGTCCGGTTATCACCTCATCGTACTTATACCCGTATTCGGGCATCGTGGAAGGGTCAAGTAATTGGTAGCCCGTGGCAACGATGATAGTGCCAACCTCTATCTCCATCTCCTCAGCACTCTGTGAGAAGTCGATAGCATCAGCAGGGCAGACATCCAGACATGGGGGTGATTTGCCACACTTACCCTTCGTGAGGTAGAGGCACCGTTCTGCATCCACGGTATACACGGTGGGCACCGCCTGTGGGAAAGGCATGTAAATAGCACCCCTCTTCGCCAGCCCCATCTCAAATTCTGACTCGATCCGTCCACGGAGCCGGCATGCAGATGCACACTCGCCACAGCCTGTACATCTCCGCTCGTCCACATATCTGGGCTTCCTCCTTATCTTCACCCGATAGTTGCCTATATAGCCCTCTACACTCTCCACCTCCGAATAGGTGAGGAGGTGTATGTTCTTATGCCGTGCCACTTCCACCATCTTAGGTGTGAGGATGCAGGAGGAGCAATCGAGTGTGGGGAAGGTCTTGTCGAGTTGAGCCATGTGCCCGCCGATGGAGGGCTCTCGCTCCACCAGATAGGTCTCGAAGCCCTTGTCTGCAACTTCCAGTGCGGCATAGATGCCTGATATCCCCCCACCGATCACCAGCGTTCGGGGTATGACACCCACCTTCTTACGCTCCAGAGGCGCCAGCAATGCCGCTTTGCTCACTGCCGATGAGACCAGGTCCTTCGCCTTCTCGGTAGCGCTACCGGTATCATCATGAACCCATGCGCACTGCTCCCTGATATTCGCCATCTCAAAGCAGTAAGGGTTCATGCCTGCATCTTCGCATGCCTTCCTGAATGTCGGCTCATGCATACGTGGTGAGCAGGAGGCGACAACCACCCTATTCAACCTGTGCTCCTTTATATCCTGCTTTATCAACTCCTGCCCCGGCTCGGAGCACATGTACTGGTAATGTCTTGAGACCACCACCCCGGGTAACCCGGCAGCGAAATCCGCAACCGCTGCTACATTCACCTGCGCGGCTATGTTCAGCCCGCAGTGGCATATATAGACACCTATCCGTGGCTCTTCTATATCCACCATACCCGCTTGAATTTGAATTTAGAAGTAAAATTCCTTCACATATTCCGGCTTCCTTGTTAGCAGGTCGCGAATGCTCACCATTCCTATCACTATCCCATTCTCCACCACCGGTAGCCGCTTTATTCGCTTTCTCGATGCCAACTTGCATGCCTCTTCCTCCGATGCTTCACTCTCAATGGTGATCAGGGGCGATGACATAATCTCCTTGGCTTTTACTTCACTCGCTCGCTTATCTTTCAGCAGCACTTTCAATGCGATGTCACGCTCGGTGATTATCCCCACCGGTCTGGCATCCGCGGTTATCACCACGCTCCCTATACCAAGTTCCTCCATATCCGCAGCTATTTTGCTGACCACGGTATTCTCATCTTCTGTGATGATTGGGCGGCTCATTATCTCCTTTACTTTCACTCCATCTTCACCTCGTGATGCT
>JAODGR010000027.1:12014-13226 GCA_025464275.1 Methanosarcinales archaeon
TAAAGTTATTTTCTTCTTACAAAGAGATCGACGATGGTTACCCATATCTTATAGAAATACGTCCTATGTTAGAAAAATACATAATAAAGAGGTATATAAAAACGATTTCGAAACCCGCTCGAACAGGAAGATGGCACAAAGTACCTCACATTACGCTTGTTTACAGTTTCAGATTAAGAGAAGGCGTTAAGGATTGGGACATAGCCAAAATAATCCAGAATATAGCTTCCAAATATCGTCTTGTAAAATTTCATTACGATGGCTTTGAGATTAGGAGAGGTAATAAAGGTTACGTATTTGCGCTTAAGATAAAACCGAGTTACGAACTTAAAAAACTCAGAAAAGAAATTTACAGGGAAATAAAGCCGTTTATAGCAGAACGTCCAGATGTAATGGAGCATAATGACTTTGATGAAGATGAGTTCTGGTTTCATGCAACTATCGGTTATCGATTGTCAGAAAAAAGTGTGAATCTTCTAAAAAAGAAGATACAATCAAAATATGAGTATCTTCTAGCATCAGCTTTGAGAATTACTTTATTGAAAAAGAGTAAGATAAGGTACGAATATGATATACCCACACGTAAATTACTTAATAGAAGAAAAGCCCTCTCCAGAAAATATTATGCTGAAATGGTAAAAATGCACAGAGAAATTCTTCAAATAGAAACGCCACAACGCCCTTCACTTTCAAGCAAGGGGAGAATATGGTTCATATCGGATACACACTTTGAGCTTTGGTAGGTCTTATAGAAGCCCGAGTTACTGGCTCCGTAGACTCAATGGAAAAATTATTTATATCAAAGGAAATCACGAAAAAATAGGAAAGAATTATGATATTCTTGAATATAGAGGATACAGATTTCTTCTCATCCACGAGCCAGAAAGGGTGAAATCTTTTGATGGATGGATTATTCATGGACATAAACATAACAACGATTTAGTAAACTATCCATTTATCAACAAAGAGAGGCAAACAATTAATGTAAGTGTTGAAGTGATAAATTATAAACCAGTGTCTCTTGATCAGATTCTTAATTTATGCTCCCAGAAAATAGAGAAAGTAGAAACTATAGGGGATGAAAGAGAATGATATGCCACCGCTCCCTCCGAGTCACTTAACAGCGGACATAAGGCGTGATAAGCATGGACTTCAACTGTGCGAGAAGGGCTTACTCATGACTTCTGGCTTCATACTTTTCTCTTGATTCCT
>JAODGR010000026.1:0-13859 GCA_025464275.1 Methanosarcinales archaeon
AGCTCATTACCCTCTGAATCGGTTCTTATCAGCCATGCATCCGATGCACCCGCACCAAACGGGAAGGTTACACCGGCAAGTACGTAGCCACCATCTGATGTCTGTTGTACCGCACATCCCCAGTCCTGGTCAGAATGCCCGAACGTCTTCTCCCACTCCTGCTCCCCGCTTGAGCTGGTCTTTACCAGCCATGCATCTGACAGCCCGGCGCCGAATGAGCAGGTTGCACCGGCGAGGATATAGCCCCCGTCTGCGGTCTGCTGCGCTGCATATCCGATATCATGAGTGTAACCTCCAAATAGACGTACCCAGCCTGGATATGGCTGACCCTCTGAATCGGTCTTTAAGAGCAGAAAATCACTTCTCACGCTATCACCATTTGATGCGTATCCTGCCACTCCGGCGACGATATAACCCCCATCTGGAGTCTGCTGTACACCGACTGCATAAGCATCTTTAACACCCGGATTGGACGGTATGAAAGACCTGTTCCATGCCTCCCTTAGATGTGTGCTCATACTCATACTCATACCGGAAGGGGTGGGTGTACTGGCAATAGCACCCATATCTGCCACCAGGAAAATTGAAATAGCTATCACAATAACAGCAACAGTAACCGTAAAGGTCGTTTTTTTCATCTCATTCACTCTGCTAATGTTAAAATTAAAACAATGTTTAAGGTTAACCCATGCCCAGTAACAGAGGAGCGAGCTGCATTAGCACCACCGCCACCGCTATCAGGGGTACAAGAATCGCCAGTATCACTGCGATGATAGACCTCCCGGGCGATAGCTCGTGAAGCTCTATCAAACCACCTATTATCAGCAGAACAGCCCATATCGGCGTAACCAGGACGTTCGTCCCCGGGAGCCAGCAGAGTGCCAGACAGGGAGTCACGCCATACATGAAAGCCTTCGCAGTCTGCCTTAACCCCTTCCTCCCACCGAGGAGATAGACCCAGATGTGAAGCCAGACAGAGATGTAAAGAGCAGCTATAATACCCACTATGATTGTACCTATGAAAGTACCGACACCAAGCACAGGTATGAGCTTCCCGAGCTCAGGTAAGCCAGGCATCAGCACAAATCTCGATAGCCCCAGCATGGATACCATCATACCCCCGGCAATCGAGACGACGATTGCGAGGATAGCACCGAGGAAAGCGAGGAGAGGGATGTAATACTTGAAGGCATCGCCGAGTGAGTCATCTTTCGCCTCTGCAAACTGCCTCGCGGGATTGAATGCAAAACCCCGTATCCGACTCAACCCTGACATCTTACATCAATCAGGGATTCGTGGTCTGGATATATAAAACTTTCTATTTTCGCCTCATCCACCATGTTGATATTGGTAGAAAGTTTTTTATAGCCTCACCTGCTTCTTCATTAAAGGAGGTAAGGAGGTGAAGATATACACAGGCATATAAACCGAAAATGATAGAAATGGCGCGATTAAGTGAGGCTCTGATGACGGGTCTGGGGCTGCTCGCCCTCATGCTCACCGGTGCAGTCGATGCCGTGGGTGTGGATATGGATATACCGGCTGTCTCAGTCTCAGTCTCAGCATGGGATTCGTATCACGGTTTACCTGCACCGCTGTGGCACACGCGCAGTGATTGGCAGGCACCCCGTGGTGCACATGGCTGGGCAGCGGGTGCGAGCGGGGGTGACGAGATGATGGAAGCGGTAAAGGCTTATATGTACCGCATGATCAATGAATCGCAGACCAGAAGTCGGTACTACCAGCTCTTCCCTACCCCCGGTGCCGCATGGCAGCGAGGTGGAGCGGGTGCTATGGATACGGATATAATGGGTCCAGTAAAGGCTTATATGTACCGCATGATCAACGAATCGCAGACCAGAGGCAGGTATTACCGTGTCTTCGAATAGCCCCTAAAATTCGCCACTCTATTTTTTCCCCTTCCTTTTCCCTCTCTCCTCTTATCTCCTTCTCCACCGTGATGTGGAGAATGCCTTTCATTTTTAAATGCCTATGCCAAGGAGTTAACATAACAGGAATGAAGATACCACATGATAAGCCGGTGTTAGTAACTTCTGCATTGCCGTATGTCAATGGCGAGTGCCACATAGGGCATCTCAGAACCTACGTCCCCGCGGATATATGTGTGAGAATGCTCCGTAAGATGGGTTACAGGGTCATCTTCATCAGTGGCTCAGACACACACGGAACGCCGATAGTACTGAGTGCGGAGGCTGAGGGTACAACGCCTGAGGCGGTGGTGGAGCGCTACCATGAGCATTTCAGACGCGTCTTCGATGCGTTGAATGTTGACTTCGACTACTATGGCAGAACTGACTCACCAGCCAACCATGCGAGGACAGAGGAGATAGTGAAGGACCTGATGGCACGTGGGTATGTATACAGGAAGAAGACCAAGCAGGCGTATTGCAATACCTGCGGACGCTTCCTCCCTGATAGATATGTGGAGGGGATATGCCCCTATTGTGGTACCCTCGCACGCGGTGACGAGTGTGACCAGGGCTGTGGCAGGCATCTCGAGCCCGGAGAGATAGAGGAGCCAAGATGTAAGATCTGTGGCTCTGCCGCGGTCTACAAGGACCAGGAGCATTTCTTCTTCAAGCTCTCCGCATTCTCTCACTTCCTCCTCTCCTATCTACACGGACTGGAGGGCACGGCGAACGCGCGTAATTATGCCCTGGAATGGGTGAAACGCGAATTGAGGGACTGGTGCATCACGCGTAATCTGGAGTGGGGTGTGAAATTCCCTGGCAGGGATGACCTGGTGGTATACGTCTGGGTTGATGCCCCTATCGGGTATATATCATTCACAGAGGAGCTGCTACGTGAGCGAGGTGAAGATGATACCGAATGGGCACGATACTGGAAGAATAACGAAGCCACCATCATCCATTTCATCGGTACGGATATAATATACCACCACTGCATCTTCTGGCCCGCGATGCTAAAAGGAGCTGGATATTCACTGCCACGTGCTGTGATCGCCTCCGGAATGGTGAAGATAAACGGTAAGACATTCTCCAAGAGTAGAGGGAACGTGGTCTGGGCATCGGAATTCCTCGAACGATTCCACCCAGATATGCTCCGATATTATCTGGTGGCGCAATCGAGCCATACGAAGGAGCTGGATTTCTCCTGGGATTCCTTCTTCATGCGTGTGAACAACGAGCTGGTGGCTATTCTTGGCAATCTCGCATATCGTGTGCTGACATTTACATATAAGCATTTCGGGATGGTGCCCGCGGGGGAGATAGAGGATGAGGTCACCTCTGCGATAGAGAGTGCCACTGCGGAGGTATTGAGTGCGATGGAGAACTACGAATTCAAGAAGATGGTGGATGCTACCATGGGGCTCGCCAACTTTGGTAACAGTTATTTCCAGCGTGAAGAGCCGTGGCATCTGATAAAAGGTGACGAAGATGCGAGGAGGAGGTGTGGCACGATAATAAAGAACGTACTGCAGATATTGAAGTCGATATGCATATTACTGGAGCCAGTGATGCCAGAGAAGATGGGGGAGATGTGGTTTCAGCTTGGTATGGAGACCGACCTTCATGCAACGAAGATAGAAGATTTGAGGGCACCAATACGGACAGGGCAGAAATTGAATAAACCGGCAGTACTATTTCAGCGGGTCGGCTAACTGTTAAAGCGATGGTGGTGAGTTATGGTATATAGTATACAGGTTATATTTATATATGAGAGAATATGAATGTGAAGAGCCAGGGTGGCAGAGTGGACAAATGCGGTGGCCTCGAGAGTCACTGTCCCTCTCGGGACGCTCAGGTTCGAATCCTGACCCTGGCGTAGTCATGGAGGTGATTTGAGTGCGGAGGGAATTCCTCCTGTATCTCACAAAGCCCAGGTCAGCGAAGATTAGCTTGTTGCTCTGCATCGGGTTCGTTATTACTGCAGTGGTAGAAGCCGTATCACGATTCACTCTGCCCGCGGTACTCCTCATTGATTTCCTCGATGCTGCAATGATATTAAGATTGAGTTATGAATCCACACTCCTATTCTTCGGCTATGGATTCCTCATCTACGGCATCCTGAGGGGTGTATTCACCATGTTCCGTGACCCTGTATTCCGAGCCAGAGCCAATCCTGGCGTTGGGATTGAGATTGATGTTAACCCCCACACCGGCACCGGCAGCAGCACCAGCACGGGGAAACTCCTGATTCATTTCATCATCCTCCTCTCTTTCATCCTCTCTTTCCTCATCGCGCGTTTATTCGTGGCTATTTTGAATGCCGATGTCAACCCTCTATGCCAGCTGTGGGTGAAGGGTTATCGAATACACCACTTCTTCTTCGGGATTGGGCTGCTCATCGTCGGTGGATGGCTCGGGCATATCAATTACAGCTGCGGATCGTTCATCACGAGGCTCTCCGCCGGTATCTACGGCATCGGGCTGGGACTGGTGGCAGACGAATTCGGTTTGCTATTGACCTTTGGCGATTACTGGACCGAGCAATCGTACATCTTCTTCGTGCTAATCTCCCTGCTACTGACGGTCGCACTCCTGGTGGAGGCATACAGGCTATTCAAAACTAGGGCGAAGTACCAAAAAATTTAAGCTACATCTCCATCATTTCTATTATGGCATGGCGACCGAGAGCCGCAGGCGGATATTCCTGATTGCTTCCCTCTCCATCAGTGTATTCACCCTCCTCTTTATACTCCGATTCTCACCCTATCGGGTGACCGCAGCGACTTTCGTGGCGATGTCAGAGATCAATCCCCTCTTCCTCGCTCTCGCATTCGCGATGCACATCTCTGCATGGGTCATCTGGAGTTTCAGGCTGAAGTTGATGAGTGATTTCCTGGGTGGCAGGGCAAATCCAGATGGAGAGGCAGATAGAGATGGTGGGAGGGATGATTTGAAGCTCTCACAATCGCTGAAGATAATCCTGGCGAGCCTCTTCGCTGCCTGTATAACACCTTCACAGTTCGGCGGTGAGCCGGTGCGGGTGTATCTGCTGAAACGTAATGGACTGACGGTAGGTGACAGTACGGCGGTAGTCATCGGTGAGCGGTCACTGGATTTCCTGGTCTGTATGAGTGGAGGTGTAATAAGTTTCATCCTCTTCACCACCGTGATACCCCGCCACGCCGCCATCTTCACCCTTATGGGGCTCCTGCTCATACTCGGTATATTCACCATGCTGTACGGTCTAACCAGACCGGATAAGCTGAGGAAGTTCATTGGGTGGCTATTCTCGAAGCTGAGGGTGCACAAGATGGAGCGGATACGAGACTGGATATATCACGAGCTGGAGAACTTCTACGAAGCGCATAAGAAGTTCCACCATGAAGGACGGAAGACCATCACCATCGCCCTCATCTTCACCATCGCTTTCTGGCTCGTTGAATACACTATACCCTCGCTCCTCCTGCTCGGACTGGGTGAACACCCTCGCTGGTTTTATTCCATCGCGGCACAGTTCATCATCACCATAATCGGGGCAATACCCCTAAGCCCGGGTAGCAGCGGTATATCTGAACTGAGCAGTGCATACCTATATCATACACTGGTGAGCGCGCCCTTACTGGGGGTATTCACACTCCTATGGCGCTTGAGCACTTATTATACGAGTCTGATTGCGGGTGCAATTACGAGCATGAAGGTGATACATGAGATTTAAATTCCCAGTTTCCACTCCCATCTCCGCCGTTTACCTATCAATTTACTTATCTCATCGCTCGTTACCAGCCCTATGACCCTCCTGCTGCGGTCTATAACAGGCAGTGCGGAGATGTTATACCGCTCCAGTTTCCGGATCACCAGTTCCAGAGGCTCATCTTCATCTGCTGTTATCACTCGCCGTGTCATTATCTCAGCCAGCCCCTCATGTCGCTGCGCAACCGCAGTTGAGATGTCCCACGCGGTTACTATCCCGACCAATCGCCCATCACTCGCTACCACCGGTATGTGTGTGGACTGTGTATCAAGAATCAACTTTGCAGCATCTGCTATGGTCGCATCCTCCCTTATCACCTCCACCTCCCTTATCATCACATCCTTGACAAGCGGTAGCTCCTTGGTCTGTTTCATCGGTTTTAAGATGGTGTCCCGTGGCAGCCGCTCCACTGGCTGAGATAGCAGGAACTCGCCCCTCTCTATCTCCCTCTTCAGCTCTTTCGCCACCTTATCAGCCATGAAGAAACTGGATAGCGGCGAGGTCGGCACCTCCTTACCCCCTATCTCTATCATCCCGGATTTCAACTCTTCATACGTCACTTCCACCACCGTCGGGCGTTCCCGTCTGCAGACGCCGTAATCAAGTACCTCGGTCTTTATATCACCGTCTCTTATCCCCGTCTTCTCCGCCATGCGCTCATTCAATATCGGTATCGGTATCCCGATGCCCACATATAGCGTTGCCCCATACCCGAAGAAGGTAGCACCCCTGAGGTATTTCGGGTCCATCTCCTTCAGGTCGCCTGTGACCATCAGGGTAGCGAAGTTCTTACCCGGGTTGTGCTGTGTCCCCATCCCCACCACATATCCCTTCGCTCCGGATAGGAATATTCGAGTCCCCACACCTATGGTCTCGAACTCAGGGTCGTTCATCAGCGGTGAGAGTGCACCGGCACCTGAATAGTTCGCATTTCGATAATTCGGGAGTAGGGTGCCCATATAAGTGTATAAAGTGCGGTCAGAGGAGTTCGTTGCTGCGATATACCGCTGTGATGCATTCCTTGGATTTACCATTATCACCTGATTCAGGTCCTCTATCGAGAGAGTGGTCTCTATCTCTTTACGTGGATAGCAGTCTGTGCCATATGCAGTGGCTCGCATCTCTATCTGCTTCCCTGATGCCAGGTCCTCTATCACGTGCCCGCCGCCATATTCCTCACCTCTATCCTCGGATAGCTGCGTGGCACCCAGATAGGCATCAACTGCTGCGATACCGGTATATGCCTCCACCTCATTCAGCCATACCCGCTGCATCTTTATTGGGGGGTCAGCATGCCCGAAATTGATGAAGATGCCAGAGGAGCACATGGGACCAAAAGTGCCGGTAGTGACCACATCCACCTCCTTCGCCGCCTGCTCCGCACCCAGCTCCTCCACTATCTCACTCATCCTGTCTGCCGTGACCACACAGACACTGCCATCCCTGATCCGCTCGTTTATCTCCTCTATACTCTTCTCCACCATGGACATGGATATAGATAAGAGAAAGGGTAGGCGAAGGTTTAAACCTTATGTTTTTTCACACCCTCGCTATGAGCATGCCCATGAGCCCGGGAAGGAGTTCATGATGAGGTACGCAGTACCGCCAATCACCGCAGCCAGGGGGATGGTAATCACCCATGCAATGACCATCCTCTCCACCTCCGTCCATCTGATCCTCCGCAAGCTCTGGAAGAAAGTGCCGCCGATGACCGAAGAAGCAATTACATGTGTCGTGCTCACTGGCATCCCTCTCAAGCTCATCAGGACCACGGCAACCGCGGCACCGGTCTCCGCGGCGAACCCATGCTTCGACTCCAGCCTCGTTAATCTCCATCCGAGCGTCTTCATCACCCGCCATCCGAAGAAGAAAGTCCCCAGCCCCATCATGAGACCACAGCTCAGCTTTACCCATAGAGGCACCACAAATAAGGGAATCAACCCGCCGGTGAGTAGCGCTATTGTAATAATACCCATTGCATTCTGTGCATCATTCATCCCGTGACTGAAAGCCACGAAGGAAGCGGATATGATCTGAAGGTGCCTGAATATCCTTTCCGTTCTGATATCTGGTACATCCCTGAATATGAGGAAGAGGACCCAGCAGACGATAGCGAAGAGGATTGCACCACCGATGAACCCCACACCGGGTCCGAGCACGATTGCCAGCAGCACCTTGTTATTGAGGACAGCCCAGTTTATCGTGCCCGAACCACCTGCAATGAGCCCTGCACCAAGGAGACCACCCACAAGCGCATGGCTCACACTGATGGGTATTCCCAGATAAGTGCAGATGAAGACCCATATTATCGCTCCCAGTACACCGGCAGCAATGATGAGCAGGGTTATGCTGCCCTGTGAGACTATCCCCTTACCTATCGTCTCAGCCACACGTGTGGAGATGCACGCACCTGCGAAATTGAATACACTGGCAAGGAGTATCGCCTTTAGGGGTGTAAGTGCCTTAGTGGCTGTGACCGTGGCGATGGCATTTGCCCTGTCATTTGCTCCGTTCAGGAAATCATAAGCTAAAGCCAGTGCTATGATGGCATAGACGAGTAGAGAAGGATGCATCAGTCTCAGAGCTCAGATGCCACCTTTCAATCTGAAGGTCTCCAGGATATTGGCTACATCCTCACACTGGTCCATTGTATCCTCCAGGATATCCACTATCTCCTTCACCAGTAATCGCGCGAGGACCTCATCTGAGCTACTCGTGGGTGTGGTCATCAACTTCCTCAGCCATCGCCTGTTTATCTCATCAGCCTCATTCTCCAGCTCGTTTATCCTTATACAGCGGGCTTCTAAACTCCCCTCCTTGCATCTCATCTCGCGCAAGCAATATACCGCAGTGCGTATCTCCTTCGCCGCCTCCAGTATAACCGGTGCAAATTCAATCACAGGCTCAGGCAGGCTCTGTGTGAATGTCACCCTCCGTACCGCCTTCTCCACTCCATCTATCAGATTATCGAGATTATGGACGAAGTAACGGATATCCCCCTTCTCCTCGGTGACCCTGGTATGGTCGAAGAAGAGCTCATGCACAACCTCATGAACGATCGAATCAGCCTCCTCTTCCAGTAGCTCCAGCTGCCTGCTGACCTCTTCGAGCCGGGAATAGTCATTGCTCAGGTCCACCAGAAGCTCTGCTGCCTCCACCGCCCTCTCAGCGAGAGCTTCAAAGAGCTCAAAGAACCTCTTATCATGCGGCAGGAAGACCGACATCCTGGGCAGGACCACATCATTGATGAGAAAGCCAGGAGAGAGATGCCTTTGCCACTGCAATTTGCCACGCTTCATACCTGATCAATAAATATATAGTGTATGAGCGGATATTTAAATTTTTCTAATTTTTTCCATAATTCCGCATGGCTTACGTAATATGCAAAATTTTTTCCCAGTTATACTTATAAGCCATACACATCCACTCCACTAATGGAGGTGTTGGAGGATGTGATTCAGGAATTTCGTGAATGCTCTGCTCCTGTGCGATACCTTATTCTTCTCCTCTGTGCTCATCTCTGCGAATGTCGTTCCTGTCCCCTCGTATTCAAATATGGGGTCGAACCCGAATCCTCCATCACCCCGCGCGCGATCTGCGATTCGACCCTCCACGGTACCGATGAACAGGCTTGGTTCAGCATCCGGATCACGGCAGAATGCCACGACAGTTTTAAAAGTAGCTCTTCGCTCTCCACCCTCCTTACCCGCCATCAACTTCAGTATCCCTTCATTGCCTATCTTCCGGAAGACGAATGCGGAGAAAGGACCGGGGAAGTCGTTTAATGCATGTATGAGCAATCCAGAGTCCTCGATGAAGAAAGGGGCGTTTATTTCCGCCCACTTCTCTCGCCTTATGTGATTCGCACTCGCTATCGCCACTTCTTCTATCGCATCCAGCTGTAACTCCGGATACTCATAATGGAGGTGCCGGATAGAAATCCCCTTATCAGCAGCCAGCTCCCTTACCTCTTCCACCTTGTGCGGATTTGAGGTGATGAAATATATAATCATTCAACCCGTGGAGCCAGGAGATAGGTGACCTTACCCTTGCCCTCTGCCACCTCAAATTCTATCTGGAGCGGATAATCCTTGCCCAGGTTCAGCGTTACCGTCTCTGCGTGACTCATACCCTTGCTCATTGCGGAGATGTAATCGAGGGTGAATAATGAGTGGAGCGTCCCGGGAGTGAGGTGTATCAGCTGCTCCTTCCTCAAGCCCAGGCGTAATTTATCCATCTCCCCCACCACCTCCATGTAAAATTCATCACCCTCCACGCCGAGCAGTATGTGCTCACCTATCTTCTCCGCGGCTCGTATCGTGCGCCTGAACTCCTCCGTGCTCATCACCACCTGCACGGGGAACTCAAGCTCCGGCACC
Organism: Methanosarcinales archaeon; assembly: GCA_025464275.1. Classification (GTDB taxonomy): domain Archaea; phylum Halobacteriota; class Syntropharchaeia; order Alkanophagales; family Methanospirareceae; genus G60ANME1. The sequence continues at coordinate 10,062 of JAODGR010000026.1, forward strand.
TTCGGCTGATTTCGGAGTGAAGATGGCTCCAGCAGGTTGATTGTATATGCAAGACTGCCCATTCGCATGTTTAACTTCTGTGCCTGCTCGTCAATGGAGAGCCAGACCTGCTCCCTGCCACCAATGCCGAGGATTCCAAGCAACTTCTGGAAATCCATGCCAATCACGAGTGCATTCGCATTCTCGTTCTTATCTTCATTCTCACCCCCTCCCTCGCTCGAGAAGCGGTAATCATCGAAAGCATCACTCTGCAACTGAAATGAGACCATAGAGACATTAGAGGGGTCAACAGCTCTTAAATTCAAGCCATTTGACCCTATCTTCAGCCTACCTTCGTCCACAACCGCAGTGATCGCCTCTACACATTCCTTTAATATCCCTGCATCTATCTCCGCTTCGAACATCCTTCATTCTCTCCTCCTTAACTTTAACCTTAACATCCTGCATCCTATTAAGATTAACCTGCATTCTATTTAATTTAAGTTATACCTCCTCCCATCTCTATCTCTTTATCTCCTTATCTCTTATCACTCGCGCCGTATCCACCAGATACTTGACCATGCATGCATGTTCAACCGAACTGAGGATGACAAATGCTTCGTCCACTGTGGCACCACGTGCGAATGTACCATGACCGTAGGCGATTACCGCTTTATGGTCGCGGAGCGCGGAAGCGACATTGGTAGCCAGCTCTGGCGAGCCGATACCGCCACTGACAACCGGGATCTCGTGGAGTATATAGAGGCTCTCTGAATCTTCCGGTACTATCAGCTCCTGTGAATCTGGAGCTGGAGCTGGAGTGCTCAGCATGGAGAGTGCCACTGCATATCGTGAATGCCCGTGTAAGATGGCGAGCGCGGAAGTGCATCTATAAATTGCACGGTGGACATTGACCTCAGAGGATGCTATCACATCCAGTTCATCAGGCGATGAAGGGTCTATCGGGACGGAGACAATCTGCCCTTCAAGCTCGTCCAGCATGCTCCCGGTTGTGCTGATCAGCATGCGGTCCCCGATACGCTTACTGAGGTTACCGAAATGCGAGTGCACCAGCCCGGCATTCACCATCTTCTTCCCATATTTTATCAATTCCTGCATACATCTCTCCCCCCTTCACCTTTAGTTTAATCTTCGTCACCGCATTAATTATCCTGATGGAAGAGATGAGAAGTAAAGTGAAGGGGCTAATCTCGATATTCGACCTCACGAGGGGGGATATAGAAGCGATACTGGAGCGTGCAGCGTTATTGAAGGGTGAACGAAGGGCGGGACTGAGGCGGAGGGGGGATTTAGAAGACAGGATACTGGGATTGATCTTCGAGAAGCCATCCACACGTACTCGTGTCTCCTTCGAGGTGGCTATGCTCGAGCTGGGAGGCTCTGTGATCAGCCTGAACTGGAATGAGCTGCAGCTGGGCAGGGGTGAGCGGATAAAGGAGACTGCGGAGGTACTCTCATCGTATATCGACGCTGTGATGATAAGAGCATATGCACACAGTACGATAGAGGATTTTGCACGATATGCCTCTATCCCTGTAATTAACGGGTTGAGCGACCTGGAGCATCCATGCCAGACGTTAGCGGACCTTATGACGATAAAGGAGCATAAGAATAAGCTGGAAGGAGTTAAAGTGGCATGGGTGGGCGATGGCAACAACGTGTGTAACTCCCTGATAGGGGGATGTGCGTTGATGGGCATGGAGCTCAGAGTGGCATGCCCGGAGGGATACGAGCCTGAGGAGCGGGTGATAAGGAGGATAGAGGCGATGGGCTATGATTCTAACTCCACGGTACGGATATGCAGGGATGTACGCGAGGCGGTGAGTGGTGCTGATGTGATATATACCGATGTATGGGTCTCTATGGGCGAAGAAGCGGATAGAGCGCGGAGGGAGGAAGCGTTCAGGGCTTATCAGGTGAATGAGAGCGTGGTGAACATGGCGAAGGATGATGTGATGGTGATGCACTGTATGCCGGTGCACGTGGGAGAAGAGATGACGGAAGGAGTATTGAACAGTGATAAATCGGTGATACTGGAGCAGGCGGAGAACCGGCTACACACACAGAAGGCACTACTCCTGAGCCTGCTGAAGGAGTCAAAATGAGGGTGGTAAAATATTGACATCGTCACTTTGGCATCCCACAATTCGAACTTTTTATAAAGGGTGAGTAGCTTTAAAAATAGGAGGAAATGGCAGAAGGAGAGGAGGGGTTCCCTTTTGACCTGAACCCGATGTACGAGGGTGAGCGGGTAAGGAGAGCGGGCATGTACGTGGAGCTGGGAGGACAGACCAAGCCGGGGTTCGAGCTGGTCATCTTCGAGCCCGACCCGGCGAAGGTGCGGGATAACGAAGTGACATTGATAGGACCAGACCTGCCGGAGATGGAGGAGGGCGGTACCTACGCGTATGGTATGATATACAAGGTCTACGGTAAGCTGATAGAGAAGGACCTTGAAGCAGTGATAGAGCGCAGGAATCACGAATATCAGTCCTACATACAGGGATACATGCATCTCAACCAGCGTGCTGAGATATGGGTGAGAATAAGCAAGGATGCGGTAAAGAAGGGCTTGAAATCACTGAAGCAGATAGCAAAAGCGACGATAATGCTATTCAAATCCGAATTACCGTTCATAGAGAAGATGGAGGCACTGTACATCACAGATGAAGCGGAAGTAGTGAAGCAGCTGGAGATGGCGAAGAAGATATACGAAGCACGTGACCTGAAGGCGCGGGGGTTGCATGACGAGGATGTGGATGAATTCTATCAGTGCACTTTATGTCAGTCATTTGCGCCGACCAATGTCTGTGTGGTCTCTCCGGACAGGGTAGCGCTCTGCGGTGCAATGAGCTGGTTCGATTCCCGTGCCGCTGCACGGGTGGACCCAGAGGGACCCAATGCACCGATACCCAAGGGTGAGTGCATAGACCCGATAGGAGGTGAGTATACGGGTGTGAACGAGGCAGCGGTACGTCTTTCCGGTGGTGAATATGACTCCATAAAGCTACATTCGTTCCTTGAGAAGCCGCATACAAGCTGTGGCTGCTTCGAGGTCGCGGGTTTCTATATACCCGAAGTCGACGGGATAGGGTGGATACATCGTGGCTCCAAGGTCTCTGAGACTCCTATTGGTCTCCCCTTCTCCACCATCGCCGGCTCCGTGGGTGGAGGCAAACAGGTGAGGGGTTTCCTCGGAATCGGGATACAGTACTTCTACAGCTCGAAGTTCATACAGTATGACGGTGGCTGGCGGCGTGTGGTATGGATGGCATCAGATTTGAAGGAGCGGGTGAAGGATGCCATACCGGATGAGATGCGGGAGAAGATAGCAACGGAGAAGGAAGCGGCAGACCTGGAGAGTCTGCGTGAATTCCTGTTGCGGGTTGACCACCCGGTGGTGAAGGGGGTCATCAGAGAAGTGGATGGGAAGAAGATAACAGAGGGGTGGGCTGCGGAAGTGGAAGTAGAAGCGGAAGCTGTGATTGCACCGCCTGGAGGTCCACCTGAGGAGGTAGAGCTACCCCCGGGAGAGGCGAGAGGAGCGGGAGCGGGAGGAGCTGAGCTACCTCTGCCTATATCTGATACAGATATCGCTGCACCCATAAAGATAACGCTGAAGAATGCAGATATAAATATAGGGAGGGTCATACTGAGGCGTAAGAAGGAATAAAAAGATAAGATAAGAAGAGGAAAAAATCACTTTTTTATCTCTCTCTCCTCTCTTCTCCCACTATTTCTCTTCTCCCCCACTCATACCGAGGAAGAGGAACAGTAGCATCACCAGTGCGAGTGCAA
>JAODGR010000026.1:14036-17107 GCA_025464275.1 Methanosarcinales archaeon
ATTCACAATAAATATTATAACATCCAATAATAAAGTTGAACAGTTGTGTAAAATAATAGAACATAAGTTGAGATGGGGACCAATATAGGGGAGATATTATATCTGAAAGAGACCTCCCTGGATGCTCTCGCGGGGAGGGTCATCGCGGTTGATGCCTATAACATGCTGTATCAGTTCCTCAGCATCATCCGTCAGCCAGATGGTACGCCGCTCATGGACTCCGCGGGCAGGATAACCTCCCATCTCTCCGGCTTGATATACCGAACAACGAACCTGATGGAGAAGGGTTTGAAGCTGGTATTCGTATTCGATGGCAGACCCCCGGAGCTAAAAGCGGGGGTTCTACAAGCCAGGTCGGTGCGGCGTACGGAGGCGAGCAGGAGATGGGAGGAAGCGAAAGTGGCGAGAGTACCGGAGGAGGAAGCGCTGAAATTCGCGAAGGCATCCACTCGAATCGCACCAGGAATGGTAGAGGATGCGAAGAAGCTCATGGACTATCTCGGCATACCATGGGTGCAGGCGCCCTCAGAAGGAGAAGCTCAGGCTGCTTTCATGGCTCAGCGTGGTGATGCCGAGCTCGTTGCCTCACAGGACTATGACTCCCTGCTCTTTGGCGCACCCATGATGGTGAGGAACCTGAGTGCACCAAGGAGGAGGACAAAGCTCGAGCTGGCTGTGTTGAATGATATAGAGGAGAGACTGGGATTGACACGGGAGGAGCTTGTGGATGTCGCCATCCTCGTGGGCACGGACTTCAATCCGGGGATAAGGGGTATAGGTGCAAAGAGAGCGCTGAAGCTCATCAAAGAGTATCATAGCATAGATAAATTAATAGAAGAAGCGGTGATAGAGATGGAGAATGCACCTGGCATAGCGAACTATGAACTCGTCCGTGATATCTTCCTCCATCCTGAGGTCGATTCCACTTATGAACTGGTATGGAGGGAGCCAGAGGAGGAGAAAGTAAGGGAGTTTCTATGCGAGATACATGACTTCTCAGAGGAGCGGGTGAACAAAGCGCTCGAACGAATCGCAAGAGTTACACATGCGCAGCCTCTCTCGCAGCAGAGGATAGAGCGGTGGTTATGAGTTAAAATTTAAAGTTCCTCCTCCAGCCCTTCGACATCGAGTTCGTCACCGAATTCCTCTTCCACCTCCTTCTCCAATTCACTGCCATTGGGCTCATGCCCTGATCTACCCAGTGCCGCTTCTAACAGCTCCTTTATGGAGTTCCACGTATCAAATGCTTTCTCACGGTCGTAAGGGAACGAATAGCGCTTCCTCGCCCACTGGCTGTCCACTATCCTGTCACCCTCCATCTTCTGCACCCAGTGCTGCTCAATGGAGATGAACTTACCATACTGCCCCTCCTTCACAAAGCATCTCAATACCAGCCTCGGACTACCATCATCACGCCTCAAAATCACACGATACCCAACATCCTCCAGGGTTCTTATACTTGGTCTTACCTCACTCATCTTCTCTTTTCACCTATGCCCTATGCCTTCTATCTATACTTATCTTATACTTATACTCATATACTATACCATCTATTAATAGTGAGTAGATAAAGTAAAGCAATCATCCACCACCAAATGCTCAATCCGAAGTGACCTCCTGGTGCATACCTCCTTTATCATCTCGTCCTCTACCCATTCATGCTCTTGCAGTACTCTACCAATCGTTCTCTTCGCCACATATCTGTTGATGAGCCTGCCCTCCTTTATCGCTATTTCGCCCCCTTTCAGGAGATACGAGCAGTATCGGAATCGCTTCTCCAAGTCCTTTGCCTCTGTTTTTTCATCATCTATGTCGTATATTGCAATATCTGCATCTGCACCCGTACCCAGATGCCCTTTCCTGTCACCCATACCCAGCTGCCGCGCTGGATTATCCCTCGTTATTGACACGAGCTGGTAGAGGGAGTACTCATTGCGAGGGAGTTCATCCCTCACCAGTACCCCTCGGGTGGTATCGGTATCGCTCAGCAGTGCTGCAAATATGCGTGGATACATGTAGAATAGACACCCGCTGGAACTATCAGTGGAGAAAGCGAGATTCCTGTAATACTTCAGTGCATCGAGTGCGAGAGACAGGGAATAGTATGCTCTCTTATCCATCTCACTCTGCTCTATCATGGAGTTTGAGAATATCAGTGGCTGCTCCAGCCCTATATCCATACTGATGAAGCTGGAGCCACCACTCGGAGCTTCATACCCTATCCTCACACTGCCTCCGCCATCCGGAGAAGGGGAAGGAGAATGAGAAGGAGAAGGGGGAGGGATAGAGATGCCCAGGTCCGCGCAGCCATCGCTCTTTAATAACTTCAGTGCCGCTTCATACCGCTCATCATTGTCTATGCCCGATGCGAGATGCGCCATCCAGAAGGGGGTTAAAATGCTCATGTCTTCATCTAATAGCTCTGGATACGTCCGCAATTGCATTCTGGGGACGCCTTCGCTCTCCTGCAGTATTACAAGCCTGTGGAAGAAATCCAGGCACCTGCGAGGTGATACATCACGATAAAAGAAGCCCTTCTTCGCGTATCTGATCCCGAGATCGTATATCCTCGCATTTATCGCCCTGGTGATGCCCAATAGAGCGATTATGAGCCTGTTCACACCCTCTACATGCCCCTCCCTTATCCCCTTCTCCATCTCATACACCGGGAGCACGAGGGATGCAGAGGTATCGATGAGCGGTATGCCGGAGAGTTCGTGATGCACATAACTCGCGGTATTAAGGGTCATTAAAGGCTCATTCACGTGCGTATAGCCCATCATGGCATAAGTCTCACCTATCTGAGCCAGAGTAGGGAATCTGAAAGTAAATCTTGCCAAATTGAGTCCGTAGGTGGCAATATGGCTGTGGAGATCTATACCACCGGGCATGACCGTCTTCCCTCTTGCATCTATCACCACTTCCGGCTTCGGCTTCGTCTCCTCCACAATCTTACCATCTGCGATGAAGATATCCAGCTTCTCACCGTTTATACCGTTCCGGGGGTCGTAAACGGTACCGTTCTTTATCTGTATCCGCCTGTGATACATATTTGAATTTGCCAACCTCAG
>JAODGR010000026.1:17258-25338 GCA_025464275.1 Methanosarcinales archaeon
CCGGGACTATATGCCGGGGGCAATCCCGGTACACCTCTGTAGCGATAGCTTGGTGAGGTAGATAGTGGTATACGAACGCGGGTATAGGCTACAGAAGGAGGAGGTGCAGTGATTGTGCCTGAGGGGTGTGATAAGAATGAGGAAGAGGAGATGGTAGCTCCTCCTGCTGCTGTCTTTGCTGTTTCCTTCACACTCACATATGCTGCCTCCCATGCATTCACCACCCCGTATCCAAATTCGGTGTCTTTTCCTACCGGTCCCAGGTCTTCCGCAGTATCATCCAATCGCTCTCTTACCTGAGTGTTGGTGTACTCGGGGTGTGCAGCCCATACGAGAGCAGCGGTGCCGGTGACGTGCGGGCATGCCATAGAAGTGCCGCTCTTCCTCATGTATTCACCCCCCGGAGAGGTTGAATATATCCTCACACCCGGTGCAGCAAGTTCTACCTCAGGACCCATACTGGAGAATCCAGCTCGCCTGTTACGCTCGTCTATCGCAGCAACAGCGATAACGGAGTCGTATCTACCCGGATAAGTCACTGTATCATTCTCATTATCATTATCATTATCATTACTGTAACCCTCATTACCCGCGGAGGAGATGAGCAGGACACCCGCTTTGTATGCCTTCTCACATGCCTCGCGCAACGCCGTTGAGTCATGAGTCGAGCCCATACTCATCGAGATGATCTTCATCCTGTGCTTCACTGACCACTCAATTCCTGCTATCACATCGCTCACGTATCCCTTACCCTTGCTGTTCAATGCCTTAACCGCATAGAGATTCGCGCGTGGTGCCACACCAATAATCCCCTTACGGTTGAATGCTGCGGCAATTATACCCGCGCAGTGTGTACCATGCCCGTTATCGTCCATCGGGTCAGCATCGTCATTCACGAAGTCATAACCGCCCTTATAATTGGGTGCCAGGTCAGGATGACGGTAATCTATCCCGGTGTCTATAACAGATATATTGATGCCTGAGCCAGCATTACGACCGCTGAGTACCGCTCGTCCGCCGTCAGTACCGCTCCATACCTTCTCTGCATCGATTCTGTCAACACCCCATGGTAACGTATCGGTAGCAGTGTCTGTGTCTGTGTCTTTGGGTGTGTCAGTAGCAGTATCTGTGATATGGAGCTCGTAATCACGCTCTATATAGGCTATACTCCGGTGTTTCTTCAATTTTGCAATGGTATCCTCAGGTATACAGGCAGCAACTGCGGGTATTATCCTGTACCGGTAGTTTATCCCACCCTGATATCTCTGTATCAATTGGGTATCCGGCTTATTCTTGAATATCACAATTACAGGCACCTTTTCGGTTGCAGTGAGAGTGAGTGCAGCGAGGGGTGTACTCTGACTGAGCAATAACATGAGGATAGAAGATGCAGCTACAATAGCCAATATCGGTCTGTTGCCCATTATATTTACCATTTACTTCCTTCTCGCATATAAAATATCGGTATGGTGGATTTGAAGGTAGATTATCACAGGATACTGAATGAGGGTTTAGAGCGTGAGCTGGAGATAGCGAGGAGGGCGAGGAGCAGGGGACTTGACCCCGCGCTGCAGCCGGAGATAGAGATAACGTGGGACCTCGCGGAGCGTGTGGAAGCATTGATAGGGATAAAGGGGGTGGGTGCGAGGATAAGGGAACTGGAAGAGAAGGGGTACGGACGTGAGGAGGTGGCATTAAAGCTCGCACTCGACTTCGCAGGCGGGAAGTTCGGGCATTACAGGCGCCATGAGGTGATTGAGAAGGCGGTCAGGACATCCGTAGCGATTCTCACGGAAGGTGTGGTTGCTGCACCACTGGACGGGATATCGCGTATAGAGGTTGGGAGGAACGACGATTCCACGGAATACGTAAAGATATTCTACTCCGGTCCGATAAGGAGCGCGGGTGGTACTGCACAGGCGCTCTCAGTGCTGGCTGCTGATTATATCAGGCGGAGGATGGGTTTCGCTCCGTATTCACCCCGTGAGGATGAGATATGGCGATATGTACTGGAGGTATCAGCATATGCACGCATAAGCGGTCTGCAATATACACCTTCTGATGATGAGATAAGGGAGATAGTGAAGAACTGCCCGATATGCATAGATGGTGACCCTACGGAGGATAAGGAGGTGGATGGGTATAAAGACCTCGAACGTGTGGCGACGAACAGGATAAGAGGGGGGATGGTGCTTGTGCTCACCGAGGGCATAGCGATGAAGGCAGCGAAGCTGAAGCGATATGTGGATAAGCTCGGTATAGAAGGGTGGGAGTGGCTGGATAAACTGATAAAGAGCAGACGAGAGCGAAAGAGTAAGGACTTCCTGGGTGAACTGATTGCAGGCAGACCTGTATTTGGGCGTCCATCGAATAAAGGCTCTTTCAGACTTCGATATGGACGTGCGAGGAACTCAGGCTTCGCTGCTATCGGAATGCACCCGGCTACAATGTCACTCCTCGGGTTCATCGCACCAGGTACGCAGATAAAGCCGGAGCTACCGGGCAAGGCAGCATGCGTGGTGCCTGTGGACTCCATCGAGGGTCCGGTGGTGAAGCTGAAGAACGGAGACCTCATCAAACTCGGGGATGGTTATGGCTATGGAGCTGAAAATAGTGGAGGTAGCGATGGGTTAGAAGTGGCGGAGATTGTGGACCTGGGGGAGGTACTGATAGATTATGGTGATTTCCTGGAGACCGGGCAGTTATTGAAGCCCGGCGCGTACGCACATGAATACTGGGTGCAGGAACTGGCGTTGAAGGATGCCGGTGAGGCGTCAAGATGGCGTTCTGAGATACCCACGCAGGAGGAAGCCATTGCACTGTCATTACGGTATGGCATACCGCTCCATCCCGCATATACATACCTGTGGGAGGATATAAAGCCCGAGGACCGTGAATTCCTGGCTGACTGGATATGCGATAGGGGTATACTGAGGGATAATAAACTGATTATACCTATACCAGGACCAGAGGATGGCAACCGCAGTATAGCGAAGATTTTAGAGGACCTGCTCGTCCCTTTTCACATGGTGAATGAACATCCGCATCCGCATCCGCATCAACATATAGAGATAGAAGAGCCGGGTGCACTCCTCCGCGGACTGGGAATAGGTGATGGGTTGAAGAGAGACGACTCGGTGAGGGTGAACACGAGACCGAAAGCGCCAACGAGAATCGGAATGCGAATGGGTAGACCGGAGAAATCACGTGAGAGGCTGATGTCACCTGCACCACACGCCATCTTCCCGGTAGGCGAAGCAGGGGGTAAGAACCGGTCACTCAAGGAAGCATTGAAGGCAAAGGTGATAGATGTGGATGTGGGAATGAAGCGGTGCATGAAATGCGGGAACATACTGCTATCATGCTATTCCATCTGTGATAGATGTGGCTCTTCCAGCCTGCAGGTGCAGACATGCAGGAGCAGGGATAGAGGTGCAGGCAGAGGTAGCAAGCGGAAATACAGTGGCAGGAGGGGCGTCAGTATAGACCTGTACCAGTTTTACCGTGATACGATATCGAGACTGGGAGGAGAGGGGCATGAGCATGGGCATGAGCTGACAAAGGAGGATGTGAAATGTGTAACCGGGCTCATCTCCGGTGATAAAGTGCCGGAGCATCTGGGTAAGGGCATATTAAGGGCGAGACATGGCGTGTTTGTATACAAGGATGGTACAATAAGGTATGACTTCACCAATTTACCATTAACGCATTTCAAGCCCGGTGAGATAGGATTGAGCATCACACGAGCACGAGAGCTGGGCTATCTGTATGATATAGAGGGGAATGAGCTGAGGAGAGAGACCCAGGTGGTGGAGCTGAAGCAGCAGGATATCATTATCTCACTCAATGCCGTTCCGTATCTCATCCGGATTACGAAGTTCCTGGACGACCTGCTGGAGAAGTTCTATGGACTGCCCCGATACTATAATATAGAGGATAAGGAGGGTCTGATCGGGCAGCTGGTGCTCGGACTGGCACCGCATACCTCCGCGGGGATACTGGGCAGGATAATAGGTTTCACACGTGCCTCGGCATGTTATGCACATCCCTTCTTCCATGCAGCGAAGCGGAGGAACTGCGATGGTGATGAGGACTCCGTGATTCTTCTGCTGGATGCACTGCTGAATTTCTCGCTCGCATTCCTGCCGGATAAGGTAGGCGGGCGAATGGATGCACCTCTGGTGCTCATACCGGTAATAAATCCTAAGGAGGTGGATAAGGAGGCGCATAACCTCTCTATTGTGCGGGAATACCCGCTGGAGCTGTATTTCGCTGCGTATTCCGGCAAGCACCCGAAGGAGGTGGGGATAGATACAGCGGGTAAGCGAATAGGAGGATGCGAGCCGAGGGACGTCTATCAATTTGGATACACGCACGATACGGGGGACATAGCATCAGGACCTCTGAACTCACTCTACAAGACACTGGGTACAATGACGGAGAAGGTGGAAGCACAACTGAAGCTGGCACGGATTATAAGAGCGGTGGATGAGCGCGAGGTAGCGGAGACGGTGATAAAGCACCACTTCATACGAGATATAAAGGGTAATCTACGCGCATTTGGCTCACAGAAGGTACGATGCAGCCGGTGCAATGCGAAATACCGGCGAATACCACTCACAGGCAGGTGCAGCCGGTGCGGCGGTAAGCTGCTACCTACGGTGCATGCTGCGGGGATAAAGAAATATCTATCAGTATCGCTGCGGATAGCAGAGGAGTACCATCTGACAGATTACACAAGGCAGAGGCTGGAATTGCTGAAGCGGGATGTTGAATCGCTATTCCCGAGTGTGGAGAAGCAGAGGGCACTGGGCGATTTCATGTAGCATTCAGCCTCACGTACTCATAAGAGAGGTCGCATCCCCAGGCGGTTGCTTCGCCTTCTCCTCTGCTTCCGCCGGTAGTGGTATCTGTATCTATATAGATCTCTATGGTGAGTTCCTTACCCTGCATCACGGTATGAGTATGAGTGCGGGCTGGACTGAGGACTCTTCCATTACGCACCACCTCCTCCTCAACCTCTCCGCTACTGAATTTCATGGATATCGCTTCCGGGACCACGTCCGTGATGCCTGCGATTGCGGCACAGCTCCCGATGGCTGCTATTATACGACCACATGCGAGGTCTATACGCTCACCGAAGATTGCACTCTTCACCAGAGGAGACCGGAGTATCTCACGTGCTAACAGTTTCGCTTCTTCATGACCCGGTGCACCACGGAGTCTCACCTCAATGAACTTCGTAGCACCCTCGCCGTCACGCGCTATCAGCTTCGCCAGCTCTTTGCAGAGGTAATTCAAGCCTGTCCTGAATGCTTCCTCGGTTATCTCCTTCCCTCCTCTGCTGACCAGCAGTACCATATCGTTTGTGCTCATGTCTCCATCCACGACAATCATATTGAAGGAGCTGTCACAAGCATCCTTCAGGCATCTCTGCAGTGCTTCTGGACTCAATTCCGCATCGGTATACATGAAAGCCAGCATGGTAGCGGTAGCCTGCCTGAGATGGGGGTATATCATGCCAGAGCCTTTTGCAATCCCGCCGATGACCACGCCATCAACGGAGATAGCGCGCTCCTTCGGGAAGGTATCGGTGGTCATGATCGCTTTCGCCGCTGCTGTGCTGCCCTCGGGTTCCGGGGTCAAGCCTCGTGCAGCTTCCTTAATCTGGCGCTCTATCAGACCGATATCCAGCTGTCGCCCGATGGGGCCGGTGGAAGCGACAGCGACCTCGTCCATCTCGATACCCAGTGCCGCGGATGTTAGTTCTGCCATCTTTTCCGCTTTTTGCATCCCCTCTTCACCTGTAAAGCTGTTTGCACAGCCGCTATTGGCGACTATTGCACTTATTCGCCCATTTAACTGTAATATTCGCTGTGTATAGATGAGAGGTGCTGCTTTCATCCTGTTCGAGGTGAACATCCCTGCTGCATTCCCCTCACAATCGCCCGCTATCAGTGCCAGTCCCCTGTTATTCTCCTTTATTCCATAAGCTCTCACGCCTTTTACCGCGCATAGCCCCCCTCTAAGCTCTTTTATCCACATTCTCATCCACTCTCGCTCACTCGCTCATTAGCTTAGAGAAGGGAATATAAAATTGATATTTTTGTATTTTTATTAGTATAGTGTAGAGTGGTAGATAGGTAGTGTAAGAGATAGAGAGATAGAGGGGGCTCGTGGTCTAGGTGGTGATGACGCCGCCTTCACGAGGCGGAGATCGTGCGTTCGAATCGCATCGAGCCCACTTCCATCCCCCCTAAAAATTGTGCAGCGCAGGGGGAATGATTGAAGATGTAAGGGGGTATGAAATCATAAGAAAGTGATAAAAAGATGAAAGATGCAAATAATGAAAAGATAGAGCTTATAAAAACAGTTTATGAACAACATTGGTTACACGCAAGGCATGTAGAGAATGAAAGGCTATGGTTCACCAATATATTTGCGATTATATTTGCAGGGTCTTTGGCTGTTACCAAAGATAAACTGTTTGAGATATCCAGCCTTCCGTTGGTTATTTTCCTTATGATCCTTTCTTGTTTTGGAATAATGTTTAGTCTTAAAATTGATAGTATTTTTAAAACCCATACGGAATACGCTAAGCAGATATTGAAAACACATGGATTATATGATATGTGGGCTCGCTATAATAAGCATTGGGTAAATGAGAAGATAAGAATATCAAGACTATTTCCAATCTTTTTTGCAATATGTTTTTATTTCTTTTTGTTCAACTTGATTTACATTTTTTTAAAAATATTATTGCTGAGTTTTATAATTCCAGCTACTTTATTAGTTGTGACTTGTTATTCTTTATATCGACTTAAGTATGATCAATTTGTGGAATATAGCTAAATAAGACACATCGTAATAGAGATGGAACCCAAGAGGTGTGGTATGGGGAGTAGTTCTCGTATAGCCGTTTGCAAAGGTTGTGGAGAAACTTTTGATTGGAGTTATACTGGTCCGGGCACCAAATACTGTCCCTCATGTAGGGACATTGCGAAAAAAGAGCGAAGGCAAAGGCAAAGAAAAAGTAGAAAAGAAAGGGGAAAAGGAATTAGCATAAAAGAGCTAATTGCGTCTGGTAGAGAAGCTAAGTGTGAAATCTGTGGTTATAATAAAAATATACACGCATTAGAGTCATCAGAGGATTGGAAAGTGCCGAAGATACTCTGTGGAAATTGTCATAAAAAATATGCTCCAAATCATCAAACAAAAAAGCAGAAAAAGCAAACATTGGTTGAATTTGTAAAATACGGTGGTCTGTTCGGGGATACATGTTATCTATGCGGTTTGAAAGACCCTGATGTTATTGAAGAACATCATATAGTAGAAAGAAAGAGGGATTTTTATCCAGGTTACGGCGGTATAATACCCCTTTGTAGGAGCTGTCACAATATTGTATCTCGTGATCCGAGAGTTAAAAAAGAGTTCAAAGAATTTCTTGTTTCAATGGAGAATCCATATGGGGCAATGTCTCCGGAGCATTTCTGGAAACTTAGCTTGACTGTTCAGATAGAGATAATGGAAAAATTCTATTCACATTTAGCAGAAAGATGGCAGATTTTTCGTTGATCAAAATGTGCCCATCGTCCGCACTTTCCGTTTCGGAAGTGCGTGTAATACGACTAATTTAAAAGACTATGCTGGGTGAAGTGAAGCGGTGAAGGTGGAGGAGGAGATGATTGAAGATGGAGAAGTTCACCGGGATGTATATACGAACCCAATTCGGATATACTACGTTAAGTGAAATGGCGCCTTAAGAAAATATGTAGGTATAAGGAATGGAAAGAAAAACCCTGAAAAACAAACCTCTGGTGGAAGCAATATTCGAATTACGGTGGGAACTACAAGAGCCAGCACCAAGAATGAAGATAGATCCTCATTATAAAATATTGGTCGGTAGGGTATATGATAGAGTAAAAGAGGGATATCCCTTCCATGAGCAACTACCTACTGCAACTATGCCTGATGAAATCGCAGGATATGTTGTTCAGCATCGATTTCGGAGAGACAAGGATAAGTGGCCTCTCCTTCAAATAGGTCCTGGAATCATAACTTTAAATGATACAGAAGGTTA
>JAODGR010000026.1:25436-26938 GCA_025464275.1 Methanosarcinales archaeon
TTAAAGGTAAGCATACAAATACATGAATCACTTTTTAAGGAAACAGGTGTTGGCAATTTACCTTTGAACATTGATTTGAGATTTTCTTTTCCTTCCACAAAACCTAAAGGAGCAGTCCACTTGCGATTCGTCCGGGGAAAGAGAAAAAATACAGATGCTCTAATATGGGAAACAATGGTTCAATCAATTGGTGATGACGCTCCTAACAGCAAGGAAGGAATCATTGAATGGGTGGAAAGCGCTCATTCATTAACTGATAACTGGTTTTTTAAGATGATTGAAGGAGAATTGTTAAGGAGGTTTGAATGATGTATCAACTAACAATGCAAGATGTTACCTATCTAGAGTATCCGATTCAAAACTTCTCCAACCCGAGCACGGGTATAGAGGAAATAGATATAATAGACTTATGGGATAGGGTGTTATCTAACTGGATACGAGAGCGACCTAAAAGGCTATTTTATCATAGTTTGATCTCCCTAATCGAAACAGATTTGTCTTCAATTTTGCCGCATTTTGAAATAAAAAGCGAAACATCACAGGTTGAGGAATTAACAAGAGAAAAGTTAGTGGAGACGATTTCTGAAGAGGATATTGCTGTGGAAATGTTAGAGCATGATTTTGTGGTAAGAATGCCACCCAAGAAAAGATATAAGATTCAAGTAGTTGTGCGGAGTGTCAGAAAGGGAGAACCCAGAGTGATTGAATCGGATGAATTTTTGGTCACCGAATAAGGTGGTATGCTATGAAAGATTATCCTTGGTATGAATTGGTTGAGGGTGGTGAGCTTTTTCAGGGAGATATTATAACTTCTTGTCCACTCATAATTCCACCATCTACTATAAAAGTTGGGATTGAAGTTGATGTTATCGAGTATGACGTGATAGTTATGAGTCAATCCTGCGATCTTGTTCAGAAGAAACTCGAACTGGTTCTCGTTTGTCCAATCTGGTCATTGAGCGAATTTGAAGCTAAAAACCCGTCTTATAAAAGTCCAAAGATGAAAGAATCGTTAAGACGTGGATATTTACCGGGATATCATTTATTAAACAAATGCGAAATAGATGGATTTGAAACGGAGTATTTAGTTGTTGATTTTCGCAGTGTTTATAGTGTTCCTTTTGATTTCCTTGTAGAACTAGCCCAAAAGAGAGATAAAAGACTACGTCTATTACCACCCTATAGAGAGCATTTGTCTCAAGCTTTTGCAAGATTCTTTATGAGAGTTGGATTACCCGTTGATATACCTCCATTCAAGTGATTGGTATGGACGGCACCACTTCCTTAACAGCGGGTATGCGGTTCGCTATCGCTCACCCAAACCCTTACAGGCTTCGCATACCCGCAAAACGAAGAAAATACCGTCTTTAGCGTGTACACGGTAGAACATCCCCTTTTGGCAAAATACGCCGATATACTCTCTCTATCCCATTTGGAAAGTTCTTTAAATATGCAGATAAGCAGATAAAACCGATTATCCTACCTCTTCTCTTCCTCCTCCA
>JAODGR010000025.1:0-6619 GCA_025464275.1 Methanosarcinales archaeon
CCCACTCCATCGAGATTTGCATATCTGATACCTGATATACTATACCTTATACTTTTACTCCTCCACTTTTATATTTCTATCTGATGACCGCCACTGTCACTGCCCGCACTGCCCCACGTAATACCGGAGCCAGATTCGAGGAGGAGATGAAGCTATGGAAGTGGCTCGGGAATGAACTCCTCGGTAATGCCTTCAATACCACCGCGATTACCGATTTTGAGGAATTAAAGAAGGCAGTGAAACGAGCTTTGTTCGCCGATGCTGAGCGCCTCGTGGACGTAACAGGGCAGAATACACCACCGGTCAATCCTGAAATCGTGGCGAAAGCGCGGAAAGTGATTGAAATTGAGAGCGCTGCCATAGATACCGATGCCCTGATTGTCCCCTGCAGAGGTGGTTTCCTGATGAAAATCAACGAGAAGCTACCCCTCGTCAGGCAGCGATTCGCATGTGCACATGAGATAGCACACACTTACTTCTTTGACCTCGGTACCGACCCACCCTCCAAGCCCTACAAGAGGTCAGCAGCCAGGTATTGGGTGGAGGAGGGATTGTGTTACGAGTTAGCGAGAAGGATACTGATGCCCACGGAGATGATAAAGAGATGGATGGATAATGCCACACCACCCTATATAAGAGACTTTAGAGCGATGATGCGCTCGTTCTTCGTATCCGGTGAATTGCTGGCATACCGTATCCATGATTTAGCACCCTGGAATGCACTGATGCTCATCTTTGAGCTCAACAATCGCACTGATACCGGCAGTGGAGACAGAGATAGAGATATAAGGATATCTCTGTATAAGGTATTGAAATCGGGTAATAAACTGAATAACATTCATGTAGGGAGAAAGGGCTTGGAGGTGACGGACCCGGTGCTTAAAGAGCTACTCCTGTGTGCTTTCAGGGCTAAGAATACGACGGAGGTGGTGGAGGAGAGCGGTATAAGAATATCCATCGGCAATTTGAGAGGAGAGATTGCATCGCTCGGCGCTTCCTACATGGGCTCTTATCCACCAAAAGTCATTGCTATTCTATCTCTGTAGCACCACCATTACGCAGCGAGAATCAGGTCCATCAGCGTTTTTCTGTCCACCTCCACCCGCGTTCGCCACCCAATACAGAGCGTTTTCTCCTCCTCGTCCTCCTTCAGGTAGCCCTGTAATATATACCGCTCCAGCATGGATATGACCCTGCGTCTGGGGAACTTATCAGCCAGGAAATCCTCTACCGACTTCCTCGTTGCCTTGCCCTGCTTCGCAATGAGATATGCCAGTGTAGCAGATAATATAGCCACATCGTCTATCCTGAGACCGGAAGCTTTATCTATCAGATGCTCCTTGAACACCACCATGAATCGGTCGTTGTCCCTGTCCTTACTCTTGTGCTTATCTCCACCACTCGCACCCGCTACCACTTCTACCTCGCTCTCGCTTATCATCCTCACTTCCAGTCCGAGTTTGAGCAGAATGGAATTCAATATCTCTATTATCTCCATGTAATCCTCACCCAGAGCTTTCTTGAGTTCCCAACCCTTAACACCCGGCTTATGGTGCCTCCGGAATAACAGCAGCTGAGCCGCCTTCTTCACCTTCCGCTCTGCTCTTGCTCTCTCTTCTTGCGCCATTTATGCCAATCCTCATAGCTTATTGCTATAGGAACAGACTTGGGCATCCGCACAGGCATCCTCTGTGTAGGTGCTCCTGCTGGAAGAGGATAGAGGTATATCTTCTCTTCCAGTGGTTCGATATCAAGCCCCGCACTGCCCTCGCTCACCAGATAACTGGTTAGATACGCCCTTCTTATACTATCTCCAAAATCGTCCACATACACGAAATCGTGATACTCGGTCCTGCCACGTGCTTCCAGCTCCGCCTGTAGCGCCTGTAGCTGCTCCCGAAACTCGGTCTCTGAGAATATACGGAGTGCAATCAAATCTTCAAACCCGATTGTACCACCTCCTGCCTCTGAGAGCGGGCTCTCAACCAGCCCTCGCTTGCGCTCGTTCAGTGGCAGCAGTGCGTTCCAGTATTCAAGACCCTCCTTCAATCGCTCAGGCGTGAGCATGTCAAGAGAGACCACAGGATGCCAGGCTTTAAAGAATGCCGATGCCAGCTGAGCGGGTTCCATGAGCTTCAATTTGAGTTCGATTAATGCAGGGTCGAGGTAGAACGATGTGGAGCGGTCTTTTATCCACTTACATTGCCGCTCTATCACCTTCGCCAGCTCGGACACCGCCTCTCCATCCAGTAGAAGGTCTTCTATACTCCTCCATCTCTTCAGGTACTCACGCAGAATCGCAAGATAGTGCCTCACATCCAGGTCAAACGGGTCGGTTTCTGCACTCTGTATCGTCTTGCAGAAGCTAATCAGTCGTAACAGGTCTTCTACCCTCTTCTTATCCACACCTCTCCTATCTCTCATCGCCCCTCCTGCATCATCCCTCTGCTCCCAGGTCTGGATTTGATATATGAGAGCAAGCCACCTGCGAGCACAATCTCCCGCTCTCGATTCGTGAGATGAGAGCAAACCCTGAACTCAAATCCGCTACCATTACCACTGCCCCTGCTCCTGCCCTTATCTATCACCCTCATCTGCTCATTTCTCGCTAACCTCTGCCTTACATCCGGTATCTCCAGCTCATCACCCTGCTCCACCTCATCGTAATCGGATGGCGAATCGAAGTTGAGGGGGAGAATCCCGAAATTGATGAGATTTGACCTGTGTATCCGCTCGATCGACTTTGCTATCACAGCCTTTACACCCAGAAATGCAGGGCACAGAGCTGCATGCTCCCTCGATGAGCCCTGACCATAGCTCTCACCCGCTACGATGATATTATACCGCCCTTTAGCCTGATTGCCCACTGCTCTACTGTAAAAACCATCATCCAGCGGCTCAAACACGAACTCCGCATATTTCGCTATATTTGACCTGTATTTCAGCCTCCTCCCGGCAGGCATTATGTGGTCTGTGGTGATATTGTCACCTACTTTTATGGTAACCACTCCGGAGAGGGTATCTGGCAGTGGCGTGAACCGCGGAGGAGGGAGCCCTATATTTGGTCCACGGTATATCTCGGTATCCGTGGACGCGGAACGTTCAGGCTGGAGAATCATGCTGTCATCTATCTCATACATGCCTTCCGGCACCGCATCAATCTCTGGGTATTTCATCCCTGATTCCAGTCCGAATTCCCTCGGGTCGGTAATCCTGCCTGTTAGCGCCGCTACCGCAGCTACCACTGGACTGACCAGATATACCTTCGCACTCTCTGTCCCTGAGCGCCCCCGGTAGTTCCTGTTGCTCGTGCGTAATGAGACCGCATCCGTGGCTGGAGCATAGCTGTTACCGATACAGAACCCGCAGGTGCATTCCGCAATTCGTGCACCGGCATCGATGAGCGATCTCAATCCACCCGCACGCGTGATATTATCAAGTACCTGCCTCGAGCCCGGTGCCACCACCAGCTCCACATCTGGATGCACCTTCTTCCCCTCCAGTATCTTCGCAACGGTCATCAGGTCCTTGTACGACGAGTTGGTACAGCTACCTATGCATACCTGATTCACCTCTATACCCTCCAGGTCCGCCACAGGCTTTATATTATCCGGACTATGTGGGCAGGCAGCAAGTGGGACTATCTCATCCAGGTCAATCACAACCTTAGATTCGTAGTCCTCAGGCTCCGGGTCTGCATCAGCCCGGAGTTCAATCCAGTCCTGAGCCCGCCGCTGAGCTCGCAGGAATCGAAGTGTATTGGCATCACTGGGGAATATAGAAGTTGTGACACCACATTCTGCACCCATATTCGCTATCGTCGCTCGCTCAGGTACTGAGAGGGTTCTCAACCCCTCCCCCCTGTATTCAAATACATAGCCCACATTACCACGCGTGGTGAACAGTTCAAGAACCTTTAAAGCCACATCCTTGGCTGTTACCCATGGTCTGAGCTGCCCCCTCAGCTCCAGCGCTATCACAGCAGGGCATGAGAGATAAAACGGGGCACCACTCATCGCCACTGCCACATCCAGACCACCAGCACCGATTCCAAGCATGCCTATACCACCGGCAGTGGGCGTATGACTATCTGAGCCGAGCAATGTCTTACCCGGTATGGCAAATCGTTCAAGATGGACCTGATGGCAGATGCCATTCCCCGGCTTCGAGTACAGAATACCATACTTACGTGCAATTGACCTCAGGTAGCGGTGGTCATCGGCGTTTTCAAACCCCGACTGGATGGTATTGTGGTCCACATAGCTCACAGATAACTCGGTCTTCAGCTTTAACTCCCCGGCACCCTCTAACAGTGACTCCAGCTGGAGATATGCCATCGTACCCGTGGCATCCTGGGTCAATGTCTGGTCTATCCTCAGTCCTATCTCCTCACCGGGCTCGAACTTACCCTCCTCTATATGCCCCTCTATTATCTTCCTCGTTATACTCCTGCTTACGCTCATTCTCTTCAGTGATGTGTTTTATACAGTTCATCCATTAATAGCTGCATCGCTTCCTTCTCCCTCCTGCCCCCGCATCTCGCCACAATCCTCTCATAATCCCTCATCCGTGCCAGCTGCATCTGCACCTGCATCCCCTCACCCTGATGCGGATGCGCATGCTCCTGCTCCTGCCCCTGCCCGTACACATGTCCACACCTCCATCTTGATACGAGGATTGCCGCTTCTATGACTGCATTGAGTCCCCTGTTTATCGCGCATATCCCCGCCCGGATGACTGCCACGGCGAGCGGGTATAACATGAACAGCAGAGAATCCTCATCCTCTTCTACCTGATTACACCTGAACAGTATCCATGAATTCGCTTCCTTCAGTACAGGGAAGCCATGGAAGAGCGAGAAATCGGATGGACTCAGATTACCGATGAGGGTCTTCGCGAAGAGGAGTGCATCCATCGTCACATTCACCGCTAAGCGCCTGGTCTCTTCCACATTCGCAATGGTTCGCGAGCCCCTGTACAGGCGCACGTGGTATCTCCCATCACTGTTCAGAATCCCCACCGGTGCCGCATTGGGTATGCCAGCACGTGACTGTGTGGTGGCTATCACCTCAGATATCCCCTCTCGCAGACCAGCCTCCGTTAAATCCTCCATGCTCAACTCAGCTCAACTCAGCTCAGCTCAGGCTCTGTTCCTTATAATTGTAAGTAAGTGTAGTGTAAGAAGAATTTTATTAAAGTGGATTCTTCTTCTATTTTAGGTGAGGGGATAAGCAATGAAAGGAGTAAGAGCAAAAGTGACGAAGGCGCTATCCACCGGTGCACGGCTGGATTGTGTGGATAACACCGGTGCGAAGGTATTGCAGATAATAGCAGTAAAGGGCTACCGGGGCGTAAAGAATCGATATCCCAGGGCAGGAGTGGGAGATATGGTGGTGGTAACAGTGAAGAAGGGCAGACCAGAGATAAAGAAGCAGATATTGAAAGCGGTGATAATAAGACAGAGGAAGGAATACAGGCGCTTATCTGGGATTAGAGTGAAGTTCGAGGATAACGCCGCGGTCATTGTGGATGATAAAGGCTCCCCAAAGGGCTCTGAGATAAGGGGACCGGTGGCGAGGGAGGCGGTAGAGCGATTCTCCGCGATAGCTTCAGCCGCTACCATGATTGTGTAATATCGCAGATTCCTTATTCCGGATTCCTGATCGCAGATGCAGATGACGGATGACAGATAACAGATGACAGATGACAGATGAATGATAAGAGGGGGAATGTGCTCAATCTCGGTGATACATTGCGGAGTGGCTTTGAGACCTGGAGGAGGAACCTGAATATCTGTGTGCCTTTTGTATTCTGTGCCGTGCTCACTGTTGTAATGGCTGTCATCGTGGTGAGCGCGGGCATGCTGCTGACCGGCGTTTCTTCCCTTACACTCTATCACCCCGGCGGGGAGATTCCCATCGAGTTCATCCCTCAACTCAGGTCTCAATTCGTCCATGAGCTCCACATCGTTCTCACTCTGCTTGCCATCATCATAGCCCTGGGACTATTGATAAACGCGTATTTCATCGCAGGTGCGATAGGCATGGTGAAGGAAGCCACGGAACACGGAGATACCGGCATCTCTGATATGCTGAGCTACGGTAACAGGAACTTCATACAGATACTCCTCGCTGAGCTCATCATTGCTGCTGTTGCCGCACCGGGTATTGCATTCCTGATTCCTCTACCACTGCCAGCAGTTGCTTCCAGCACCCCACTGCTACTCCTGCTTCTGCTCCTGGCACTATCCTACTTCTCCATCATCAGTATCTTATTCGCACTCACACCCTATGCAGTTGTTATTGGCGGTCTCAACGCTATAGGGGGACTGAGGGATAGTTTTAAGCTGTTTAGAGCTTATAAACGAGAAGTGGTCCTGCTTTGGCTGACTGTCATCGCAATAGGAGCATTTACAGGGCTATTACTGGGATACATACCTTATATCGGGGATGCGATGAGCATCATTCTCTCTGTCTGTGTTATTCAACCCTTAGCTGTAACATGGTGGAGCAGATTGTACATGCAGATAGCGGTGTGAATGGTGATGAGCGATGAGTGAGGGGGAGATATGATATGCGCCGGCCGGGATTCGAACCCGAGTTAGAGGCTCTTTACTCCT
>JAODGR010000025.1:6835-8245 GCA_025464275.1 Methanosarcinales archaeon
CACGCACAGATGAATCAGCAGCAGTTGCAGTTGCAGTTGCACCGGAACAGCTCGATGGGATGGACAGAGCGGTAGTTGCCACTGGTGAAGCGGCTCTTCAGCTCGTACGGCAATCTCACAGGGGCAATATCGAGCATGTACAGGATATGGCGATACTCCACTATATGAACATGAGCGGGTATGATGGCAGGTTCCTCACTCTCTGGACAACCCTGTACCCCAATGACACAACTGCATATCGCGAGACCATGAAGATGGTGGAGGGGATGCGCAGGTGGGGCAGTGGGTGGGCATCCAACCTGGAAGAAATTACCATCGCAGATAAGCGAATTTATACCACCTCGCCTGACGGTATCACCTACCACTACTTCTGGGCGGACCACAAATGGGTCTTCTATATCGTGCCGCACAACTTCACGCAGGATGAGGTCCAGCTACTCATCACGGAGTTAATAAACGAAAGCGAGCAATTGCCCACCTAACCCCTCTTCTATCGCTTTATTATGCGACATCACACCCCTTGATGTGGTGACAATGAGCAATCCGAAATCCCGCGCGGGCAAGAACCTCTTCTCCCATCTCTCATATTCTCGCACACGCACGAAGAACCGGGGTTTTATCACATTGCAATCGTTTATCTTGCCCCTCAGCTTCACATTGAATATGCCCCCTCTTCCATCTTCTACGTACTCGAACTCCTCTATATAGCCCCCTTCCTTCATTACACCCAGTACGTTCCCTATCAGCTTAGAAGCGGGCTTTATACTGCATTCCAGCTTCCCTACACGTTCTGTATTCTTTATATGCGATAATGCATCTGCAAGTGGGTCATTCAGTGTCATTTCCTCTCCTCTTCACCTCTGTTCTCCTTACCTCGCTTCTCACCCTCAGTTGTATTTCTTAAATCCTATCTCCCTTGCTATCTCACGGAAGCACTGCCGGCAGAGGTAAATCCCGTATCTCCGTATCAGCCCTCGCCGCCTCCCGCATCGCCTGCATGCATTCGCGCCCCTTCCAAATCTCTTATCCTTGTTCCTTTCCATCTCTTACTCTCCTTCCCTTCCCTATCATCATCTTGTATCCTTCCCATTTCTATTACTTCTCCTTTAAAACAAATAATAAAAATAAACATCGCTCGCTTTATCCATTCCTCCTTTTATACATCGTCCGGTTGATCGTTGTATAACTGGTGGTGATTAAAAACCGAAGAGCTTTTATACTGACACTTCAAATGTATTTGAAGTGATGTGATATGAAATACCTTTTGATAGCGGTAGTGTTTGCGGCGGTAGTTTTAGCAGCGGCGATGGGTGCGACAAGTGCACAGGTGATGCCGGGTTCTGCGCACTCTAAGGTGAGCTGTACCGACTGGCATGGCAGTGCGCCCTTTACAGAGATAAATATATCTTC
>JAODGR010000024.1 GCA_025464275.1 Methanosarcinales archaeon
TCTCCCTTCACCTCCATATCCCGAATAAGTTAAATATTGAGATGTAATGTATGGACAAAGTCGCTTTATTATAGATATACCCACCGACTGTGCTACGGATATGAGGATAGGTGGTATTGAGGAGAGTAAACGAAGCGAATAAGAAGAAGGAACTGGTGAAGAGCCTTGTAGATGGTGCAATCATGGGCTTGGCTCTCTTTGTCATGTTCGGCTCGTTGATGTACCGCAAGGAGATAAGCTCGGTCATGAATGTGGCTCTTTCACCCCTTGCCTCTATCGCCGGTAATTTCATGCTCACTGTCCTCATCCTCGCAGTACTCACCGCCGCTTACACATCCCTGATCCAGAAGTATACCACCAACTGGGAGCTGATGGAGAAGTCGAAAGAGTTTCAGAAGCGGTTAAAGGAGCTGCAGAAGGAGTACATAGAGGCGAAGCGTGAGAACAACAAGCACAGGTTAAAACGGATAGAGAAGAAGCGTGCAGAGGTGATGAGTGAGCAAGCGCGATTCTCCGGTGAGTTAATGCGGCAGCAGATCAAGCCCATGGCTTACATCCTCATCATCACCCTCCCGATATTCTTCTGGATGTGGGAATACGCACCCGGTGAGATGGTCATCTTCCCACTCCTGGGTACGAAGAAGCTATCAGATTTCTTCATATTCAAGATACCTTACTGGCTGCTCTGGTATATGATCTGTTCGCTCCCTTTAGCGGCTGTGATAAGGAGAGTACTGGGTATAAAGAGTGCGATGTGAAGATGGGTATTGAAGAGGGAGAAGAGGGGGAGGAGGTACTGTATACCACGCGTGATGTGGGAGACGCGGTAACGATAACGCTGAACCGCGAGAGAGCACTCAACGCATTGAACACACCACTGTTGAAGAAGTTAAGAGCTGCACTGGAGGATGCAGAAGCCGATGCCGCAGTACGTGCAATTGTAATAACCGGCGCGGGCAACAGAGCTTTCTGTGCCGGTGCGGATGTGAGGGAGGTGCTGGATAAGGCTCTCAGTCAGAACCCCGGCGAGGCAAGAGAGTGGTCTATGAGAGTTCAGGAGCTCACGAGCTACATGGAACGGCTCGGTAAGCCGATAATAGCACGTATAAAGGGCTTCTGCCTCGGTGGCGGTCTGGAACTTGCAATGGCCTGCGACTTCAGGATAGCCTCTGATGACTCTGTATTCGGGCAGCCGGAGGTGAATCTTGGTATTATACCCGGTGGCGGCGGTACACAGCGCCTGACCCGACTGATCGGTAAGACGAGAGCGATGGAGATGCTCATGACCGGTGAGCAGATAGGAGCAGAAGAGGCACTCCAGCTCCGGCTGGTGAACAGGGTTGTACCGGCATCCGAGCTTGATGCTGCTGTTGACGCACTGCTCCTGCAGCTGCGGCGGAAGAGCCCGCTCACTCTCGGAATATTGAAACATGCGGTGAATGAAGGGCTGGAAATGAGCCTGTGGCAGGCATTGTGCTACGAATCAGAATGCTTCGGCTCCGCTGTTGTGACCGGAGATGCAAGGGAAGGGATGCACGCATTCATAGAGAAGCGGAAGCCGGAATTCAGGGGTAAGTGAAGTGCGGGTGATAGTGGATACGAACGCGTTACTCATCCCGGCAAAGTTCGGGATTGACATCTATGAGGAACTGGAATGCATGGGCTATCAGGAGATAATCATACCAGAATCGGTAATAAAGGAGCTGGAGGGGCTGATACAGGATAAGCGTGTAAAGGGGAGCACGAGGAGGGCAGCTCAGCTCGGATACCACATGCTCCTTCGTCACATCACGAAGAGCACACACATCCACATCGAGAGAGGGGCGGAGGATGAGACCGGCGCTATGGATACAGACAGCATGCTCATAAGGATGGCGAAGCGGATAGATGCCGCGGTTCTCACCGGTGATGCGGAATTGAGGCACAGATTGCAACGTGAGGGTATACGAACGCTGTATCTGAGGGGCGGGAATAGATTGGTGGCTGATTGATTGTTATATCTCTATCTCCAGTCCCGCTTCACACTTCACCGCCGTATCCGGGTACTTCGCCATTATCTCAGCCTTGTGTACAGTGCAGTGGCAGGGAGCGATTATCTTCAACCCTTTCAGGAGCTCCAGCTGACTGAAGCCGTGAAAACCGCCCATCACTCCCCCTAACTCGCCAAATAGTCGCGCTGAATCCATGATAACATCCAGACCAGGATGTGCACAGCCCGTTAAGACCAGCTCGCCCACTCCTGTATCGGTATCGATGACCAGAGACTGCTCCCTCGCACCGGTTCCAAGCTCTCCTGTTGTGTGGATACCGGGGATAATCTCTGTGGGTCCGGATACTTCAGTTATGCCCGCCGCTTTTCGCTTGATCCTCTTCTTCGTCGCTACTGTAAAAGAAGCGGGTATGTATACCTCCACATCTGGATGCAATACCGCACTCAGACCTCCAATATGGTCCCAGTGCTCATGCGAGAGTGCTATAATCTCGATCTCCTCCGCCCTTATCCCCAGCTTCTCCATGTTACGCGCCAGTATCGCCTCTGAAGCGCCGGTATCGAAGAGCACTCGCCTGTCACCGGATTCTATCAGGCAGGAAAAGCCCCAATCACGCTCTAAACCCTCCTTCGCCTCATTATCATATACCACTCTCAATCTCTTTCTCATCTCTCTACTATACTGATATCGCCATAATAATAAGGTTAACGTTTAACGCTCACGCTCACTCCGATACCCGCTACTGTACTGGATTTGGAGCAGGCGCTTACATTTAGCACACAGTCTCGACGGCTTCTTCTTCGCCTCGTATACCGAATTTGAGAATCGCATCACACACTCATTGGAGCAATGTTGCAGCCCGAAGACATGCCCCATCTCATGTATCGCTTCCTTCTTTATTAAATCGAGCGAATCAAGCCTGTAAGTAGAGAGAACAGCCCCTTCACCCTGCTGTGCAATCCCGAATACAAAATTCATGCCCCTGACAAAGATGTCCACACTCACTATCCACAAGGAGA
The DNA here is from genome assembly GCA_025464275.1 of Methanosarcinales archaeon. Lineage (GTDB taxonomy): Archaea > Halobacteriota > Syntropharchaeia > Alkanophagales > Methanospirareceae > G60ANME1. The sequence goes on from JAODGR010000024.1 coordinate 3,011, forward strand.
AAGCACCTGACCTGGGTGTTATTCCGCGTCCGGTATGGGGCGGAGTCCGTCTCCGGGTGATGGAATTGAGCAGGATGGAAGCATCATACTGCCGCCTGTTTATATCGTATGCATCTCCGGAGACATTCCTCTCTGTTGCTTCCCCTTCCAATTCTATCTTGAAGACAGTCTCCAGTGCATCCCTTACTGCTGGCACCACACCACCACACTTCTTATCATAGAAGAGTCGTAACTTCTTCATTTATACTTCTTGCTTCTTGCTTCTTCTATTCTCCACCACCGAAGAACCTCCGTATCGCGGGATACATCTCCATCATCTGCTCCGATGCCACTTCCTCATAGAGGTTATAGGCAATACTCACAGCGAGTAATAAACCGGTACCCGATGCCTGCCCGAGTGTACCGAACATGTTCGCCAGTACACAGAGGGCGCCAAGAAATGCACCACCCATTATCGCTATTCGCGGTATGTAACCCTCCATCAATCGCTCTATCGTTGCTGGATTCCTCCTGTGCCCCGGTATCTGCAGCCCTGAGCGATATATCTGGCGTGCCACATCCCTGGCGCCCATACCCGTGGTATTTATCCAGAAGAGAGCAAATATCGCACCCCCTATCACCATGAAAGACACGTCAATCCCGAGTCGCAGAGCCACCTGCCAACCCGCGTGTGGCACGGACATGAGCGTGGGGAACCAGTCCCAGGGTCCATAAATCGGACTGAGATAGTACATCACCCCGCCTATTGGATTACCCCATTCGTCATATGTCCCGAATACAGTGATTCCATGCAGTGCAAGCGCTCGTCCAAAGCCCTGGATACTCATCTGCAGCGCCCTCACAAGAATCATTGGCAGTACACTCGCGTATAGCAGCTTGATGGGGAACTTCCCCCGTGCTCCACGCGCCAGTGAGTGTGCCAGCGGTATCTCCAGCCGCGTACTCTCCAGGTACACAACGATGAAGAATACCACGAGGGTGGATATGAGCTGGATCAGGTGATGCTGGAAGAGGAATGTAACACCACCCTCCAGTATCTCATATGCCTCTACATGGAGTGGCGAGCCCGGCCAGAGTAACATCACCCACCTGGGAATCACACCCACGGGCAGACCACTCTGGTCAGGTACCCAGTTAATGAGCCCGGTAATTACCTGCTGTGAAACGCCAGCGATGATGAAGAGCGAGACGCCAGAGCCTATACCCCACTTTGCTACCACCTCATCCATGAAATAGATGAGCATCCCGCCGATGAATACCTGAATGAAGAGCAGGAGGGATACGACCTGGAGAGATACACCGAGCTTCGTGGCTATCCCCATATCAGGCTTGTAGAAACCCATCACATAGACCAGACTCATGAAGATGGCGAAGAGGACGACGAGCAGTTTCTGAATATTCTGGTAGAATTTCTGGTCATCGGAATTACTCAGGTCCAGTTTAACTATCCCCGCACCCACGAGGAGCTGGAGCACAATAGATGCATCTACAATTGGCATGATACCCAGCGCAGTCAGTGAGAATCGTTCACCAGCAAATATCGCTCGCCATCGCCCGAAAAGGTCCAGAGATTCTGGAGCGAGCCCGAAAAGAGGGACATTACCCAGTGCAAAGTAGAGTATGAGTATGCCCAGAGTCCATCCCAGCTTGGTCTTGAAATGGACGTGCCAGCCTGGGCGTTCAACCATCGGGAACCTGCTCAAAATCGGTGACAGTGTGTCTCTCAAGCTCATTTCACTTCTCTGCACGGTTATGTAACACCCGGACTCGGACCAGGACCTGCACTTGCCACCTCTACCCTGCCACCCGCTCTCTCTATCTTCTCCCTTGCTACACGCGATATCTCGTTCCCTTCCGCGGTTACTCTTATTACCACCTTCCTCGTTAGGTCACCCCTGCCCAGAATCTTCCTTATCCCGAGTTGTGCAGCATCGAGGAATACGGCATCTCCTCGCTCCTCCGCTTTACCTGCCCTTAGCAGCTCCATCAGCTTCTCATCCAGCTCTCCCACATTCATTATCCCATCTGCACCTCTCTTTGCAGTTCTCATGTAGGGGTGTGGAGACCTCCGTTTACCTTTTCTTATCCCAAGCTTCAATGAGCGAACGAAATGATGACCATACGCGCCTGCATTACCTGAGCCACCCTTGCTCCCTTTTCCTCTCCTCTTCTTGTGTGAACCTCCGCCACAGGTTCTTGTGCCCCTTATCTTCTTTATTCTCTCCTTCATCCCTCTCGTCTATCCTTTATTCTCGCTATCTCGCCTTACTGCACAGAAGTTATCTTCAATTATATATACCTTGCTTTTTATTCTACTATCCAACATTAATTGATTCATAATAAGGATGAGAGGAGATTGGGGATGATGTCAGAAGAAGTGGATATAAAAGTGGAGAATGTTGTTGCGAATGCGAAGATTGCGGATGAATTAGACCTGAAGTATATAGAATCAAAGATAGAGAATGCGGTATTCACGAAGAAGAAATTCCCCGGGCTGGTCTATCGGACGGAGAATCCAAAAGCTGCTTTCCTCATCTTCCGCTCGGGTAAGGTGGTCTGTACAGGCTCGAAGACCGAGGAGGGGGTGCGTAAAGTGATGGACATACTTGCAGCGGACCTGAGGCGTATAGGGCTGGATATAGACGAGCATCCGGAGTTCAAAGTCCAGAATATCGTGGCTTCCGCCAATATCGGTAAGGAGCTCAATCTTGGTGCTATTGTGGTGGGTCTGGAGCTTGAGGGGATGGAATACGAACCAGAGGTCTTCCCTGGTCTGGTATATCGGATAGAAGACCCGAAGAGTGCCATATTGATATTCAGCTCCGGGCGACTGGTGATAACCGGTGGTAAGACAGTTGACGAATGCAGGAGGTCGGTGAAGGTTTTACTGGATAAGTTAAAGGAGCTGAAACTGATTTAAGGCACGGTCAGCAACATAGGATGTTCGAGCCCAGGATCGTGGCTTTCTGCTGCAATTGGTGCTCCTATGCAGCTGCGGACCTCGCAGGTGTATCGCGCTTCCAATACCCGCCGAATGTGCGCGTACTGCGTGTAATGTGCTCAGGGCGAGTGGAGCCTGAATTCATCTTTGAAGCGTTCAAACACGGCGCTGATGGTGTTATCGTCACTGGCTGCCACCCGGGTGAATGCCACTACATCTCGGGAAACCTGAGTGCCGAGCAGAGGGTGGGGCGGGTAAAGAAGGCGCTGGAATACCTGGGGATTGAACCAGAACGGCTACGGCTGGAATGGATGTCGGCTGCCGAGGGAGAGCGGTTCGCATCTGTTATGCGAGACTTCACCTCACAGATAAGGAAGCTGGGTCCTCTCAGTCTAAGGATGGGGATGGGTGATGGTAACCATAATGAGAGATAAGAGTAACGAGAGTGTGGTGGTCATAGGCGGTGGCATTGCAGGCATACAGGCGGCAAGTGAGCTGGGAGCCATGGGATTCCATGTGTATCTCCTGGAGAAGGAGCCTTCGATAGGCGGGCGAATGGCTCGTCTCAACCGGATATTCCCCACAAATGAGTCCGCTATCTCCATACTGGAGCCGAAGATGCAGGCACTCAGCAGCAGCGGTAGTAAGAACGTGGAGCTCATCACGTACGCGGAGATTGTGGATATAAGAGGTTCTGCGGGCGATTTTGAGATCACCATAGAGCGCAAGCCACGGTATGTGGATATGAATAAGTGCACAGGTTGCCAGCGGTGTACAGAGGTATGCCCGGTGGAGTTGCCGGACGGATACAATGAAAACCTCGGTACACGTAAGGCTATTTATATACCACATGCCCGTGCGGTTCCCCGCTGCGCGGTCGTGGATATGGAGAATTGCCTCCGATTCTATGCGAATGGGGGAGAGAGTGAGAAATGCCATGCGTGTATAGATGCATGTGAATATAATGCGATAGATTTCACCCCGCAACCTGAACCGGTGGAGAAGCGTATCGAGAAGTTGAGAGCGGGCGCTGTGATTGTGGCTGTGGGCTCTGCAACCTATGACCCCGAACCGGATAACGATTATGGATACGGGCTGCTGGATGATGTGATAACCACAATGGAGTTTGAGCGACTTACTGCGCCCGATGGACCCACCGGTGGGACGCTCATCAGACCTTCAGACTGCCGTGAGCCCATGCGTGTGGGGTTCATCAACTGCGTGGGTTCACGCGATGTAAGAAAGAATGTATACTGCTCAGGTGGTGTATGCTGCATGGAGAACATAAAGAATGCAATACTGCTGAAGGAGAAGCGTCCGGATGTCAGGTGTTACATATTCTATATTGACATAAGAGCGGTCTTCAGGGGTTATGAGGAGTATTATACACGTGCACGCGAACTCGGGATCAGGTTCATTCGTGGCAGACCGGGGGAAGTGATGAAGAACGAGGCGGGCAATCTCGTGATAAGGGTAGAGGATACGATGAAAGGAGTGGTGAGGAACATAGAGGTAGAGCTGGTCGTTCTTGGGACTGGCTTCGTACCGGGTGCAGATATTGAGAGACTGGCGGAGATGCTGAATATCCCGGTTGCGGATGACGGGCTATTTCAGGAACGGCATTCCAGAGCAGGACCTGTGGATACGGACCGTGGAGGGATATTCATAGCAGGTACCGCCGCGGGTCCGAAGGACATCGCATTTGCACTCATTCAGGGCAGTAGTGCGGCAGCGAGGGCTGCATCCACTCTCTTCTCCCTACCCTCTCCAGGAAGGCATCATCCACAATGAATTGCCCGTTCAGCGTTTTGTCATCCCATACGGTATGCCATCTCACAATCCGGATTCTCCCGTCAAAGAGCGGGCAGTTAATGACCAGGGTTTCAAACTCGCCACCCTCGCCCACCGTGGATACGCGGCACCGGTGGCATAAATCGCACAGTTCGCGTAATGCATCACGGTCCATCAATCGCCCAAGCCACTCATCAGAGAGCCCATAAGCGGCAACTGCGGTTATTATCACCTCGAAGCCGGCATCGAACATCTCCTGCCAGAGTGCTCTCGGGTCTCTACCCCAGAGAGGTGTTACACTCTCCAGTTCAAGCTCCTCACATATCCGCTCTATCCTGCTCCTCTGATAATTGGAGTATATCGCCCCTGATACCACACCCTCTATCCCGTATCTTATTTTCGCCTCACGTAGAGCCTGTCTCAGCACATCGAGCTCCTCCTCCCTCGCTCCCACTGTGGAACGTAATATCAGTGGTAGATGCATCGCCCTCGCCTGCAGTCTCACGAGCTCTATATTTGGTAGATGATACATGTATGATTCTGGATTGAGCGATTTAACGGTGACGAGTAGCCGAATTTCGTGACCCTGCCTCATCCTGGCTGTGTAGGTTGCGTATATGCTGTCTTTACCACCGGAGACCAGTGCTGCCAGTTTCATTATCCTCACTCCTCGAGCACGAACCCGAATGTGAAGGTCATTACCGCGGTGAGCGTGAGCAGGAAAGCGGTCAATAGCTGCAGTTCGGGCATTATATCTAACAGCATGTAACCTGGAGTGAGGAGTTTCTTCGTCGCTTTCACCGAGATGAGGAGTACGGGGAAGCATGAGGGTATGAGCAGGAAAGAGAGCAGCATGGTCTTACCCTCGGAGAACATCACGAGCCCGGAAATAAAAGAGCCTGCAAATGCGAGACAGATGGCACCGAGTATGCATACGAGTAATATAGCCGGTAATTGCACCCCTAAACTGATATTCATGAAGATGACCGCTGCTGGAATGAGTACACATTCCACGAGCAGGAGTAGCACAGTGCCATAGATGATTTTGCCTCCGAGGATAGCCATAGGAGAGCAGGGCAGTGTCTTCAAACCACCAAGTGTGCCACGGTCTGCCTCGCGTATGAAGGAGGTGGTGAAGGTGAGGATGCTGGTGAAGAAGAGGATCACCCAGATCGATGCAGCAGCCACTTCAGGCTCTACCCTGGTGCCGGATGCGAAACTGCAGATGAGGATAGAACCCAGTGAGAATGAGAGTATTGATATGAGCTCGTAAGGGCGTCTGAACTCAATTCGCAGGTCCTTCTCCGCAATGCCCAGTGCTCCCCTCTGGAATGTCACTCCCATCTCTCACACCTTACACTATTCACCCTACACCCTACCCTCCGGTTCTGAACCGGGTTTGTGTTTGTATAGAGGTACATTATTTATCTTCGCCTTTATCACCCGCCCCTCCATTTCCAGCTCGCGCCATGCATTGTATAAGTCAATTTCAGCTTCACCTGCCACTGCTCTATCTATGAGAGCCACGAAAGAAGGACCGGTACCCGATAAGCTCACGCCACGTATATTTGGGTTGCATTCCAGCGCTTTCAACATCGGCTCCGGACTGAAATTCAACGCTGCGCAATACAGAAATCCATTCAATGTCATTGCCTCCTCAAATTCGCCTCTCAGAGCGAGTTCATAAGCAATCTCCACCCATGGTGCTATCAGCCGTGACCGCCTCACATCGGTATCAGCGGTGAATGCCTTCTCCTCGGGTACGAAGATGAGCACATCTGAGTCCTTCTCCACACGCTTTATCAGTTCATTATTCCTGTTGTCGGTTATCACGAACCCGCCGAGCAGAGAAGCGCATGCGTCATCGAAAGCGCCGGTGATCGAGACACCCGTGTCCAGTGCCGCATTCACTCCTATCCTTATCGCGTCCAGAGCATCCATCTCTTCCCCTATTGCATCCAGTGTGGCAACCACGGTGGCATTTGCCGCTGCACTGCTGCTCTTCAGCCCACTTCCTGCCGGTATCTCACTCCGTGTGCATACGTACCCGGATGGTGGCATATCGAACCTCTTCAGTACCAGTTCCACACATCGCTCTATCAATCGTGTATCGGCACTTCTTCCATCACTCCCCGCTTCTCCTTCGATGTGCCCCTCTATACCCTTGAAATCCGTTCCAAGTTCCACTTCCGCATGCGTCCAGAGGGTGATACCGAATGCAGACCCTTTATATGTGGCTATTGCATTTATTACCGTTCCTGCACCACTGGCTTTGCCGTGCCCCTTCGCATTCATCTATCCATTCATCAATAAGTACAAATATATAGACGCACATATAGGATATGATACAATACGTACGGAATGTAGAAGTAGAGGAGGAAGAGATGGAACTGGGAGTGAATGCATACCCGAAATTGCTCGTTCGCCCTGTGGTGGTGATTACCACGGTCTCGGAGAGGGGGATAGCAAATGCCGCGCCTTTCAGTTTTAACTCGCCCATAAGCTTTGACCCACCCCTGTATGGGTTCTCCTGCAGTCCTGCGCACGACACATGGAGGAATATCCAGGCTAACGGTGAGTTCGTGGTGAATGTGGTGGATAAGAACTTTGGTGAGCTCATGCATGTGCTGGAAACCGACTATCCCTATGAGGATGATGAGCTGAAGCATGCCGGACTGACGGAAGAGCGAGCGGAGCAGGTGAGACCACCGCGGATAAAAGAAGCGATAGCGTGGATAGAATGCAGGCTCGAGGATAGTTTCGAGCTGGGTGACCATATCTGGGTTGTAGGACGGGTGCAGTCGGTGGGTGTGCGAGATGAGTGGTGGAGCGTAGAGGGGAAGGAAGGTATAATGGACGTGGAGAAAGCAAATCCATTATGCCACATCGCCGGTGAGTTCTTCGCAGTGGATGCAAGAGGAGCGAAGTACGAGCGGGCGAGATGAAGGCGGAGAGGGAGTCAGGGTCAGCGTCAGGGTCAGCGTCAGGGTCAGAGCAGGAGCTGGGAAGGGTGTGGAGGTGGAAGTTTCAATCCCGGAGAGGTCTACCTACGAAGACCTGCTTGCACATCTAAAGCTCAATCCAGTGGAGGTCATTGTACTCTGTAATGGCAGGGTGGTACCGGAGGATGAGCAGGTTGACTCCGATGCCGAGATAGAGGTTATCAGAATAGTCTCTGGTGGTTAAAAAAAAAAGCGGAGGAGAATAGGTTAACGGTTACCACATGCGCTCCAGTATCTTCCTCGCATCTTCGAGCCCCATCTCTCGCGGATTACGCTTCAGATAGCCCTTCTCCTGCACCACCGCTTCCGCCAGCTCCGGCAGGTCTTCCTTCGGCACACCCAGCTGTGATAACCTGGCAGGTAATTCCAGCCGCTCTATCATCCCCCTCACATGTGCTACCACCTTTGATGCCGCTTCTGCACCTCCTTCTCCCACCAGTGCCATTGCCATCGCCTTCATCCTCTCGCCTGCCACCGGAGCATTATACTCCATGATATGTGGCAGAGTGAGTGCAGCAGAGAGACCATGAGGCACTTTATATCTCGCACCAAAGGAATGAGCAATTGCATGCCCGGCGATAACGCCCGCGTTCCCAAATGCTATGCCCGCCAGCATCGCTGCTAATGACATCTCCATACGCGCATTGAGGTCATCACCGTGTGAGAAGACCTGCTCAAGGTTGTTACTTATCTTCCTCATGGCTTCCAGTGCAAATGAATCGGTCAGTGGATTTGCACCGCGGGATAGAAATGCCTCTATCGCATGGCTCAATGCATCCATACCGGTGAAAGCCGTCACACGCGGTGGCATAGTAGCAGTGAATGAGGCATCGATAAATACGACATCGGCGAGATTATAGGGGCTTGCTATCGCCTTCTTCTTGCCCTCTGCAATCACCAGTGCAAAAGGTGTGGCTTCAGAGCCGGTACCGGCGGTGGTGGGAATCAGAATCTTGGGTACGCCTGGATTGGTAATCTTGTTGGCACCCAGGAATGCACTCGCTTCCTGCCCGGGATTGGCTGCCGCGGCTGATGCCACCTTCGCCATATCCAGTACGCTTCCGCCACCTATGCCCACAATCAGGTCGTAATTAGCCCCCGAGGTTGATGCAGTAACAACCTCATCAGCGGTGGACAAAGTGGGCTCAGAAGTGACCTTATCGAAGATATCCACCTCCAAGACCTCTCTCAGAGGCTCCTCCACCTTCGCACATAACCCCCTCTCCTCCATCGTCTTATCAGTAACGATGAGTGCGCGTTTCGCACCCAGCATCTTCGCTTCTGCACCTATCTTATGGGCTATTCCACTGCCAAAGACCACCCGCTTTGGCTGCTGAACCGTATAATACATCTCCATTGCCATTGCCATCTCATCCTCACCCCCTCTTCTCCTCTCTCCTCTCCTGCTATGGGTATACTATAACATAGATGTGTAAGGGTATAATTATATTTCACGTACACTGGTGCATGTTTAACTAACCCGCGCGCCTGAGGTCAGGTATATCTGGATTGAACCATCTGCTCACTTCATGGCGGGCGGTCGGTGGCTCACCCTTCAGCATCTTGTTCACATACTTCTGCAATGCTCTTGCCATACGTGTGGCGGCGAGACTGAGCAGCCAGCTCTTCATACTCCTATCCTTCCTGTACATCCTCAACAGTCGGGGTACCACCTTCAGGTCGTGGTCCACGCATTCGCCCATCAGTTGCCAGTGCTCAGGTGTCATCCGTCGCATATTGAACGATTCTTCAGTGTCCAGTGCAGAGCCGCGCATTGATACGAAGTTCATCGGCACTATAAGGGATAGTGTAGAGGTCTTCTTAAGGTCTTCCACCAGTTCTATGCTCTTAATGACATCGTCAGCGGTCTCACCCGGGAGTCCATTTATCAGTGTTGCAGCACAGATCCAGTGGTTGTCATCGAGGATACCAAAAGCCTGGAGTACGATCTCGCGCCAGCGCTCCGGCGGTGACGGTAACGCTTTACCCCTCATGTGTCTCCCGATCAGCCGAGGACTGCCTGTCTCTATTCCAGTCTGTGCACCCAGCCAGTTCATGCTCTCGACCCTTGAATAGCACATCTCTGCTATCGCCTTAACGAGCCCGGGGTTATGATAGACGGTGGCGAGGGCTATGTGACTCGTGCCAATGTCTCTGAGTCCATCGATACCGGTAACAGTTCTGAAGAGCTTCAATACCCGCGCTTCATCTGGTGCTATCCCCTTAGCGCCGTACCTGAGCACATCCTCGGAATGGAGGCAGATGGAGGTCTGACCTGCCATTATGTTCGTCTTCACATCCCTTACGATATGCTCTATCGACTGGTACCGGAGGCGCTGCATGTTCGGCGTGCAGAATGAGCAGCCACGCCCACAACCCCTCCCTATCTCCACCAGACCATGAATCGTGGCACCGCGGATATTTGGAATCTCATCCGGGTCTGGCTCCTTACCCTTTATTATCCTCGGCAGTCGCTCGCCTTCCAGTATCCTCCGGAACATCTCAGGTACCGTGATCTCACCCTCGCCAAGATGGACATAATCAATATTCAGTTTGTCCATAAGCTCTTCATCAGCCAACTGCCATGCCGCTTTACCTCCTGCCACGACAATCTTCTCTTTCATCACCGGCTTCTTCATCAATTCAAAGAACTTCACACGGTTGTACGGAGGTCCGGTATTGAGCATATCAACGAACTCCGAAGTAGGTGGATTAATACCCAGGAAATCGTGCCCGCTAACGCCTATTATCTCCGTTCTGCTGCCTGCCATGCGCTCCAAATCTCGTGGATGCACAACAGCGACCTCGTCGGGACCGAATACTTCAGCCAGTGATGCCTCCATGACCCTCAGCCCGAAATCGGCATAGAGTGCACGCCCGTTCTTACGGGGTACCGGGGGCGCCCATACACTGAAATAGAACCAGTCGGGGATGATACCGCGAGGCATGCAGGTGGAGAAGCCCACGAATATACCCCACCGGTACCTGCTCATCATCGTCTCATCAGCGGTGAGCACAATCCTGGGATTGAGATTGAGAGGATGTCTATCCATCATCGTGAATTTCATCTTTCATTCCTCCTCTTTCCCCTCTGTCTTCTCTGCTGCATGCTCTACGCGCTTCAAATAAGCCATTGCATGTTCTATCTTACAGTTGAGGTGTTCAAGCTCTTTTACTCCCTCCAGGTCTTTACCGAGCTGACTCAGGTAGTCCTTGATACGGTCAAGCTCAGCCTTTATCAGAGCCACGAAATTGATGTTCGCGATGTAGAGGTTCTTCCTGAAACGCCTCACACGGTCGACCAGCCCCATCCGTATGAGCGTATTGAGGTAATTGATGATGGAGGAATAGGCATAGCTGGTCCTTTTTCCTATCTCCTCCGCGGTGAGTGGCTCGCGGGTGGTGGCGAGTACTGCATAGACCATACTGCAACCCTCACTAAATCCCCAGTTCATCATCATGGCTTTCATTCGCCTCACCGCTCGCTCGATTGACTCATCGTTCTTCATTGCGGGTATAATATATATCATAAATTATATAAAAAGGACAGACAGATAAGTGGCAAAAACAAAAAACCGCTACCTTTATATACCTCTTGACTCTTCCCTTCTCTTAAAAAGGGTGAGGTAAAGAAGAAGATGAGGATGAGGATGAGATATAAGCTGAAGCTGGCATTTACGCTCTGTCTGCTCCTGGTGCTCACAGGAGTGGCATCCGCACAGGAAGGAGGAGCAGCGGGAGGAGTGACAGACAGTGGGTGGATCGCTATATCGGCAGGGATTGCAATGGCGGGAGGTGCAATCGGTGCAAGCTTTGCTATATCAGGTACGGGAACTGCCGCGGTTGGCGCTACTGCCGAGAAGCCCGAAATATTCGGGCGGGTATTGATATTCGTCGCACTCGCTGAGGCTATAGCCATATACGCACTCCTGATTGCGTTCATGCTGTGGACGAAGATAAGATAGCAGGTGTAAATGCGGCAGAGGATTGCGGAGGTAAAGGTAAAGATAAAAGACAAACTGAGGGGTAATATTTTTTTGTGCGCACTCCCCTACTCTATCCTTATCTCGGGTCTTACCATCATCGGCTTATTTGGTGGCTTCTTCGCCGGTGGGATATCAGGTAGTGATACTGTTGCTTTCCTGCTCGCGCTCATAGCTTCGTTCGCCGGGTTCTTCACCGGTATTCTTGTAACTTGCATTATTGTGAAGGATAAACCCCTCCCCCGCCATTGAATCGTGACAGCCTCCGCAAAAGCAAATGCGCAAAGCTTATTTATATACCCTGCATCCTTTATTGGTTATTGGTTATAGTCAAAATGATAGAAGGAGATACTGAAGAGGAGGCGATACCCCGAGCATTTATAATGAGGGTTGAGGATTTTAACAAAGAGAGTGAGAGCATCTTCAGTGAGTTTGAAGCGATAAGAGCGAAGTATAAGCGAGGTGAGGATATAACTGCGGATTTGAAGCAGTTCAGGAGTAAGCGCCCCGGTATCTTTGCATTGATTGACGACCTGTATCACAAGGAGGTAGACGTTGAGGATAAGATAGAACGCGCGCATTTAGAGCCTGAGAAGGTCCAGAAATTATTTGAATTCAAGGAACGATTCGCGGAACTGGCGGATGAGATAGATTTACTCGTCCTTCATGAGCTTGGTCTGGGAGGATAGGGTTGCGTACCGCTCTTCTTCTAACAGTTTCGCTACCGCATATGCGGGCAATACCCCCGCTAATCTGCGATCCCATGGAGGAGGCAGGAGTTCCAGTGCCAGTGCTTCTGCCGCCTCTTTAACGATGAACTCCCCTATCCCCGCTGATACCACCTTCCTCAGCCGATATCGTGTCTCCATCTCATGCATAGCGGCGGTTAATTCACGAACCTGGGTAGCCTTCACCTGAGCTGCGATACTGAGTGCACCCTCCTCACCTATCTCCTCGAGGTCGCTGCACACCACCCTTGCAAGCCTCCGCATTGCACTCTCCCTGCTCTTTGCAGCTCGTTCGTCAGAGAAGGCATAACTGTTTGGGCTCTCACATCTGTAATCATCCGTGGTTATATCACCCAGTACGAGATATGCATCCGCGGTTATTGCAAATAATTCAGAAGAGGTCGGGTATTCCTCGCCGTTCAATTCGACCGTTCGCAGCAATGCAGCGACATTAGTCCTCAACACACCGGAATATAAGAGTTCATGTGAGTGCAGGCGTTCAATATCCCGCCGCTTCGCTCTTATCTCACCATCCACAATGGGGATTACATCCGTGGTGGTGCTCCCGATATCCACGAATATCACATCTTTAAAAGAGTGCATCGAGGCTATGAACTTCGCAGAGGCGAGCCAGTTGGTGGAAGCGAAGTCAAGGGGCTCTCTCTCTACCGCTTCACCGTGCCTGAAGTTGCAATTGCAGTCGAAGAATTGAGGCTCTGTTGATATCACCGACTCCGATACCATATCTCGTATTGCCAGTACACCCTCTCTCTTCGTTCTGAAACAGTCGCACAGTTCACCGGTCATCACCACCCCCACACCCTCAATATCACCATCAATATCGATTGAGAGGCGGCGGAGGAGATGGTAAACACGTCTTCTATCACGCCACAGCGGTGCGTAGAATGAATCCACGAAGGAGCCATCGGAAGAGGCTATCTTCGTGTTCGCGCCTCCTATATCTATGCCCAGGAACATGCCACTCCATCCTTCTAAAAAACTTTTTCATAAGAAAAGTGGAGATTTCTCCTTGATATGGTCATGGTTCCGGATGGTGGAGCGGAGATAAAGGAGCGGATAGAGGCACTGGAAGCGGAAGCGAAGGGCTATTTAAAGACCGTGGAGGGCGAGTTGAAGCGGCTGACCGAGTTGAGCGGGGAATTGAGCGGTGTGATAAACGAACTTGCCAGAATAAAGTCTGATTTAGAGAGGGAAGGGGTTAAGGGAGTTGAGCATGAAGCGGAGGAGGAGCAGGAGCAGGAGCAGAAAGAAGCTGAGCAGGGAGTGATAGAGGATGCAGAGGATGCCATTGCTGTACTGAGTGAAGAGCTGGAGAGGAAGAAGAAGGAGGTGGAGCGTATAGCCCGCGGTGAGCAGTACCTGACTGAATTGCAGTATTTGAAGGCGGACTTTGAGAATTATAAGAGGCGAATGGCGAAGGAGAAGCGAGAATTCGCCGATTACGCACTTGAGTGCTTTATTACTGAACTGTTACCCATCAAGGACTCGCTGGAAGCGGCAATGCGGCATGGCAGGGTAGAGGGAGGAGTAGAGGGTGGTAGTGAGGGAGTGGTGAAGGGTGTGGAAATGACCGTGAAGCAACTGGACGAACTTTTGAGACGAAATGGGCTGGAGGAGATAAAGGCAGAAGGTGAGAAGTTCGACCCGTTCAGACACGAGGTGGTGGGCAGAGATGCGGGTGCTACGCAGCCGGAGAATACAGTTACCGAGGTGGTCAGGAAGGGGTATATATTCCATGATAAGGTATTAAGACCTGCAATGGTGAAGATAGCGGTGAAGGATACCGGGAAGGAGTGAGGACTCAAGAGATGGTAAAGGTGAAGATAGCGGCATTTCGTCCTGAGAACCTCATCGCGCAGTCGAGGGAAGAAGCAGCGAAGTACAGCTTCGAGTTCTTCGGCTTCCCCCTATTTCAACTGGTGGAGCGCAGAGATGCGGTGGAAGAGTTGAAGTTAGCTTTCATGGATACCGTGGACATCGTGGTCTTCACCAGCCTGAACGGCGTGCAGAAATCGTTCAGCCTTGCGGAGCATGGCAATTTCAACCTGAAGGAGAAGCTTGCCACCACAGAGGTATGCGCTATCGGTCCGGTGACGCGTGAGGAGCTGCACAGACACGGTGTCCATGTCTCGCTAATGCCCGGGGAGTACAGTGCGAAGGGGCTTATGAAGCTACTGGCAGCACATATAGAAGCAGAGGCAGAGGCAGAAGCAGAAGCCGCCACTCGCACCAAAATCCTGTTCCTCAGGAGTGCCGCGGGCAATAAGCGCATTATCGAGTTCCTTCAGGATAGAGGAGCGGATGTAATGGATATAGCAGTTTATGAACCACGGCCAATAGCTGATGAAACCGAGCGGATGCACTTCGAGGAGCTCATCCATTATCAGCCCGATTATATCATCTTCACAAGCTCATTAACATTTAAGATGTTCATCGAACTCGCCTCAAGGTTCGGTATGAGAGGGGAGATAACTTCACTATTGAGGAGTGCGAATATAGCGGCTATCGGCGATTTAACTGCCGGGACGATATTAGAAGCGGGCATAGGTATCCATCCGGAGCGGGTTATGGTGGCGGAGAGGAGTACCTTTGCCGATATCCTCAGTGCGATAGCTACGGCTGCGGGTCTTGACATTGAGATTGACTTTAACATTAAGAGATAGGGAGCGCGCTTCACCCGCAACCTCTCATCATACTACTTCACTTCTCTTATCTCCGAGTGCCCCTGTACCTTCTGCACCACTATTACGTGCACGTCAGGGTCACTCACAGTCAACTGGCTGGGGGTGATCAGCAGGCATTCGGTATCCTTCATCAATGCGACCATCCTCCGGTAGATCTCCTCACGATTCCTCGGGTCCATGTGTATATCGAACTCATCCACCGCTCTGAGAGGTGACTGTATCAGCTGTTGAATGGAGAGGAGGAAAGCCATAATTGATGCCGTCTTCTCACCTCCACTCTGGGTATAGTAATCAAAGAGCACAGGCGGTGAGCCACGGAAGCCCACATATAACTCCAGACCCGCATTCTCTATATCATCTGGATTCACCAGCCGTGCTAACCCCGTTGCACCTATACATGACATAATCTCCATGAACGAGCGATTTACAGAGTCAAGCAGACCGGATATCGCATCTCGCCAGACGCGAGTCCTCGTATCCAGTTCCTTCAGGCTCTCTCTTTTATTCGCCTCCACTATCTTCGCCTTCGCCTTCAATTCCTCGTATAACCTGCCATATGAGGAGTATATCTCCTCCGTCTCTTCGGGTATCTTACCCAGGGCTTCTATCTTCGCATTTATCAGCTCAATCTCATGCTCTATCTCACTCTGCTTCCGCTCTGTCTCTATCCGTGCACCGGCTTTCCGGCGTAGCGGTGCCAGCTCCTCCAGTTTATGTTTCACCTTCTCCATCTCACCCTTTATCTCTCTTATCTCATCCGCTATCATCTCCCGTTTGAATTTCAGCACCTCACCCTTTACACAATAGCTGATATACGTCTCGAGATTCATCTCTATTGTCCTCTCAAGTGCGCCGAGTTCGCTTTGCGCCCTTATTATCATCTCTTTCAACTGCTCCAGTCTCCGCTCTGCCTCCTTCTCCTTCATGCTCTGACGCTCCACTTCTTCATACCTCCCCATCTCTCCAAATATCGTCTCCATCTCCTGGAGATGGGTGATGAGGTCTTCAATGCTCGTTGCTTCCTTCTCGAGGTGCAGGAGTTCGTAAAATACCTCCCTGGTGCTCACTTTCCAGGTATCGAGCTTCTCTCGCCACATCTTTATGCTCTCTTCCGTGCGTTCCATCTCCTTCTGGTTCGCATGGAGTTCGTGCTCCTTCATTCTCAGTCGTCCCTGAAGTGCCTTCAATACTGCTTCCTGCTTCAATATCCGTGCCCAGATCGCTTCCCGTTTCAGCCATTCCTGCCTGGCTAAGAGCTCTCTGCGCTGCAAATACCGCTCATGCATCTCCTTCCAGTACCCCAGGCTCTCCTCCGCCTTGCCCAGGAGTGTTGATATGGACTCATCCTCGCTGATGATGCGCTCCAGCCGATTCTTAGCTTCTATCACCCTCTCCCGGTAGGCACTGAAGCCAACCGCATCTTCTAACATCTTCAACTTCTCCTGCGGCGTTGTCAGTGCGAATTGCTCCATGGTGTTCTGATGCATTATGATGAGCATATTATTCGGGTCGAGCCCGAAGTCTTTGAATAACCTGCTCACCTCTTCATAGCTCACTCGCCTGTACTCCGCTTCCCACCAGTAATTTCCATCGCTGCGCAGGTATCGTGAGAGCATGAAGGTATCGGCATCGGAGTAGCTGATGGGTCTCTTCCCGCCCTCCGCTCGGTTATCAAAGACGAGAGTTATCCGGGCTATCTCCTCACCTCGTCTTATCAGGTCACGTAATCGCCTGCTACGTTCTGTGTATATCTGCCCCAGAGCCACGGAAATCGCGAGTAAGATGGACGATTTACCTGCACCATTGGGACCGGAGACCAGATTCACACCTGGTTTGAGCGGTATCCTCGCATATTCATAGGACATGAAGTTCTCCAGTATTATCTCCTTCAGCCATATTCTCCGGGGCATTTTGATAGAAGATAATATCTACTTCCTGATTAATTAAGATACTCCATGATATGATACATGAATGTGAGTGAGTGAGGGCATGGAGAAGATACTGGCGGTGGGATATTCGGTCAGGCACATCGTTTGCTCCGGTGCCAGAGCGGGCTACGAGATGTATGCCGCTGATGCGTTCGGAGATGAGGATACGAAGTGGTGTGCCAGGCGATACATTCCCCTGGAGCATCTCTTAAATCGCCATCACGGGCTCGATAAGAGCGAGGCAGGTGCCATGGACGGTATCATCCTCGGCTCCGGGCTGGAGAATGCCGACCTGTGGTTCGTACAGGGTAGGGAGCAGGATAAGATACTGGGTAATCCACCATCCAAGATGCAGGAGGTATCGAACAAAGCCTGGCTGGCAGCTCAGCTCGAGGAGTTAAATATACCCCACCCCCGCACATGCCATGTTGAGGAGATGGGGAGAGGATGTGGAGATGCTGAGCAGGAGCTGCACTATCCAGTGGTATTGAAGCCGATTTATGGCGGTGGTGGGAGGATGAATGTACTGTGCATGAGCGATGAGGACGTAACTCGATTTGCAACAGCACAGACCCGTGCTCAGGGGTTCAATTTTATAATACAGGAATATATAAGGGGTAGGCATGCCTCCGTATCCACGCTCTCCACCGGTAAGGAGGCTGTATCGGTTGCTGTAAATGAGCAGCTAATCGGGCTGGCGGCACTCCATGCGCCTGGCTCATTCTCTTATTGTGGTAACATCACCCCTCTCACACTCCCGGCATCACATGCACGGGTTTATGAACAGATGTGTGAGATTGCCGAGTTCTTGACACTTGAATTTGGATTAAAAGGTTCTAACGGTTTCGATTTCGTTATCTCCACCGGGGGCTCTTCCTGGCAGCCATTCCTGATAGAGATCAATCCCCGCTTTCAGGGCAGTCTCGATACAGTAGAACGTTCCACCGGGCTGAATCTTGTCTCAGAATCCATAAAAGCGGTCAGAGAGGGCGTGCTCCCCGACCGGGTCACCATGCGCAGGTATGCAGTGAAGTTCATTCTTTATGCGGACCGGGATATGGTTGTGAACGGTATTGTGAGTGATTTCAAAGCAGGCACCGGTGCCGGTGAGGGCGGTGATGGTATAGCGGACATCCCGCCGAAGGGCAGGTTTATCAGAGCAGGGGAGCCAGTAGCATCCTGTATTGGCACAGGCAATACAAGAGGAGAAGCAATCTTAGCCGCGATGAGGCACCTCACAGCACTGAGCGGGAGGCTCGGTATTAGAAGAAATCCATCTCATCGAGCCTGTCCAGGGATCTCCTCTTACCCACCACTATCACGGTATCTCCTTCCAGTATCTCGTCTTCAGGTCCCACGTTCGATATCACCTTCTCCCCCCTTATGATCGCGATGATTATTGCACCTATCTTCTCCTTTATCTTCAAGTCCTTCACCTTCTTGTTCGCTATTTTCGCACCTCGCTCGACCCTCAAAGCCTCCAGAGAAGTCTCCCCTGTCTTCGATACCACATCGAGGAAATCCACAACTGCGGGTTTTATCAGGCTCATTGCCAATCTTCTGCCTCCTATCGCCTCTACTATCACTGCCTTCCTCGCTCCTATGCTGTACAACCGTTTGGCAGCTTCCTGTGAACTCGCTCTCGTCACTATGTCCAGGTTTTTATTGAGGCTCTTCGCGGTGATGCATAGCAGGAGGTTGTTACAATCGGAGGGGAGTGTGGAGACCAGCCCGGAAGCGCGTTCCACACCCGCTTCTATCAGTGTCTCATCCTCGGTGGCATCACCCTCCACCACGGGTATCCCCCGCTTCTTCAGCCCCTTCACCACCTCCGGGTCACGCTCAATCACCACGTATTCTATCCCCTCTGCATTGAATTCTTCTATTATCATGCTCCCGGTACGCCCTCCGCCACAGATGATCATGTGCTGCTTCATCTTTGCCACGCTCCTCTTCACCCTGACAATGCCAAAAGCTTCACTCAATCTACCCTCCAGTACCAATTCCATTATCTCTATCAGTGCGTATAAGGTTATACTGACGCCCCATATAATCAATCCGGTGGTGAAGATGCGACCATAGAAGCTTCCTGGTGTTATATCACCGTACCCCACGGTGGTGATGGTAACAACGGTCATATAGAGTGCGTCGAATGGAGAGAGTCCTTCGAGATACATAAAGCCCAGTGTACCCGCTATAACTGCGAGGAGCAATAGTAGAAGGGCAGTTAATACGTGTCTTATCGGGTTCATAGGTTCATAGTACCATAGCAAGTGTTGTTGATGTGCGGTAGTATTAGGAAGATGTTAGATACCGTTATTTTTATTCATCGGTTTATTCGGCATATCAGCAATTGAGCCGTGATTGCTCTTCAGATTTACAAAATGTTGTGAGCAGTTTTCCAGACCATTTAACATTATATTTATAACATTGCCAATATATTTTTACATCACCGGAATAGCTATATATCCATCCACATCAAATAAGAGAAGGAGAAGATGGACGTACTAAAGAAGATATTCGGTAAGAACAGCATCCATCTCAAGGTTATTCTCCTCTTTTACAATAATAATGGCTACTTTAATAACATCACCGGGCTCGCTAACACGCTCAATGTGAGTCATGTCACAGCCAGGAAGGTGATAACCGACCTTGTGGAGGCTGGGATATTGAGAGAGATAGACATAGGGAAATCTATGGTGATCAAAGCCAATGAGAACAACCCGTATGCAAAGGCGCTATTCGATTTCATCAGTGCAGTGAAGAGCATAAAAGAGAGTAAGAGCATAGAGGAGATAATAGAGAAGAGGTCGAGGGAGACGTACAGGCGGATAGGGGGTAAGATCTGATTCTTCTTCACATAACATGAGGCAATGAAGGAGAGGGGTAGGGTATATCGGAGGTATATGATATGAATGGAGATGTGGATGAGGTGGCACATGCATTGAAATCAATGGAGAGCTATTCAATCCTGCTCAAAGGTGCACCCGGTACTGGTAAGACCACCTATGCCATTACACTGCTCGAGCATCTATGCCAGGAAGAGACGAAAGGGGTCTACATCTCCACCAGGATAGACCCTGCAGTGCTGTACAAGCAGTTCCCAGGGTTAGAGAGCCGCGTACCACCGCACAATATCATAGACGCGACGCAGTCGGAATTTTCGGAATCAGAATTCCAGGTGCTCTATGAGGATGTCAGGAGCTTCTTGAGGTCTGTTTACAGTCTCGTGGCAGAGGAGGATGTTAAAATTATGATAATAGATAGCTGGGACGCTGTATCATTTCAGATAGGGAGGGATAACCAGGTAGGGATAGAAAAGCTGGAGAACTCCATGCTTGACATTGCGCGAAAGACAAGAACCCGTCTACTCCTCATCACCGAATACGCAGGGGAGAGGAAACTGGATTATCTGGTTGACGGTATTGTTAGACTGGATAAGGAGGAGATAGAAGGGAGAAGAGTGAGGAGGCTGTTTATAGAGAAGTTAAGGGGCTTCCTGGTGCCTCGAATCAGCTATCCATTCACGCTTGAAGCGGGTAAATTCACGAGGTTCACCATTCCAGCCAGTGAGCTGGGGAGTGGCAGGCACAGGTTAATAAAGAGGAATGAGGAGGATAGAGAAGCCTATTCCACCGGGATAAGGGATCTGGATATGATAATAGGTGGCTATCCGAAGGGGAGTTTCGTCCTCCTCGAACTCGCGGATGACTCCATCAGTCAGAGTTATCGCCCGCTTCTATTCCATACCATTGCCAATTTCATGCTGAATGACCATGGAGTTATCTATATGCCAGAAGAAGGCTTTTACTCCTCTTCCGTGAAGCAACTGCTCATGAATTACCTCGATGCGGATGCACTGGCAAAGAACCTGCGTATGCCCACCATCTCGGAGAAGGAGGACGATGACCCGTGCCTGTTCAGGGTGGATATCATGGGCAACACGCTGAAGGCGTATATGCAGAAGCATTTTGAGATATACGAAGGTTTGAATAAGCCTGTACTGCATGTTATAGGACTATCAATGCTGGACATACATTCGGAAGATGAGATAAGGAGGATGTTATCGGAGATGGTGTCCTGGGTGAGGACGCGAGAGGATTTAATGATAGGGGTTTTAAAACCATCTGCGAAGTTAAAGAGCGAGATACGGGAGATGGCGGATGTCCATCTCCGGTTAATACCCATCTCAGGTACGGTCAATCTCTATGGTGTCAAGCCTTATACCATCCTTTATAATATCTCGCCATCTTCTCCGTCACCTTCATCTTCGCCTTCACCTTCACTGCATGCATCGGCTACGGATAGTGATAGTGATAGTGTGGAATATCACCAGCTGAGACTTACGCCCTTCCTGTGAGCTATGACCTGTGATGGTGATGCACTGCCGTCTACTCTCTCTGATGCTGACCCTATTCCTGACCCTGACCCTGATCCTGTTCCCCGCGTACCAATTCCACCACCGCCTTTGCCAGTGCATGGCACTGCTTAGCAGCGGTGTTCCCGCCTTTTGTGATATATCTGTTGGCACCTTTTTCAAGTGCCCTCTCCGCCACTTCTGGTCCTCCTTTACCGGTGAAGAGGATAAAAGGAATACGTGCATATCCCTTATCAGACCTCCTCACTGCCTCTAACAATTCTATACCATCCATTCCGGGCATCTTATAATCAGCGATGATGGCATCAAAATGCTCAGTCTCCAGCCGTTTAAGCGCTTCCTTCGCCGATTGCACGCCAATAATCTCAAAATCCCACTTTGATTCCCGCTTCAGGAGTATCCGCGTTATCTCCAGGTCCGCAGGTTCGTCATCCACGTGTAATACCCGGATCATTCTGGACATAACTCTCGGGCTGACATAACCCTCTTCCTCTCTCGTCATTCTTACTACTGATGCATAGTATGAACACACATATAAATATATCGTCTATCTATCTGTTTATCTATCTTACCGATACGATAGAGGGTATGAGGATATGAGATGAGGAAGGCATTGATATTTGAGCCCTTCTCCGGCGCTTCAGGAGATATGGTCATCGGGAGTCTGATTGATTTGGGTGTGGATGAGTCGAAGATAGCGGATGCAGTTGCGGCATTCAATCTCAGGATGGAGGTAGAAGAGGTGGATAAGGGGGGTATAAAGGCAAAGAAGGTCCAATTCACGGGCGGTGCAGTGGAAAGTGAGCATCACACACGCACGTACGGAGAAATGGTTCAGATGATACGTGATAGCGGGCTGGAGTGGGAGATAATAAACAATTCCCTGAGCATATTTGAGCTATTAGCAGATGCAGAGGCGAAGGTGCACGGTGAGGTGAAGCAGCAGCTGAGCTTCCATGAATTAGGCGCTATGGATACGATAGGAGACCTTGTAGGGAGCAGTGTAGCGTTTTTAAGTATCCACCCGGAGGTTGTGATAAGTACGCCTATATCGGTGGGCAGGGGGTATGTAAGGACCGAACACGGACTCATGCCGGTACCCGCACCTGCAACACTGGAGATACTGCGTAGAACGGCATTACTCTTTCAGAGTGGTCCTTCTACCTCTGAACTGCTCACACCCACCGGTGCGGCGATACTGGGGCATTTCGTCCATCGCTCTGTCGCCACTTTACCACCTTTACGCATTGCCGTCACCGGTTATGGCGCCGGTGCGAGAGACCTGCCAGTGCCGAATGTCCTCAGAGCCAGCCTGAGTGAGTCGGTTATGAATCTCATGATGGAAGAGCCAGAGGGAGGAGTGGGTACGGGTATGGGTACAGACACAGATAGGGTGGGTGTTCTCGAGACCAATGTGGATGATGTTACGGGTGAGCTCCTGGGTAATCTGGTAGAGGTACTCATGGCAGAAGGTGCGAAGGATGTGACAGTGATGCCGGCATTGATGAAGAAGGGGCGGATCGGGCATGTGATCAGGGTGATTACGGCGCCGGAGGACACACGGCGAATGGCATATCTGCTCATGAGAGAGAGCGGCACACTGGGTGTCAGGGAGATGGAGGTACGGAGGAGGTACATTGCCAGGCGTGAGAAGAGGGAGATAATGGTGAGGCTGGGTGGTACGGAGCAGCGGGTGGGTGTGAAGATAGGGATGAGCGCGGAGGGTGAGGTACTGAACATAGCTGCGGAGTTCGAGGATGCGAAGCGGGTGGCAGAGGAGCTGAAGATGCCGGTGAAGGAAGTGATCAAGATAGTGGAGGGTGAAGCGCGGCGAATCCTAATGCCAGTGCACTGACTGACCGGGTTCTTTCCTAATAAAAAATTTTAAAGGCTAAAGTTCTATCTCAATTTGATTACCGAATGATGCGGAGGTTGCCGAGAGGACAAAGGCGCAGCGTTGAGGTCGCTGTCCCGAAGGGGTTCGGGGGTTCAAATCCCCTCCTCCGCATAAATGTCCTCCTCTTAGGTGTTGTCAGTTTCCTGAACGATTTG
>JAODGR010000023.1:0-2061 GCA_025464275.1 Methanosarcinales archaeon
CGAATCAAGGATTTGAATGCAGATGAACTTGAAGCGCGGAAGCAACTTAACAAGAAGATATTGCCTTTTACAATAGGAATATTCATTCTTGCGGTACTCATCGCTCTCCTGCTGTCAAATACACCTGAAGCACCAACTCCCACAGCGGAACAGGCAAAGGAGTTTTCTAACCTCGAAATTACAAAAGTAACCTACCAAAGCGGTCAAGTAAAAGTCTTTGGTAGAACAGACCTACCTGATGGAGCAGTGTTAATGATGCAACTTGATGCACCAACTGGTCTTTGCGCGCAGGGAAAATCTAAAGTTGAAAATGGTGAATTTACAATGGTATTCGGTCCTTTCAAGGATCCTTATGCCTTTGATACAAAGCCATACGAGGTTAGCGCACTGTTTACACCCGTTAATCAGCCAGATTCTGTGAGCAGAGTTGTTGGTGAGAAAGGAGAGCATTTAACAGGAGCTTTGGTTACTTACGCTCCGTTCGCTGGTAACATACTCGAGACTGAGCGGGAGTTCAACACTCAGCAGGCTTTTCCGACGGAATATCCAATGATAGATCCTAATTCTTACGCAACAGGGACACCAGAAAGACTAATGGCAGAATGGTTGAGTTGTTGGAAACAGGAAGAGTGGGACAAGATGTTCAATCTTACGTCGAAAACGTGGAGAGGTGATGAAGAACTTCCTGAGCTTTTTGAGGTTGAATATTACAGCAGAAAACTGCTGGGAGCCGAAATAATAGAGACAGATACAGACTTTGAAAACGAAGTTACTTTCAAAATAAGGGTATACTACCTTTATGCAGGTACAACGACCCCCAAAGAGAAGGTATTTTTCCTCGATGTCGTTCGAGAGAGTGCGCCTTACACACTAAGTTCAGCAGGAGATTGGGGCGTAGATCCTGATCTCGTCTGAGATAAGAATGAACGGAAATAGCTATACCGGAGATAGAGAAAGAAAAATCGCAGATATCATTCGAGAGTATTCAAAAGGCGATGTGGACCGTGATTGGCTTCTTAATAAGAATAAGGACATGGATAACGTATTTAAGAAATCTTTCAAAGCTATCTGGGATTATACTGGAGATTTTGACCTCGCTCTGTGGTATCTTGCATTTAGTCAGTCATTTGGGAAAAGATTTGAGGTTATGCTTAGAAAAACGGTGGAACTCTGCATAAATTCAGATAAAGAGATAATCACATTCAAAAAGGATGTTCCAGCAGGATGTCCTTATCGCGATTCAAAAGAGGAGATGATTGAAAGCATATTGAAAATAGACTTCAACAAATCAAATAAAGAGATAATTAATGCGATTTACAATGTTTACAGGTCAGAAAAGTTTTATCACACAAATAAGTGGTGTAATTTGAAAGCATTTAATAACTGTGAATATAAAGAAAAATGTCTAATAAATGAGTGGATTAATATAATAAATCGATTTAAGCTGCCATTTAGATCCCAAGAATCGACAATCTTTTGGTATTATGACACCTTGTGTTTGTTAAATAATGGCAAAATCTCGAATTTTGATGACCTCTTCTCGGCAATGAATTCATTTACTGAAGATAAAACGAAGAAAACAGTCATTATCAGAACCATTCTGAAGCAGATAAGAGGAATAGCTACAAAATCCCTGCTGTTTCTGCAAATGGAAAATCTATATAACAAGAGAGACCTTGACTACGCTGAGTTGATTTTCTTGGATAAATTAGCCAGAAGAGTTGCTGAAAGAATCGAATTCCCTTTTTATCGAAATAACAATTTAGTTGAAGCTATAAGAAAATTTGGTGAAGATCAAAATCTCAATGCTAGACAAATTGACCGTGCACTGTGGGAAATGGGCTTTGTATGCACTGCTGAAGGATGTCTTCATGGGGTGAAAGGGAAGAAATGTATCTTTTACGATGTTTGTTCGTATGAAGGAAAACAATAATAAAAGAAACAATTCATTTATTCTACCGTTTCGGTTGCCATTTCATACCCCCTGATCTGCACGCCGCCGGAGTCTTCAGTTTTGTAGCATTTAAATATAACAGTCCCTCCCTCGGTATATGGCTCTCC
>JAODGR010000023.1:2133-16469 GCA_025464275.1 Methanosarcinales archaeon
TCCGATACTTCTATTACAAGCATGCATAAATGCCTATTATATCAGATAGTACAGCACTTGCGGCTTCTATCGGTCCCGCACCCTTACCGATGACCGTGACATCACCTGCGAGGTCAGTCTTTATCGTTGCCACATTCAACGTACCGCTGACATTCAGCGGGTCGCCCACCGGTACCAGTCGCGGTGCCACCTCCAGCCTGCCCTCGTTGTCCACATCACCTATCAATTTTATCGCATACCCGGCATCGTTCGCCAGCTTGAGCGCATCCGGCGTTATATCCGTGATACCCTGAACCTTCACATCACGGTACGTCGCATCCATATCAAATACCGTATTCGCTAATATAACGAGCTTCACCGCAGTATCTATACCCTCTACATCCTTCGACGGGTCAGACTCCGCGATTCCTATCTCCTGCGCCTCACGCAGTACATGCTCATACGGCAGATTCTCCCTCGCCATCCGCGTCAGTATGTAGTTGCACGTGCCGTTCAGTATCCCCTTTATAGAGATGACCTCATTACCCGCGAGGTCCCTCTGGATCAGTGAGATCAGTGGCATGGCACCACCTACTGTGGCTTCAAACTTGAGTTCCCGGTCACGCCGCCTCGCGAGTTCCATCAACCTCCGGTATTCCAGAGCGAGGGGTCCCTTATTTGAGGTTACCACATGCCGCCCGGACTCCAGTGCGGTGAGGATATGAGTAAGCCCGGGCTCTCCGGTTCGCACATTCGTCGGTGTCGCTTCCACCATCACATCGTGCTCCACTTCCCTTATCAGCTCTACACTGCTCATATCACCACCCTCCGAATCACCGCCGGGCTCAGCCCTGAAACGGGCTATCTCATCAGGGCTCAATCCGTCCTCGTTTATAATCACCCCCTTCAGGTCCGCTATCCCCACTATTCTCATATCAAGCCCGTGCTTCCGCATTATCTCATGACGCTTCTCCATTACCACCTCCGCTACGCCGCTACCTACATGCCCGAACCCCACAATCGAGATTCTTACCCTCTTTGGCTTACCCTTATCCTTATCCACCATTTCCCCATTACCCGCTAATAATGATAGTAATGATAGATGACATAACAGATGACATAAGTGATAACCTGCTGATAATCATGATAGCTCATACTCCATTCCCATTCCATATTCCATATTAGATGTTAGATGGGTGAGATGACCATAATGCCCTTCTTACTCGCTGTATCCTCCAGTATCCTCAATGCCTCCCTTAGCTCATCCTTACCTATTGCAGAGAGGGTGAGCGAAGCAGAAGATTTCTTGTCCACACCCGGCATCGAGAGTGAGAGCTCCACCACCTCCGCAAACCCTGTACTGTCTATCCTGTCTATCGTATCCCTTATATCTGAGTGTACAATGTGCCCTATGAGGATAACCACCATAGAATCCTTCAGTCGCTCCCTCCCTATCCTCACCACGTGCACACCCTCGGACTTCAGCTTCTCCACCAGCCTATCCACTCGCCTCTCTCCTCCACTACCCTCCATCTCAAATACCAGTTGAACCGGCACCCGCCCTGATGGCGTCTTCTTATCCCTTTGATGCAGTACACTGAGTATGTTACCTCCCAGGTCTGATACCGGCGTCAATGCCCTCACCAGCTGACCGGGAACGTCCTCCAGCTCGATATCCATTGATATCTTCATTCTCCTTCACTCTCGCTCTTGAAATCCCCGTATGGTTAAGATATGGATAGCGCGATAAATAAAAAATACCACCGTGAACCTGTGAAGGTGATGTGGCATCACGGGAAAAAACCGAAAGTCTTTTTATATATTGTGGAGAAAGTTGAATCCATGGATGTGGAGATGGTATTGCTGGGTGCCTCAGGCGTGGTTATAATATTATCCGCCCTGGGTGTCTTACTCAGTAAGGATAACTTCTACTCGGCGTTGTACATGACCATCACCCTGGTGATGGTGGCGACCGTTTATGCCCTCTTCAACCTCCAGCCGGTCTTCGTATTGATCGTCTTCGTATTCATCGGCGCTATCGGAATAGTGACCGTAGCGCTTGCAGCCACATACCGGGCGATGCCGGAACGGCAATTCTCATGGGTATGGTGCATACCAGCAATTATAACCATAACCGCGGTGGTCATCGGTATCAGCATCTCCATATCCTCTCCGGCTTCCCGGTATCAGTATCAGTATCCGAGCACCGGTACGAGTGAGGGGGTAATCCCGCTGTTCAAGCCCGCTGAGTTTTTAAAGCCTGAATATCAGCTGCTGCTCGTGTTCCTCGCTTCCCTCGCGATACTGCTCTTCCTATCGGTGCTCAAATTTTACAGAGCGGAGGAGAGTTAACCATGATGGAGATGATGGAGACGATGTCCATAAATCTTGGGGGTGTAACCCTGATATACATAGCCTCCCTTACCATCCTGGTCATAGGATTCCTCGCTGCATTATCGAGTAAAGACCTGATAAGGCTATTGATCTCGCTGGAACTCATGTTCGGCGCGGTGTTCATGGCGCTCATCCCCATGTTCATGGTGGCGCCCGATCCAGCATTTGCCATTTCTATAATAACCATATTCACCAGTGCGGGCGAGCTTCTCGTACTGATTGGGGCGATTGTGATACAGGACAGGAGGATGAAGAACATCCTGATGCAGAGCATCAGTGCAGGAGGTGATAAGCTATGAGCTTATTCATCTACGCGCTCCTGATACCACTCGCAGCAGTCTTCATAGCGCCCATTCTTAAGCCCCGGGGAGCTACTTATCTCTCCGCACTGGCTTTCTTGAGCCCATTCTTCGCTGTCATCTATTGCCTCTTCAGGGGCTGTGCTCATGAGATTCTGCTAATGAAGTTCTCACCGCCCATCGGCGATATCTACCTCAATCTCGATTACATCTCTCATGCATTTGGGCTCACAATCTCTCTGGTCTCGGCGATGGTGGCATTCTTCGCGCTACCCTACATGGAGCACAGGTTTGAGGAGATGAAGCTCGATAAGAATGTGGAATTCAGGAAGTACATCTTCATATACAACCTCTATGCCACCTCCATGCTATGGCTTGTTTACTGCGGTAACCTCGCACTCCTATATGTGTTCATGGAGCTCATGCTCATCACTGCTTTCCTCCTCATTTATAACTATGGATACGGGAACAGGAGATGGGTGGGGCTCCTGTATCTGGTGTGGTGCGCGATAGCCGGGGTGCTCACGCTTGCCGGGTTTGTTATCCTCGCATTCAATAACAATACGCTCGCATTGAATGCATTAATGGCAAGTGGTAAGGGTGTGGGCATGGTTGCCTGGGCGTTCATATTCGGGGGTATGATAATCGAACTCCCGGTGGTTGGACCACACATATGGCTACCATGGGCACATGCAGAGGCGCCAACGCCCGTGAGTGCGCTGCTAAGCCCCCTGACTGTTGGTCTGGCTGGCTATGTACTCCTCAGGATTGCACTGATTGATTACTCCTTTATAGCTACGTATCGGATGCCCATACTCGCTTATGCGATATTCTCGAGTGTGTATGGTGGCTTCTCGGTATTCAAGCAGACGGATTTCAAGCGATTGCTGGCTTATTCCACCGTCTCCCAGATGGGTTATATGCTGGTCGCACTGTGTTTGGGTCCTTTTGGGCTCCTCGGAATGGTCATCCAGTACATGTCACACGCGTTCGGTAAGTCAATCCTCTTCTCTTCCGCAGGTGGGATCATCGCTGTTCATCACGGGCTGCGGGACATTAATAAGATGGGTGGACTGCACGATTCCATCCCCGCGATCTCAAATGCTGCGGTGGTTGGATTCCTCAACCTCGGCGGGATACTGACCGTGGGGATGCTCGGTGAGTTCTTTATATTGAGGGGCGTTGTCGAGACCTTTGGTATCGGGCTCAAACCAGGAGCAGGAGCAGCGGCAGGAGCAGGAGCAGGTCTGGGTGTCATACTGGCGGTGGTCTTCATGTTCATCCTCTCGGTCTGGTACGGCTTCTGGACGATAAGGAAGGTCTTCTATGGCAAGCCGAAGTCAACTGAGCGGCTGGAGATAAGTCGCTATCTCTATCTGCCACTCTATATCATCGGGATTATATCCGTGCTGCTGCTCCTGCCTCCATTATCAACGGTGCTGATTCATGGCTTGAATACGATACCGGGATTGGGATTCGGTTTAGGGGGTGTGACGCCATAGATGAGTGGTATGGGTATGAACGAATGGGTGGTATTCGCACTGCTCTTCCTCTCACCCGTGGTGAGCAGTATACCCATTGTACTCCTGTATAAGAGCAGGACATGGACTGCACGACTGCCCTATCTATCGGTCTTCGGCATCTTCATCTCGGTACTCATGAGCCTCTACATCTTCTTCAACTTCCCGGCTGAATTGCCAGATTGCAGGTTCGTATCCCCATATACATGGATCCCGGGTACAGGGATAGATATTGTGCTCATCACTGATTATCTGAGCAGATACATGGGTGTGATAACCGCCCTCATCGCGTTCTTCATCGGTCTCTACGGGCTGGACTACATGCGTGGCGACTACCGCCCAGCATGGTACTGGTTCTTCTTCAATCTCTTCACCGCGTCTATGCTCCTCGTGGTCTACAGTGACAATCTCTTCCTCCTGTTCGTGGGTTGGGAGGGCTTGGGCGCGGCATCATGGGGGTTGATCGGGCACTGGTTCCGTGATGATGACGAGATTGCATACGTGGGTGTACCGGCCCGGAAGGTGGGTCCACTGGAATTCTGCTGGCCTCCAAGCTTCGGCGGCTGGCGTGCCATCTCCACCATACGCTTCGGTGATGTACCCATGTTCTTCGCCATCGCTGCAATATGGCTATTCGCAGGTAACCTGAACATCTCGGAGATAGCCTGGGGCGAGCTCTTCATGAAGCTCGGTGCTGCAGGCACTATCATCCTCTGCTCCATGCTCCTCATGGGGCTCTTCACCAAATCTGCTCAGGTGCCATTCAGCGAATGGCTGATGACCGCAATGACCGGTCCCACAACCGTCAGTGCACTCCTGCACTCCGCGACCATGGTGGCTGCAGGTGCTTATGTATTCATCAAGCTCACGTGGTACATCCAGCCATGGACGTTGCATTCCGTCCCTGGTCTGGATGTGGTCTACCTATTTGTGCTGTTTGTAGGTTTGCTCTCCGGCTTATATGGCGCACTTGTGGCAACCGGCATGTTAGAGCGTAAAGTGCTGCTCGCAGCATCCACAATGTCCAGTCTTGGACTGATGTTCGGCAGTGCTGCTGCATCTTACTGGATTACCGAACCGCTGATGAGTGTATGCGGGTGGGAGGTCTCCTTAGCGGTACTCGTGGCATTCTGGTATTTAGCGGTGCATGCTTTTGCGAAGGCAAGTCTATTCCTCGTGAGCGGGCATCTCATCCATGCCACGCATACTCGATTCTCTGTGGGCAATCTCGAATTCAGCAGTAAAATGAAGGTTACATTCGCCATAACCGTCATAGCAACGACTTTCCTCGTTGGAATGCCCCCGTTCACCGCTTACTGGGTGAAATCGGCGATGGATGAGGTCATGGAGCACCTGCTTCACGAGGGGATGCTTCTACCTCTCATCCTCCTGCTGGCAACTTCTCTGACTTACTCCGCAATACTGGCGCGATTCACGAGCTTGAACTTCATAAAGGGCGAGAAGCCGAAGCACGAGCATTTAGAAGGCGGTAATCTGATGAAACTCGGGTATGTGTTGATGGCTTCCGTCCTCTTCATCCTGTGGTACCTCATATTTGTGAGTGAAGAGACCGAGAAGTTTGTACATGCGGGCTATGTGAGCACCTCTCTCCTCGTGGGTATCGCCATCCTG
The DNA here is from genome assembly GCA_025464275.1 of Methanosarcinales archaeon. Taxonomy (GTDB): domain Archaea; phylum Halobacteriota; class Syntropharchaeia; order Alkanophagales; family Methanospirareceae; genus G60ANME1. Next base: position 7,958 of record JAODGR010000023.1, read on the forward strand.
GTAGCTTATCTCGGGGCGATATATAAGCCACGTATCTATTCGCTCTCCGCGATTGGGACTTTCTTCAACGACCGGATGTATCTCCCTTATCTCAATGATTACATCATACCCAGGATAGGGTTCTTCGTGGCGCATCTCGTGCATCACTACGGTAATCGCGCCATAGACGGGTTCTTCAACACGAAGGTGATGCCGGGCTTATTTGGGCTGATTTCAAGAGGGATCCGGGCTATACAAACCGGATACCTCGCTCGATACATAAGAATCGTGCTCGGTGTGGTGATGTTCATACTTATACTGGTCTCAATAGGAGGTGTACACCTGTGGCTGTAACTGTGAACACACTGGCGATTGTAGCTCTGGTGATACTGGTACTCGGAGCAGCGGGGTCGTTCAAGTTCCGCCCCCTGGGGTTCATAGGTGCGCTCATTGCCATCTTTATAGGGCTTGCACTCTGTCCATTCTACTACGGTATCTTCATATTCCTGATCGCGCTCGTCAATCTACTCTCACTCGTGGCGCTACAGGACATAATTAAGGGTGTGGACTACTGCCTGGTGGGTCTGATGGCACTTGCCACGATGTACATCTTCACCTCACACGATTTCGCCATGGTGCTCGCAGCTCTCGTGCTGGTTTCTGTACCCACTTATATACTGGTGATGCTCAGGGAGGGTAAAGCGAATACCGAGGTGGGGATAAAATACATAACTTTTATGGTCCTCGCCACGCTGATGTTCCTCACCGGGGCGCTCATACTGGTATATGCACACACCGGCATTGGAAGTGGAAGTACCGCTGCCGGAGCAGGAGCAGGAGCAGGAGGGTTCTCCTACATCTATGCGCTGGGATATGTGCTGCTCGTGCTCGGGCTATCACTCGAGGTTGGAGTGGCACCGCTACATGAATGGGTCCCCGATGTCTTCACAGCCGGTGACCCGATACCCATATCCATCATAGCATCCCTGGCGAAGATAGTTCCTTTTCTCGCTGCTATGTGGATTCTCATTCCCACATCAACTGCGATCACACCCTCGATAGTGATGTTCACCGCGGTGCTCGCGGCAATATCCATGTTCTCCGGTAACATAGGGGCACTGACCGCGCGAGAGCCGGCGAGGGTACTTGCTTATTCCACAGTTGCCAATATGGGATATGTGCTATCATGCTTCGTGGTGATTGTGAAACCCGAGTATGTCTTTTATGCAGTGGTTGGTGGACTGCTCATGCTGTTTGCGAATGGAGTGGGCAAAATAGGCTTCTTCAATGCGATAAAGGGCGAAGGGGCTTTCTCTCCTCTCATGTATCTACTCGCTTTCTCATTCATTGGTATGCCACCTCTGATGGGATTCTGGGGTAAACTGTACATCCTGTTCTCCATTGCGAAGATGGAATACTTCTGGCTGGTAGCTATTCTGGTGATCAATTCCGCTATCTCCATCCCATATTACATCAGGCTCGCAGGCGAGCTCGGCGCGCCATGGCGCATGAATCTCACCAATTTCATCTGCATCATCGCGGTGATGGTAACCCTGCTCACCGTACTCTTCGTGCCGGTGGACTGGTTCGTTAATAATATCGTATCAATTGTGCATACACTGGGGGTGGTGTTGTAGGAGATGATAGAGAATGTGGTGCTGGTCGCTCTGGTACTCCTGATATGTGTGGTTACCGATGTTGCACTGCTCATCATAGTCAAACTCCTGCCACTGTATTACCCCTCGGAGCTGAAGACCTCCCGCTGGGAGGCGGGTAACCCGCCCATAAAGTATCCGAAGTTTGTACTCCCGATGCAGTACCTTGGGTTCATGTTCATGTTCATGGCAGCGGAGCCGATAATTGTGGTGCTACTGATACTCTCCGCATATCCCTCGCAGGATTTCGTGGTGCTCACGCTGGTGGTGCTTCTGCTCCTGCTTTCCGCTATATATGTGGGGTACAGGACTTCACTTGAAATAGCAGGACTTAAGCCCGAGTATGGTGGTAGAAGATAGGATAGGGTAGGAGAGAGGTGAGAGAAGAGGAAGAGGAAGAGAGAAAGAGGAGGAAGTGGTAATAATGGTGGAGATTAAGACGGCAGAAGGGGAGAAGGACAGGAATATAAGCATCCTGAAGACGGGTGTACTCTCACCGCTGAAGCGGTGGGGGGTGAAATGGAGCCTGTGGCCATGCCATTTTGTCACTTCCTGCTGCGGGGTCGAGCTGGCACATGCATTTGCATGCGGGTTTGACGGTGAACGTCTGGGTACATTGAATATGGGTATCTCCAGACAGGCGAACTTCATCATCGTTGAGGGCACAATCACCCGTAAGATGGCAAGAGCACTACGGATTGTCTGGGAGCAGATGCCCGACCCCAAGTTCGTGGAGGTAATAGGGGCGTGTGGTGAGCGAGGGGGGCTGTTCTGGAACAGCTATAACATAACCCGCCCTTCAGATATCGTACCCGTTGATTTCTTCGTTCCCGGCTGCCCGGTAACGCCTGAAGGGTTATTGAGGGGTGTGAGAGCGGTACAGCACAAGATTGAGGGGCTCGACAGGACGACGATAAAATTCAAGCGTGTGAAATTGCCATCCGAGCCAGAACCGGGACAGGGCAAGGAGAACATGGTACCATCCAGCCCGAAGGTGTTTGCTCCTACACCCGCGATCAAGGTGGATATCAGGAGGGATGTGGAGTGGGCTTTCGGTGCTGAGCTGGTGAAACGGCTCGAATCAGAACTTGAGGGGCTGTATGAACGTATCACCATCACTGATATCAACCGGATAGCGATAAAAACCCTGCCAGAGCATCTGACAGAACTTGCAGGTAGATTGAAGAGTGGACTGGGCGTCGACCATGTGAAGAATGTGAATGTGATAGAAGTACCACATGAGCGGAAATATATAGTGGAGTACATGGTCTCAGGTTATCGTGAGGACCTCAAGCCAGTGATTATAAACATATTCACAGAGGTGGGGCGTAAGCCAGATGGAGAACCTGAGCAGGAGGTACCGAGTATCGCGAGATTGTGGGCGAGTGCAGACTATTCCGAGCGTGAGATGCATGACTTCTTCGGCATCCGGTTCGCAGGCAATGAGTGGATGGGCAGGAATTTCATCCTCGCTCCTGAGCTCCATACACCACTGAGGAAGGATTTCAAGCTGGATGAGGAGCGGTATGTGCTCGAGGGTGAAACTCCCTATGCACCCTCCATTAAACCACCGACCGAGCTCGAGCTCCCACTACCGCCCGGTCTGCTGGAGGATGCGGAGGCGAATGAGGAGCTCGTTGCACTCGTGGGACCACACCACACAGGCAGCGGGCATCTCAGATGGATATTACGGATGAAAGGTGACATCATTGTGGATGTGATTCCAGACCCGGGCTATGTCCACCGCACAATGGAGAAACTCGCAGAGAACAGATTGTATATCCAGAACATACCGCTCTTTGAACGTGCGAATATAAGCGACCCAATCAATATGCACCTCGGCTATGTCCGTACGATAGAGAAGGCGCTGGGGATTGAAGTACCGGAGAGAGCATCATATATAAGGACGATAATGGCTGAACTCTCACGGATAGGCGCTTTCTTCTACGATTCCGGGATATTCTCACTCTTCCTCGGGCATTCCACGGGCTTCATGTACGTGTGGGCGATACGGGAGATGATACTGGAGGCGATGGTGAGGGCAACGGGCTCAAGATGTACGCCCTCCTTTATCATACCCGGCGGTATAAGACGCGATATCTCAAGAGAGGTGCTTGAGTTGATAGACAATTTCACATCCGCGATACACCGGAGATTGAGGAAGTTTGAGGATATATTCATCTACAATCCAGTATTCGTAGCCAGGGCGAAGGATGTGGGTGTGCTTACAAAGGAAGAGGCGATAAGGTGCGGCATTGTGGGTCCGTTCCTCAGGGCTTCGGGTGTGGAATACGATGTGAGGAAGGTGGAACCATACGAAGTCTATGATGACCTGGATTGGGATATCACGACCGGTGATGCAGGCGATTGCCTCGGCAGGTATATGGGCAGGTATGAGGAGATAAAGGAGAGCCTGAGAATCGTGAAGCAGGCGGTGGACACCCTGAAGAGCCTTCCGAGGGGTGAGATAATAAGCAAGGAGCTGCTTGGCGAGTATAAAGCGGCATCGGAGGATATAAAAGGGCATCTGTTCCACGTCTACGGCAATCTCGTACTACCCCGTGGTGAGTGGACCACGGTCACAGAGGCGGCAAGGGGTACCCTCCTGTATTCTATAGTGAGCGATGGCGAATCAAATGTCCCCTATCGCGTACGGATTATAACACCGAGCTGGCTGAACCTCCGGGGGATTGTGGAGGCAACGAAGGGTGAGCGAGTGGCGGATTTCTGGGCTATCTATGGTAGCTTCGGGTATTTCCCACCGGAGGCGGACAGGTGATGGAGAAGAAGTAGAGATGAAGGTAAAGGTAATAAATCTTGGTTTAGGAGGATGGTAGAATGGAGGAAGTAATAAACGCACTGATGGCTGCTATAATGAGCAATCAGGTGAATATACCGCTTCTACAGCCGCTTTTCAGGCTGATGGTGCAGATACCGGGTGCCGGTTTCATGGTCTCTTTCATCTTATGGAAGCCCTTTTTTGCAGCTCTAATCTCACCCGGATTCGCCACCCTTGGCATATTACTCCTCTTCTTCCCGTGGGTGGAGCGTAAGCTCTGTGGCAGGATACAGTGGCGTGTGGGACCGCATGAGATAGTATGGTGGCTGGGTGGGATAATCCAGCTACTCGCAGACTCTCTCAGGTTCCTCTTCCAGGAGGTGATAGTCCACAAGGATGCGCAGAGACCTTATTTCCTCCAGTTCCCGTTCCTCACGTTTATCCCCACTCTTCTGCCACTCCTGTTCATCCCCGCAGGCTCGATTGTGGCGATACAAACACCCTACGCGATACAGATAATCCTCGCGCTGGTATGTCTATTCCCGCTATTCATCATAGGTCTCGGATGGGCATCAAACAGCAGGTTCGCTTTCATCGGTACAGTCCGTGAGGCGTTCATGTATTTCGCATACGAAGTCGCTTTCATCGTTGCTGTACTCGCTATGGTCATCCTCTACGGGACTTCCGACCTGGTGGAGATAGGTGCTCATCAGGCAGGGTGGGTATGGGGGATATGCATAAATCCAGTAGCGGCAGTGGTGTTCTTTATCGGTGCAGCGATGGCTACTGCACGGCTGCCGTTTGAGATTGCAGATGCCGAGCAGGAGCTGGCAGCGGGACCGCATGTGGAATATTCTGGCATCGGGTTCGGACTCATATATGTGATATGCTATGAGAAGGCGTATATATTGAGCGGTCTGATGACTGTCCTATTCCTCGGCGGCGGTAGTGGACCACAGATAGGAGTGCTGGGCGAGCTCTCAGGTCTGATATGGTTCTTACTGAAGACGTTCATCGTGATGGTCACTCTATTTGTGCTCCGGGTACTGTATCCAAGATACAGGCTTGACCAGGCATTGAACATCGGATGGAGCTCTTTACTCTCCCTGTCACTATTTGCACTCGCGCTATCCATAGCCATAACGGCAGTGGCAGGGGCAGGGGCAGTAGCAGGAGCAGTAGGAGGTGGGATAGTATGAAGAAAGTGATAGTTCATGAGCAGGGATTGGGGGAGAAGGTGGTGAGGCATGCAAGGGCAATAGGTGTCTCAATGAAGGAATCGGTCTATCCACTCACGGCAACGGTGTTTTATCCGCGTGAGAGGAAGAAGATGCCACCCAATCTGCGAGGCTACCTCATGTTCGAGATAGAGAAGTGTATAAGCTGCTGGGAGTGTGCATTTATATGCCCGGCGAATGCAATTCAGATGAAGGAAGCGCCAAACAGGCGGTACTATCCCACTGTGGACTATGGTAAGTGCATCTTCTGCCATTTCTGTGTGGACTCGTGCTCGAGTGGCGCGCTCTACTCCACGAAGATCCACGATGTAGCATACAGGGATATGGACGAGATGCTCACGCTTACTGAGGAGATGATAGAGCAGCCGGAGATAATACGTGAGGATAAGAGATCGGTGGAGTACGTGATAGAGAGGGATGACATGCACCTGAAGCGGCGGCGTGAGCAGGATACGCTCTTCGTCGAGCCGACACCACCCGTGGAGATACCCATGGTCTCACAGTGTATAGACCGTGCGAGTTGTATAGGATGCAGAGTCTGTGAGCAGGTATGTGAACATGGTGCGATATCCTCTATAATGGACACAGCGAGGAATGTACTGCGAATGAAGATAGATACAGAGCGGTGCACAGGCTGTGGGCTGTGCGTGAAGGAATGTTCAATGCAGATCCTGAGGCTGGTGAGAAAAACCAGGTAACGAATTCAACTTCAAATTTGATGCTGTTATCAGTGGTATAGCAGCGACCCTCAGTTCCCGAGTGCTCGCGCAACTCAGTACAGTGAGGGACGCAGGCGGGCTTATCTTCCGGGTTCGGGATGAGTCCGGGAGTTTCCCCGCCGCTATGACCGCTATACCAATTAACCAATGTATTGTATTAATAAAAAACCTTCCACTTATACTTACTTTACTTACTCCCTCAATCTAAAAGGTTCAAGACAGGATGGAGATAGAGGAGCTGGTGGCGATTTCGGCGGAGATAAGGGACGCAATAAGGGATTGTATCACAGAGAGGAGCGATTACGGTGAGGTGATAGGGGAGCGAGAGCGCGATGTAACAAGGCGGATAGATATGGTCGCGGAGAAGGCGCTGGAGGAGTCGTTAAGTGCGCGTGGGAGGTGTGCGAGGATAATATCAGAGGAGCTGGGCGACCATGTATATCCACCAGGGTGTGAACCGGAGTTCACACTCGTCTTCGACCCTGTGGACGGGTCCACAAACGCCATCCTGGGTATCCCTCTATTCTGTACTTCCATTGCATATTCCCCGCGTGTGGAACGGGTTACTTTTAATGACCTCCAGGCAGGTGTGGTTGAGACCTTCCAGGGCACGTGTTACTATGCCGTGCGTGGGGGTAATGCATTCGTGGATGGAACAGAACTACCGAGAGAGGTGAGAGGGAAGACGAAGCGGGTCCTCTCCATTTATACCTATGGCGCAGAGAGGATACCACGGGGGCTTATTCAATTCCAGTGCGGAGCAGAGCATAAGCATGTGGTGGTGCGTCTACTCGGGAGTATAGCACTGGAGCTCTGCCTGGTTGCAGAAGGTGCGATAGACGGACTGATAGATGTACGCGGCTTGATAAGTGGCTATGATATCGCAGCAGCAATGCTCATCCTTGAGGCGGCGGGTGGCATCATAACAGACCTGAGAGGAGATGAGTTGAGAACGAGGATGGAGGAAGTGGGGAAGCTGGTGGGGCTATCGTGTATAGCGGCACTGGATAGGGAGGGTTATTATACGCGAATACTGGAGCTCGTTCGGGATACGGGAGGTGAAGTGCGGTAATGTGAGATTGGAATTATTGAAGAACGAGCAGGAGCTGGTGAAGAGGCTGGGTGAGAGGATAGGGAAGAGGAGTGATGCACTTGTACTGGATATAGGGTGTGGTACAGGTAGACTCGCTGTATATCTGAGTGAAGAGAGTGGCTGTAAAGTGCTGGGTATAGATGTGATGCGGGAAAAGATAGAGAAAGCGAGGGGGAGGAGTGAGGGGATGGGGGGAGTGGAATTTGAAGTGCAATCAGCGGAAAGTTTGGGCTTAAAGGACGGGGCAGTGGATTTTGTAGTATCGCTGAAGGCATTACATGAGATTCCACATCCAGAGGATGCGCTAAAGGAGGCTAATCGCGTATTGAAGGCACAAGGACGGATATTTATCATTGACTGGATAGGGGGGAGTGCGCGCACAGAGGGGCATGCGCATGCGAGTAGATATTTCACGCCACAGCAATTAGAGACGATGCTTTCGCTAACAGGCTTCAAGGATGTAACAATAGAGGAGAATAGAGAAGGAGAACTGATGCTGGTAGAAGCAAGGAGGTGAGAAGCATATGAAACGGATATTATTCACAACAATTAATAAAAATATGGAATTGATGTGAAAAAAAACCCTCTCAGTCCTGCATCTCAATTTTGGAGTATTGATAAAAACCGAAAAGCTTTTAAGTGCTAAGTATAGACGTATATTACGCCCTCAGGTGAATAGAGGGCAGAAAGAAAGGAGGTAAAAGGTAAGGTATGGCTAAGATAGAAGATAAGGTAGACCTGTATGACGACAGGGGTAACGTACTGGCGAAGGATGTACCACTGGATGCACTCAGTCCAATGAAGAACCCGGCGATAAAGAAGATAATCAGTCTTACGATACGAACAGCGGCAGTTGACCTCGCAGGACTGGAGAAGCGGATAGCGACCGGAGCAGTGGGCGGCAGAGGAATGATAATTCGCGGTATAGGCAGGCAGTTACCGATAGTGGAGAAGGCGGAGGAGATAAGGAAAGAGGTAGAGGATATGCTCCGTGTGGAGCCCGGCGATGATACCAGGGTAGACCTCATGGCGGGCGGTAAGAGGATGCT
>JAODGR010000023.1:16512-18646 GCA_025464275.1 Methanosarcinales archaeon
ATTGAGACACCGACAGCAAGGATACTCTCGGATTACTCGGTCGGGCTGACCGCGCCGTGCGCAGCGCTGACGCATGCCATAATAGATGTGTGCAACGTGGACATGTGGGATGCGGCGACGGTGAAGGCAGGTGTATGGGGTATGTATCCGCAGAACCCGGACCCGGCAGAAGGCGGATGCGCAGTGAAGATGCTGGTGGATGTACCGATGAAGAACGAGGGTATGGGTTACGTGCTGAGGAACATACCGGTGAACCACCTCGCTGCTACGGTTCGGAAGAGAGCGCTGCAGGGTGCGGCACTGACGATGATACTGGAGAAGGCGGCGCAGTGGGAGATGGGTAATGCAATAGGACCGTTTGAGCGTGGACATCTGCTCGACCTGGCATACGAGGGGCTGAACGCAAACAACCTGCTGTTCAACCTGATAAAGGAGAACGGAAAGGACGGGACACTTGCAGATGTGGTGTACAGCCTGGTGGAGAAGGCGAAGGCAGACGGGCTATTGAAGGAGAAGAAGAAGATGCCTTCCGGTTTCGTCGTGTATGACACCGACGATATGCAGCTATGGAATGCGTATGCATCTGCGGGGATGCTTGCTGCGGTATGTGTGAACTGCGCAGCGATGCGAGCCGGGCAGTCGGTGCCATCGAACATCATGTACTTCAATGAGCTGCTGGAGCACGAGACAGGCATGCCCGGTGTGGACTTTGGAATGGCACAGGGTACCTCGGTATCGAGTTCGTTCTTCTCGCACTCGATATATGGTGGTGGAGGTCCCGGTGTGTTCTATGGTAACCACATCGTTACGAGGCATGCGAAGGGGCAGTTCATACCATGCTTCTGCGCTGCGATGTGCATAGATGCGGACACGATGTACTTCATACCTGCGAGGACATCTGCACTGTATGGTGAGGTGCTGGGTGCGATACCGGAGTTTGCGGAGCCGATGAAGGCGGTAGCCGAAGGTGCGAAGGAGATAATGTGAGGAGGTGAATAAGAAATGCCACAATTTTGGCCTGGTTCAAGCTTTATAGCAGAGAACCGCAGGAAATATATGAATCCCGAGTACAAATTTGAGAAGTTGCGAGACATACCGGAAGAGGATGTGGTGAGGTTACTGGCGCATCGCGCGCCTGGAGAGGAATACAAGAGCATACATCCACCGTTAGAGGAGATGGAGGAGCCGGAATGCGCAGTTCGTGAGATGGTGGAACCCACAGAGGGTGCAAAAGCGGGCGACCGGATAAGATACGTCCAGTTCACAGATTCGATGCAGTTCGCACCGATAACACCCAGGCAGCGAGCAGTGGTGTATTACAACAGGTGGAGAGGGATAGATGTTGGTGTGCTGTCAGGCAGGACGATTGTAGAAGCGAGGGAGCGAGACGTGGAGAAGATAACGAAGGAGCTCCTGGACTCTGAGACGTATGATACCGCGAGGACGGGGCTTAGAGGCAGGACGGTGCACGGGCACGCCGTCCGGCTGGACGAGCGTGGAATGATGTTCGATGCACTGAGGAGATGGGCAATAGACGAGAGCACGGGTGAAGTGAAGTATGTGAAGGACATGATCGGCGGAGCAATGGACAAGGAAGTGGTACTGGGTAAGCCACTGCCCGAGGATGAACTGAGGAAGAGGACCACGATGTACAGGAACGCTCAGGGCGGTGTATGGCAGGAGGCAGACGACCCTGAGTCGATGGATGTATGCGCGGAGATAATGTGGAAGAGGACGGTTGCCGGGTTCCAGCCATGGAAGAAGATTGCGGATATAAAAGGTGGAAAGAAGGATGTGGGTGTGAAGGACCTGAAATTATTCGTACCAAGAGGAGGTGTAGAATAAAATGCCATTTGGAGATGTGCAGCATAATTTCCTGAAGGCGATGTCGAACAAGTTCGTGGAGAAGCCTGAGAGCACGAAGACGAAGTTCTACGTGTATGGCGGATGGACACAGTCGAAGAGGAAGACGGAGTTTGTGGAGGAAGGTAAGAAGCTGGCAATGGCGAGGTCCAGCCGGACTCCTGGATACAATCCGGATGTGGGAATGCCACAGGGGCAGCGATACCTGATGCCGTACATGCTCAACCACACTGATATAATGGTTGAGGCTGATGACCTGCACTGGATAAAT
>JAODGR010000022.1:0-378 GCA_025464275.1 Methanosarcinales archaeon
AACGTCATCCTCAAATGCATCCTCTTCACTTATTATCGCAAAATCCACAGCTGGCAGCACCTCATCCGCTTTATCCCACCTCTTCCTCTCTATTCGCCCATTAGTGGTTGCCGTCCTCATCCAGCCCTGTGGCGCCACACCGAGCATAGAACACTCAAACTTCTCGATTATACGCTCATCTATCTCATCAAAGACCGGGCATACAAAGACGATGTCCGCATCGCACCACTCCTCCGGTATCGTCTCTTCCTTTATTCTACCCGCGAGACTGAGTATGTATCGCCTGTCAATGAATGTGGTCGTCCTTCCTTCTACCTGATACGCAACCCGGATGCCATTTAGAGGGGCGGCATCAAAATCAAAATCCTCACCCACACT
>JAODGR010000022.1:438-981 GCA_025464275.1 Methanosarcinales archaeon
ATAATTCAAAATCACGGGGGATAGAAGTACTGTCAGGGGATGGACATGCCTGAGTTTTATCCTAAATAAGACCTTTCTCGATTCTATCCCAAGCTAAAAAGGCGGGAATAACAACCAAAATGTCAATAAGACCGAGGAATTGTCCGTTTAACAACACAGCAAGACCTATAACGCCACCCACAATACCTACAATTAAACAGGTTTTCTTGGCTGTTTCAGTATCTTCTACCTCCAACTTTTTCATCCCCCAGAAATAGAGTGCAGCGGCTAAGGCAGCGGCAATCACAAAACCTAAGCTATCCCGTAACATAAGACACAAGAAAGCTAATGCTCCTAAACCACCCGTTGAAATCAGCATATAGGTATTTGCATCCAATCCAGATTCTTTTGGTTCAACCTTCCTTTGGGAAACACTTCCCCCTCTATCTTTCAAATTGGCTCCACAGGAGGGACAGAAGGTTGAACCCACCTCAACTTCTTTACCACAATTAGGGCAAAATGGCATTTTTTTCACCTCCTACAGCTTTGCCCCGCAATGTGGGC
>JAODGR010000022.1:1159-16478 GCA_025464275.1 Methanosarcinales archaeon
CAGGTTGACCACACGAGGGACAAGTATTTGGCTGCGCAGCTTGGTTATGGTTAGCTTTTCCCTTGACCTCTTCAGGTCTAACTCCCAAATGCTCCTCGATCTTATTAAATATACGCCTGAGGTCTCTGGAAGATTGTCCCCAATCAGTAAGGGTTGTTTTCACTTTAGGCTGAATATTCATAGTTACAGCAATTTCCTTAGTATCGGGCACGGGCTGTAGTTCTAAAGAGACATAATTACCGAAGGAGGCAAGGGAAAGCCCAGTAGACGCTGTGATCGTACCCGCATTTTCATCCTTATTGATCACCTTAATTTTGAGATCCTCTAAAGCCCTGATAATGGCAGAAAAGACTTCTGAAGAATCACCAAGATAGTGTCTCGTTTCGCTAGCACCTTTCAGTCTCATTTTATTATACACATAAATTGTTGTGGTATTTAAAACTTTCGATTTTTTAATTCACTTTTACATCTTAATCTGCTGAGGATGAATTCCTTTCCTGCCCGTAGCGCGGTGGATGAACGTGCACAATTAAATACTAACGAGCTCGTACCTCAATTCACCCAGACCCAACCTGTGCGCTTCACGTACCTGGACGGAGGGGTCACCACTGAATTTATCTGCATTTATCAGCTCTATGGTTGCCATATCCAGTGCTACTATGTCCCTTGATGCCAGAACCCCTATGTCCGGGCAGATATACTCAGGTGCAAATTCGGCACAATCGCAGTACGGTGTGATATCCATCAGGAAATTGAGATACACCAGATTTCTGTAAGGCAGTGCATGAATCACGGTGCTGGCTACTTCCGCAAGCCGCTTCTGCAATTCAGGAGACATATCCGGCGGTGAACTCAATGCCCCGGACTCGCATACCGCAATACATGCGCCACAACCCACACATTTATCAAAATTGATTGTATGTGATTCCGTGATTGTGATTGCATCATGCCTGCACGCCTCACGACACTTATCACAGCCGGTACATAAATCTTGGTTCAATACCGGCTTTGTCACCTCATGCATGTACTTCTTCGTCCTCTTCGTCACACACCCCATAGCCACGTTCTTTATCGCACCACCGAATGAAGATGCACCGTGACCCGTGGCATGGGTGATGACCAGCATGGAATCACTCTCGTATATGTATCTCGCTATCTCCACATGCCCGCTCTCACTCACCGGCACGCCGTCATCCTTCAACCCATCTGCTATCAGCACCGGACAGCCCAGAACGGACGGCAGGAAGCCATGAGCAAAGGCGGTCTCATAATAATCCATGGCAGTATACCGCTTCTCCTTATAGATGGTCGTGGTATCGGTGACGAAAGGCATCCCTCCGTGCCTCTTTATCGCTTCTATTATCGGCTTCACTCGCTCCGGCTTTATATACGTCCTGTTGTTGCGTTCTCCCATGTGCATCTTCACCGCAACAATACCGCTCAGCATCCCAATACCCGCTCGGTCAAGCAGTGATTCAAACTTATCCTCCTTATCCACATCATCCGCCTTCAGGAAGAAGACCCTGCTCATCACGACTAAACCACTATTACCACTATTCCCAAACCTACAAATTGATAATACCGGACGGTGGGTTCGAACCCGGGTTAGAGACCTTCACTTTAATTTAACTATTTGACCTAACTTTTTCCCTTTACTTTATTATGAATTCTTCTCCATTCTTCGGCGAGATTGCCTCGCACCCGAATTCCTCCCTCGTCCATGAGGCGAACTCCACGGTGTTCTCACCATGCACGGGGAATACAATCTCTGTACCAGAGTTGCAGAACCGAGATACCAGCTCCTTCAGCTCTGAGTCACCGGCATGTGCGGAGAAATCATACTGCTCCACCTTCGCATTCACCTTCACCACCTCACCATTCGTCTCCACACAACCCTGCTCGAGCAATCGTCTGCCATTTGTACCTTCTATCTGATAGCCGGTGAGCAGTATCTTACTCTTACGGTCTTCGTGTACCTTCTTCAGGTAGTACAGCACCGGTCCACCATTGAGCATGCCAGCGGTGGTGACAATAACGGAAGGTTCTGCAAGTACTTTCTTCCGCTTCCTCGAGTTCACGAATATGGCATCGCTGAAGGCTTCATTTAGCGCTTTTGCATCCTTCAAGAATTCCGGATGGTGCTTGAACAGGCTGAATACACTCAGCCCCATCCCGTCTACATAGGGTGTAATCCCGTAGGAATGGAGGATCATCACTATCTCCTGCGTCCTCCCCACTGCGAAACAGGGTATAATCGCCTTACCGCCGGAATTCACCGTCTCTCTTATGGAATCCACGAACTCGCGCTCCTGCTCCCTCCTGTCCATGTGCTCCCTGCCGTAATACGTGCTCTCTATCATCAGTATATCAGACCGTGGGAATTCAGCAGGCTGAGCGCTATTTATCAGGCGAGTCTCACCCAATTTTATATCGCCTGTGTAGAAGAGACTTATATCCTCGCTCTCTTTCCTCAGGTATACAGAAGAACTGCCAGGTATATGCCCCGCATTGAATAGACGTACCTCATAGCCCGCATCATAATCTGAACCATCCAGTATAATTCGCTCACCATAATTCACCGGGTGAGTATGCCTGTCCATCCTCCGGATATTATCCTCGTCAAAGAAGCAAAAACCCTGCTCCTTACCCACCTTTATCGTATCCCTGCTCAATAGCTGAGCCAAATCCCTCGTCACCGGGGTGAGATATACTTCGGGCACTCGCTTCTTGTTCGCAGGCATTAAACTCGGTACCATGCCCGAATGGTCGAGATGTGCATGGGATACGATGACCGACTTGGGAAACGGACCATCCAGAGGTACCTCCGGTGGTTCAGAAGGTCTGATCCCATAATCCATAACCACCTTATCATCAATCAGTATCGCCGAGCGACCGATCTCATTGCAACCACCGAGAAACTTTATCTTCATATCCCTATCTTATCTCCCCTTCTCTTCCATGCCATAGCATTCAGTCTTTGTTATCTCTACCCGTCTCAACGGGTATATCTTCTTCGCAACTTTGTATATATCGGAGGATAATTTACCCAGTATTATCTCCTGCACATACTTATTCAATTCCAACATCTTCGCTCTATTTATAATTATCTCTTCCATCATCTTCCTTATCTGCTTCACCTGTGCCTCACTCGCCTTCTTCAGTGTGAAGCAGGAGGTTTTCACTCGCATCTTCTCTCCATCTTTCGTTATCACATCCACGGCGGAATCAATCTTGGAGATGCCCTTCCTCGCCAGACTCCGCAGGTAGCCAGGGTCTATCCTGTGCCCTATGAACCTGGTATAAGCCGTGGTATGGTCCACATCCTCAATCTCGAGTAGCAACTTCAGATTTGTATTCTTTATCATCTTACCCGTAAGGTCACCCAGAGTCATCTCAACCCGTCTGCCTATCAGTTTCGAAGGCTCATCTGCTATCGCCTCTCCCGCGTACACCTCACCGAACATCTTCGGTGCCAGAACTGTATACCATTGCTTTGATTTCCATTTATCTTTCGGTCTCCTGTGTACCAGTTGTCCTCACACTCCTCTTCCTTTTCCTTGGTATTGATGACCTCGACCTTTGTCCTGTCTATACTGTTTCTCTTAATGGAAGTGATTATATATAAACATGAGCCTGGAGATGATTCAGGATGGACTCAAATATCCGCTCACCATCGCCGTACACCTCCCCCATCCCCCTCATCCTCCTCCCCCGCTTCCTCCTCCACCACTCAGCATCCAGGTATGAATAAAATGCCCGCTCGGGATGCGGCATTAAACCCATGATATTACCCTCGGGATTGCAAATTGCAGCAATATTGCTGACAGAGCCGTTAGGATTCCATGGATAGGATGCATAATCCCCCGCAGGGTCTACATACCGGAACACTATCTGGTCGTTATCTTCCATCTGCTGTATATACCTCTCATCCGCGAGGAAGAACCTGCCTTCTGCATGTGCACATGGCATCTTCAATACGGCACCCTCCTCTATACCCCGGGTGAAGATGCACTTGCCACGATTCTCATGCTTTAAGAGTGTGGGACGACATTCGAACCTTGCAGAGCTGTTCGTGGTCAATGCTGCTGCTGCCCGTTCACCTTCACCGGTGCCAGTACCGGTACTGGTAGTGGTACCGGTACTGGTAGTGGTACTGATACCGGGAAGCAATCCGAGTTCAACCAGTACCTGGAAGCCGTTGCATATCCCCAGTACGGGCTTCCCTTCTCCTATGAACTCTTCCATCTCCTCGCTCAGATTGCCTCTCAATCGTGCCGCGAATATCGCACCTGCACGTACATAATCGCCGGCGGAGAAGCCTCCTGGAATCACCAGGAGGTGGTAATCTGCGAGATTACGCCTCTCTCGCTCTGATACCGCGCCCGTCAATTGCTTGAGATGCACCACCTCAGCATGGGCGCCCAGGCGATTGAAAGCGAGAGCGGTCTCCAATTCGCAATTCGTACCTTCTATTCGGAGTATACATACCTTAACTCTCATCCTCGATCTCCACCACTTTCCGCCTGCTCTTCGCACCTGCTATCAGTTTTACAGTGGCATTGAAGTGCTTCTCAAGGAGTTTAATCACTGCCCTGTTCGCTCTGCCCTTCTCCGGCGAGGCTTTCACTCGCACTATCAACCCCTCCGGCTCATCCTCTATCACCTCATCCCTGCTCGAATTTGGGATGACTCTTATCTCTATTCTTCTATTCATTGATTTATAGAGGATATAGATATAGGATAGGATAAGAATAGGCTGCAATACAGGATGAAGGACAGTGCCAGCGAGGGTGAAGAAGTGGGAGGGATAAAAATGGATAGAGGGGAGGATGAGCCGGCAATGGCGAAGGTGAGGGCACATGTCTTCATAAGGGGGCGAGTACAGGGTGTACTCTTCCGGTCTACGACGCGTGAGGAGGCGAATTTGAGGGGTGTGAAAGGCTGGGTGAGGAACCTTGAGGATGGCAGGGTAGAAGCGGTCTTCGAGGGAGACAGGAATAAGGTGGATGAACTGATTGAATTCTGCCACTATGGACCACCGGCAGCGAAAGTATCATCGGTGGAAGTGAAATGGGAGCCCTATACAGGCGAGTTTAAGTCATTCTACATTCGCTACCGGTAGACACGGAGTAGAGTTTGATTGCTGGTATCCAGTCGGAGCGGGCATACAGATTACCATCGGCATCACGGAAGGAGGTGCAATTGATGGTCCCATACCGGTTTGTGAATGTATGGCGATGGATTATGCGGGGATATGAGCCAGTGCGTATGTAGTAGTGGTAAGTGTGCCCGGCAATGAGAGAGAAGGGGTAAGGGAATTCAACGACGTGCCAGTCGTTCCCACCATACCCGGTCCACTTAGCGGTTATGCACCAGGATGAATTCCACAGTGTTATCTCTTCAGTGTGTCCGCCCGTACCCGGGCAGGGATAAGTATAGAGCCTGGATATGCCGCTTATCGTTACAGAGGGTGTGATTGTACCCGTATGAACTCCCGGAATACTCGGATAACCACCCGGAGCGGTGATGAATGATGTCGGGATGACCTTTATCCTTCCATCAACCGTGAAGAATGGCAAATCCTCATTCTCTACACCCTTCAACTCCACATCGGATAATTCCAGTATAGAGGTGCCGAAGTTGGTAGAGTTTGCTCCCATGGTGATGTAAGCAAATACACCACGGGATGTTACCCCTCTCTCGTCACTGAATAACCCGGTTATGGTAACTTTGTTGTACTCCACGACGTAAGCGAAAGAGGCTTTTGGCGTGAATAACTCCCCTTCTCCTACTTCCACGATATAGAATAAGGAAGGGTCAAAGTGCAGCTCCAGTTTCACACTCTTTATTGGCTCATGCTCATCCGGAATAGCAACGATCTTAACGCGGAAGGTCTCACCAGAGCGAACAGTGCCTTCAACTGGAGAGACAATGAAGAACGCCGTGCTGCTATCACCGGCATGGAATATAGGAGAAGAGAGGGTGATAGAGGGTGATGGTGATGGTCCGGCTACCACTGCTACTGCTATTGCTGCTGCTATTACTATGGGTAGTGATAATGCCACGAATGTAACAGCTGTGATGGATCCCGTCTTCACCGGCATTTCGGTTCTTTATTTTTTTATTACATGTTGTAGATGACGATGAAGAGGAAGAGAGCAGAGGCGATGATAGCAAATGGGAAAGGGTGGGCTGAGATGCTGATAATGAAGAGAGAAAGCAGGAAGAGGGCAGTTGAGACCGCATTTACCGAGAGATAGCGGACGAGTTCCTGATTGAGATGATGCTTCTTCTCCTCATGCTCACGCTTGAGCTCGCGTACCCCTTCCTGTTCATCTCCCTGCTCCTGCTCCCTTTCCCGCTCCCTTTCCCGTTCTCCTACCCGCCTCTTCATGCTACTCTGCCTCTGTACTTCCTCATGTACCGGCACAATCTCCACCATGAAGCTCTCCTTCACCGCACCATAGCCTGTGCTCACCGATATCTCACCAATTCCTGAGTCCTCATCCAGCTCACCTGCACCTGCACCTGCAGCTGCATAGCTCTTCGGTAGTCGAGCAATCGCCGCTATCTTCTCCTCATCGATCACGTAAGTCTTCTCCTGGAGGAGCATCACTCTATCCTTTATCTCATCACTGAGTGAGAGATGGATATGAGAAGGGCGACCGTAATTAAAGATGAGGAGTTCAAAGCTCGTCTCCTCGCCCACACTCAGTGGAATCTGGAGTACTTCATGTTCAAACTCGATTGAATTTTCTGCTCTACGACTGAGATATATCCGCTGCTGGATCCTGGTCTTAGTCTTAGTCCTGGCACCCGCAAGACCGTTCTTCATTCCCTCAAGTCCGGTGGCAGCAGATTTGGTATGCCATCCTCGATAGGGTATCGCTCGTCGCAATTGCGGCAGTATAATGTGCCTCTCACAACTTCACCCTTTTCGTCCTCTTCTTCTATATCCAGTTCCAGATCGCCTTTGCATAGCGGGCAGGCGAGTATATCCATCAGCTCTTTCTTCATCTCCACAATCTCCTCTCGTTGTGTTGGAGTTGATATAGTCTATCTGATTTCATCCTTATCTTTTTATCTCCTCCTTAACCTCATCTCACACAGAGATGAGGTGAGATGATGCGGAGGCTGGAGGTGATAGGTATAGAAGGGCTGCCGGAGATAAGGGAGGGAGACGACCTGGTGGCGCTGTTCTTCGATGCACTCCATGAGATGGGAATGGAGTTAGAAGATGGGGATGCGATTGTG
The DNA here is from genome assembly GCA_025464275.1 of Methanosarcinales archaeon. Lineage (GTDB taxonomy): Archaea > Halobacteriota > Syntropharchaeia > Alkanophagales > Methanospirareceae > G60ANME1. The sequence continues at coordinate 8,414 of JAODGR010000022.1, forward strand.
ATCACCTCGAAGATAATCGCGAAGAGTGAGGGGCAGGTCGTTTCACTCTCGGATGTGGAGGTGAGTGAAGAAGCGAAGCGGCTTGCTGCAGAGACAGGAAAAGACCCAAGAATCGTTCAGCTCATATTGAATGAGACGAGAGAGCTTGTGAGAGTGGGTATGAAGATGATAATAGTGGAGACCAGGCATGGGTTTGTATGTGCGAATGCGGGTGTTGATGAATCGAATGTGGGAATGGGCAAGGCGGTTCTGCTCCCCAGGGACCCTCAGGCGAGTGCTGCTCAGCTCAGACGGGAGATAGAGGAGAGGAGCGGCAGGAGGATTTCTGTTCTGGTCTCCGATACCTTCGGCAGGGCTTTCCGCGAGGGTGTAACCGGGATATGCATCGGTGTATCCGGGCTTCCAGCATTGCTGGACCGTCGAGGTGAGCGTGATAGATTCGGGAAGGTAGCGAGGATAACAAGGGAAGCGATAGCGGATGAGATATGTGCCGCCGCCAATCTGGTGATGGGAGAGTTCAGTGAGGGGATACCCATAACAATAGTACGAGCCCATGGTCTGACTGGTGCACTGTCGAGTGAACGTGAGCGTGAGCATGAATCAGGGATAGAAGAAGTTCTACTCACCAGGGATAAGGACCTCTTCAGGTGAGGGAGGTGAGGGAATGGTTACATTTTATTTAGCCAGTTAAATAATATCTGTTACAGAACTGGATTCTTATTTATCCTCCTCACCTCACATAATATCGTGATGATGCCGCTATTCAAAGTATTGAGCAGTGGAACCAGGATAGAGATGCTGAAACTCCTGATGAAGGATGACTACCACATCTCGGGGCTGGCAAAGGCACTGGGCATATCAGTACCCGTAGCAGCCAAGCATACACGTATTCTGGAGGCTGCCGGGCTGATAGAGAGCAGGAAATTCGGGAAGACCCATGTATTGAAGGTGAGGATGGACCGCATATACGAGATTCTGGATACCTTCGGTGAGCAATACGAGGTGGAGGTGAAGGAGGGGACGAGCATACTGGAGGTTTTAAAGACTGTTGCGGGTGTTAAGATAAGGAAGATGGATGATAAGGAGTTCGTTGTCTCGATAAATGGAGAGGAGGGGTTTTATATTTATGAAGTGGGTGGTAAATTACCTGAGGTACCAATCAGCGATTATAAGCTCTCAAAGAATGTGGAGATAGATATAAGACGGCTGGTGCCGATACTGAAGAAGAGGGTGAAGGTGAAGGTGCATAAATAACTTTTAACCGTGAAAGAGTCATAAAGGAGGAGAGATGGAAGAGAGCGAATACATCAGGCACTTCAGTGCACTTGTGGAGCTGGAGCGGGAGGAACAGATGAGATTGCACGAGGATGAGATGAAGAGGCTTAGCGGACGCGAGCGAGAGAAGAAGGGTAGAGCATTCATCAGGATGCGGGGCAAATCGCTTGGGCTGGGTCTCGGTGGTAAGTACATGGTGAGGTTCAGGAAGCAGGACGCGACAGAACTGCCGGAGAGTGAGATAGAAGTGGGAGACCTGGTACTGGTGAGCAAACCCGGTACGGCACCATGGGATGAGGGCAACCCTACGGGCATAGTGGCGGAGAAGACTGCGTATTCGATTGTAGTGGCATTTGACGATGTACCACCGGGTTTTGTATTCCGTAAAGACCTCAGAATTGACCTCTTTGTGAATGATATCACATTTCAGAGGATGAAAGAGGCGCTGAATGGATTTAAGAAGCTGCCAAAGTGGCGAATAGAGAAGTTGCTCTGCAAAACCGAGCCAGAATTCGATGACCGCCAGGACTCGGAGTCAGAGCTGGATTTCTTTAACGAGTCATTGAACAGCAGCCAGCGAGAAGCGGTGAAGAGGAGCTTAGCAGCTCGTGATTTCTTCCTCATCCACGGTCCACCGGGCACCGGTAAGACCATCACCTGTGTGGAGGTCATCGCTCAACTGGTTGCCAGGGGTTATCGGGTGCTGGCGGCAGCAGACTCGAATGTGGCGGTGGACAATCTGGTTGAGCGGCTGGACAGGATGGGATTCAATGTGGTACGGGTAGGGCATCCTGCACGTGTAATACCGGCTCTGAGGAGGAGGAGTCTCGATTACCTGGTGCAGGACGAGCCGGAGTACAGGGATGCTCAGGAGCTCAGGGAGAAGGCATACGCAATAAAAGAGCGAATGAAAGAGTTCACAGTGCCAGCGATGCGCTGGAGGCGTGGTCTGAGTGATGAGGAGATAGAGAGACTTGCGAGAGAAGGGAAGACGACGCGTGGGATACCGAGGAAGAGGATAGAAGAGATGCGGAGGTGGCTTGACCTGAAGCATGAGGTGGATAAGCTCTTTGATGAGGCACGTGCACTCGAGGAGCGAGCAGTGAAGCGAATTTTGAAGAATGCGGCGGTGATATGCACAACGAACAGCACAGCGGGCTCGGAACTGCTCAGGAATGAGAAGTTCGAGTTCGCAGTCATCGATGAAGCGACGCAGTCCACGGAGCCGTCATCGCTTATCCCGGTGCTCAAGGCGAAGCGGTTCATCATGGCAGGTGACCACAAGCAATTACCACCCACGGTGCTGAACGAGGAATCGAAGAGGGGTAGCCTGAGCAGGAGCATGTTCGAGCGGCTCCTCGCATGCCACGGCGATAAGATTCGGGTTATGCTCGAGGTGCAGTACAGAATGAACGAAGAGATAGCGGAATTCCCCAATAAAGAGTTCTATGGTGGTAGATTGAAGGCGGAGGAGCATGTGAGGAGGCAAACCATCGCCGATCTGATACCTCATACTTCCATCTCCAGATTGAACTTCATCATGAGGGATAAGCCACTTGTATTCATTGATACGGTGGATGGAGGGAGTAACAGTAACAGCGGTACCGGGTTCGAGGAGCGGATGCGCTGGGGCTCCACATCCAGGGAGAACGAAGGGGAGGCGAAACTGGTGAAGATCATCGTGGAGGGGTTACTGGATGCCGGAGTACGAGCCTCGGACATCGCGGTCATATCGCCGTATGAGGACCAGGTTTCGCTCATCAGGATGATGCTCCCCGACGTGGAAGGACTGGAGATAAAGACGGTGGATGGATTCCAGGGCAGGGAGAAGGAGGTGGTGATAGTCTCCTTTGTGCGGAGTAACAAGTTCGGTGAGATAGGATTCCTGAGTGACCTCCGACGGTTGAACGTCTCCATCACACGAGCGAAGCGGAAGCTTCTCCTGATAGGGAATTCACACACGCTGGAGGCTGATGACTGCTATCGGAGGCTGATAGCTCTTGTGAAGTCGCACGGAGGATACCTGAAGGTGGAGGATATGGAACTCAATCTCTGAACCTGAATCCATTACAATTTATAACTACAATACCACCACCATCATCATTTATATTGAAGTAGTGTTGCTATCAAGCTATACCAAACTGTGAATGCGAAGCCATGCATTACATAATAACAGAGAAGGGAACGACCGCGAAGAGGATTGCCTCCATCCTGTCAGGTGGTAAAGCGGAGAGGAGTAGGATAGGGAAGATAGATGCGTATAAGTTCGATGACAAGGTAGTGGTGGGCTTGAGCGGGCATATCTTCCGCGTTGATTTCCCGGATTCGTACAATAATTGGAGTAAAATCGACCCGTATGAGCTGATAGATGCCAAAATAGTTCAGGTTGCACTCAGGAGAGACCTGATAAAGGCACTGGAACAGATAGCGAAGGATGCAGATGCAGTGACCATAGCTACGGATTACGACCGTGAGGGAGAACTAATAGGAGTGGAGGCGGTGAAGGTGATGAGGAGTGTGAAGCCGGGCATCAAGATCGACCGGATGCGGTACAGTGCCATAACGGAGCAGGCGATAAGAGAGAGCTTTAATGCGAGGACGGAGGTGGATTATAACCTCGCTGCCTCCGCGGAGGCGCGGGAGATGATAGACCTGATCTGGGGCGCTGCTCTGACCAGATTTGTATCCCTGACAGCGAACCGGCTCGGTGATGAGTTCTTCTCCGTGGGGCGCGTGCAGTCACCCACACTCGCACTGCTGGTGGATAAGGAGAAGGAGATAGAGAGATTCATACCGCGTAAATACTGGGAATTGCATGCGAAGCTGAGAACGGAGGATGGCAGTCTCTTCACAGCGATACACGAGCGAGGTAAATTCTGGTCCGTGGAGGAAGCGAAGGAGGTGAAAGCGAAGATAGAGGGAGCGGACGAGGGTGTAGTAAAGGAGGTGAAGAAGCGATTGCGGCGTGATAACCCACCTACACCCTTTGATACTACCAGCTTCATAAGAGCAGCCTCGTCCATCGGCTTCACACCACGACGTGTGATGAATATCGCCGAGAATCTATACCTTCAGGGGCTAATCTCTTATCATCGTACTGATAATACCACCTATCCTGAGACACTCGACCTGAAAGGGATATTGAACCTCTTCAAGACCAGCAAGGACTTCGGTGAGTACGCGCAATCGCTGCTGAAGAAGAAGCAGTTGAAACCCACAGCAGGTAAGAAGAAGACAACAGACCATCCACCCATACACCCCGTCTCAGTAGCCACACAGGATAAGCTGGATAAGGACGAGTGGAAAGTCTACGAGCTGGTGGTCAGGCGATTCATGGCTACCCTCTCTGATGCTGCGCGATGGGAGGATACGGGAGTGAAGGTGGAGCTGGGAGGCGAGCTACTGGGTGCGAAGGGGCATGAACTGAAGCATCCGGGCTTCCTCACGGTATATCCGTATCAGAAGAAGGAGGAAACGAAGTTACCGCCAGTGGAAGAGGGTGAGAGGGTATGGCTGGAGGAGCTGGAACTGGTGGAGAAGGAGACGAAGCCACCAAACAGGCTCTCACAGGCTGGTCTGATAAAGAAGATGGAGGAGCTCGGGCTGGGCACGAAGAGCACACGACATGAGATAATCGGGAAGCTGTACGAGCGTGCATACGTGCAGGGCAATCCGAGCAGACCAACGGAGAAGGCTTTTGCACTCATCGACTCACTGGAGAAATATGCCGCGATGATGACCAAGCCGGACATGACAAGGGCGCTGGAGCGTGAGATGGACTGGATAAGCGAGGGTAGACGTAGCAAGGATGACGTGGTGGAGGAATCGAGGGAGATGTTGAAGGCGGTATTCCAGGAGATGATGGAGAACCGGGATGAGATAGCGAAATCACTTAAAGAAGCGGTGAAAGCGGATAGAATCGTTGGTACATGCCCGGAATGCGGAGCTAACCTCTTCTGGGCGACCTCAAAGAGGAAGAAGAGGTTCATAGGCTGCAGTAACTACCCCGCATGCAGCTTCTCTCTCCCTCTACCCTCTTCTGGACGTGTGATAGTGACCGGTGAGCGATGTGATGTCCACCCCACGATGTTCAAATTGAAGATAGCAAAGAGGGGCAGAGGTAAGAATAAGGGAGGTAGCGGGCGAGTGTGGGATTTCGGCTGCCCTTATTGCAATTACCTCCAGTGGCAGGACAGTAAGAGCGATAAAGGCAATGATAGGGGAGAAGAGGAGGGATAAGGAGGTGAAGGGAGATGTATGAGATATATCTTACACCTCATTCGCATTACGATGTTGTATGGGTATTCACGAAGGAGCAGTATCTGGAGATAAACGAGCGGATATTGGAGAAGGCGATAGAGCTGATAAAGAGGGGTGACTACGCTTTTCTCATTGAACAGACTTATCTTCTGGAAGCGATTGAGAAGAGTAACCCCGAACTCTGGACCGAGATCTGCAAAGCGATAAAATACGGGAGGATAGAGGTCGTGGACGGGATGTATGTCATGCCAGACCTCATGCTCCCAAACGGGGAGACGATAGTGAGGAATATAATGGAGGGTAAGAGGTACTGTAAGGATAAGTTCGGGATAGAGATACCGACGGGTTGGGCTGCCGACAATTTCGGATTGAACGCGCAGACTCCGCAGATATACAGGAAGAGCGGGTACAGGTGGCTATCCTTGAGGAGGGGGGTGCTGAGAGCGAAGCCATCTGAGTTCATATGGAGGGGTCTTGATGGTAGTGAACTGCTCACTCACTGGATGCCACTTGGATACAGGTCAGGCTTGGATTTCAGGCGCTTCGAGGAGAATTTCCACCGGCTGAGCAAACTCGCAGCGGGCAGGCATATTCTTATGCCATGCGGCAGTGGAGGGACAATCCCGCTGGAGGAGACATCAGAGTTTGTGAGGCAGTGGAACAATACGCATGAGGATTCTAAAATACATTTAACCACGCCTAAATCGTTTTTTGAAGCAATAGAGAAATCAGGCAGGATTTTTAGCGCTTTCAGAGGTGAACTTTACTCTGATAACATATCAGATGTCTTTCCTGGTGTTCTATCCTCCAGGATGTGGGTGAAGCAGGGTTTCAGGAAGTGTGAGAATCTCATGTTGACCGCAGAGAGGTTTGCATGCATAGCATGGCTCCTGGGTGGTGAATATCCTGAACTGAGAGAATTGTGGAAGAAACTCATATATCTCTCCTTTCATGACATCCTTCCGGGAACGTGTGTGGATGAGGTATACGATGAGGTGGGGAGGTACATAGAGGAGATAGAGCGAGAAGCGAGCGAGGTACTGAGAAGGGCTCTGGAGGTCATAGGGGCAGCGAGCGGAGGAGATGGTGTGGTGGTCTTCAATCCCAATCCATGGGATGTGCATGACTGGGTAGAGGTGGAGCTGAGATTCGAGGAAGGGAAGGTCAGGAATGCCGGACTGGATGTGCGGTATGAGCGGCTGGAGGAGGAACGATACAGGGACGGGAGTGTGCGGAGAGTGAGATTGGGTTTCGTGGCTGATGTGCCATCACTTGGATACAGGGTTTACAGGGTGATAATCGGTGGTCAGGCGATAGAGGAGGAATACGGTGGGAAAGAGGGGGTGATGGAGATAGAGAACGAGTTTTTCAAGGTTGAGGCGAGCGATGAGGGGCTTATAAGGGTTTATGAGAATGGTAAGGAGATACTCTCAGGGAATGAGATAGTGATAGAGGACGAATCCGGTGATCTGTATCATCACCGTGACTCTCTCGGAAAGCCGATAAAGACGGAGAGTGGAGAGGGGTTCAGATTTGGCGATTTCAAGACGAAGAAGTTCGAGACAGAGTGGGGAAAGGTGAGGAGGAGGATAGTGATAGAGAAGGAGTTTTATTGCCTGAGATGGCCCTATCGGTTGCTTGACAGGTATAAGCCGGAGATATACAAAGACGGTACGATAGAAGTGCGTAAGGAGGTGATACTGTATGGAGGGATTCCGAGGATAGAGTTCAGGACGAGGATAACCAACCGCCATCCGGGAGTGAGGATACGAGTGAGGTTTGAAGTCCCGGTAGATGTCACTGCACATGCTGCGGAGACGCAGTTCGGTGTAATAAGGAGAGCGAACACGAAGATATTTGTGAAGAACGAGCACTGGGAGGAGAAGTATGCGGGTGTACTCCCTGCACTGAACTGGATAGATTACAGTGACGGAGAGAAGGGAATAACGGTGATAAATGAGGGGATACCTGCGTATGAGATAAGGAAGAGGAGGATATATCTCACCCTGCTGAGGTCTGTGATGAAGCTCTCGGATGGGATGATAGGACCTGTGATTCCGACTCATGATGCGCTTGAACTCCGTGATTATGAATACCGGTATGCGTTATACCCGCATAGAGGGAAGGTAAAGGAGCCCGATTCGCTGCGGCAGGCATATCAGCACAATCTCAGATTGATTGCCATGCAGATGCAGGTGAAGGGCAGGGTGGAGGTGGGAGAAAAGGAGAGGAGTAAGTCTTTCGTGAGCATAGAGCCGGAGAATCTGGTGTTGACGGCATTGAAACCGGCGGAGGACGGGAATGGTGTCATCATCAGGTTCTTTGAGGTGGAGGGGAACCACACAAATGCGGAGATAAGGTTCTTCAGGGAGCCAAGGAAGGTTATGAGGACGGATTTGCTTGAGCGAGAGGAAGAGGAGGGGGAAGGGGGTGAGGTGAGGATAGAGGAGGGGAAGATAAAGCTTGGAGTTAAACCCTTCGAGATAGTCACGCTTAAGATGAGCTTTTGAATTTGGAAATCCACGTCAAA
>JAODGR010000022.1:16580-17011 GCA_025464275.1 Methanosarcinales archaeon
GGAGCAAAAAAGATGGGAGAAAAGAAGCAATATACCATAAGATTCCCGCCAGAGGCGGTAGAAGTGCTAGAGGATATGGCGAAAGAAGAAGGGATTACAAAAGCGGAACTGGTAAGGCGAGCTATAAACTTCTACCAGGTGAAATTGGAAGCAAAGAAGAAGAAGAAGCGGATTATATTGGAAAGTGAGGAGGAGCCGAAGAGGGAATGGGTTATGGTGTAGACTCTGAGCTGTTGAAAGTTGTAGCAGCCATAATAACCAGCATCGTAGGCCCAATAATCGGGCTCCTTATTTTTTTAATCAAGCGGTCAATGGAAAAAGGGCAAAACGAGATAAGAGACGAAATCCACAACTTAGTTAAGGTAAGCCAGCTTTCTCTGCAACAGGTTAATGTCTATACCTATCAACCACCGGAACGGATTAAGGATGTA
>JAODGR010000020.1 GCA_025464275.1 Methanosarcinales archaeon
ATATACATCCCTCTGACCGAACTTCTCCATCTTCCCCACCCCATCTCATCGCCTCTTAAACCTCTTCTCTATCTCCTTCCTGGTCAGTCGAATCACCGTTGGTCGCCCGTGTGGGCATGTATACGGTATCTTTGTATGCTTCAAACCCTCCACTATCGCCCTCATGGACTCGTAAGATAACTTCTCGCCCGCTTTTACACTCGCTTTGCATGCCGCTGTAGCGAATAGAAGCTCTATACGCTCTTCAACCCTCCTCCTATCCTCTATCAGCTGCTGTATCGTATCCATCAGCTCCTCTGCCCTTACTATACCATGAAATACCACCGGTATCGCCCTTATCACGTAACTGCCATCACCCAGTGGCTCTATATCAAACCCCATATCCCGCAGTGCCTGCTCACTCTCACGCAATAACACGAGCTGATTCGGGCTCAGCTCAGGTACATAGGGTCTGAGCAATGCCTGCTTCTCTATCCTTCGCCCGTATCTCGCAATCAGCTTCTCGTAGTTTATACGTTCCGCAGCAGCATGCTGGTCTATCATAATCACATCCCCACTCTTACTCTGACCTATGATATAGCTATCAAGCACCTGATAGAGTGGTGCAGGCAGTATATCTATCTCCTGCCTCGCTTCTGCCCCTGCCTCCGCCCCTGATTCTGATTCTAATTCTAATTCCGATTCCGATTCTGAGCCCGTGCCTGAGCCCGTGCCTGAGCCCGAGGTGAAAGAAGATTGCACACCCACCGCCTCTGCACCCTCCTCTTTCCCCTTCCCCCCCTCCTCCCTACCACTACCGCTATCCCATCTCCTGATACCCACTCCTCGCTCTATCACCTCAGGAATCAAATCGGCACGGCGTAGAGCTGTGGATACCGAAGTGGCAATGAACTGAAATACACCCTCTGGATGTAAGAACCGAATCTCTCGCTTCTTCGGATGGATATTCACATTTATCTCTGAAGGTTCGATTTGAAGTGAGAGTATCGCAAAAGGATAGACATTTTTTGGCAGGAGTGACTTATAACCCCTCTTTATCGCCCGTATCATCAATTCACTCCTTATGAATCGCCGATTCACATATGTGAAGATATACTTCCTTGTACTGTAAGATGCCACGGGCTTGGAGACGAACCCGTAAAGATAGAGGTCGAACCCCTTATCCGAATCGGATTCCCTCTCTCTGAGTTCGATCAGCTCTTTAGCCACAGAGCTACCGAATGTGCGAACGATGGCGTCCAGCATCTTACCATTGCCCGAAGTGCCTAATATCAGCCGTTCATCATGGAAGAGCTCGAATTTTATCTCTGGATATATCAGCGCATAAACCGTGAACTCATCCATTATATGCCTCAGCTCCGTGGCGCGGGATTTTATCATCCCCAGCCTCGCAGGCAGATTATAGAAGAGGCTCTTCACTTCTACTGTGGTGCCGACGGTCCGAGTTATCCGCCTCTTATCCCTCACCTCACCTCCCTCAATGCTGAGATAGGTGCCAAAATCCTCAGACTCGTGCCGTGTACTCACCGTCAGCCTCGAAACTGCTGCAATACTCGGCAATGCCTCACCACGGAAGCCAAGCGTATTTAATGTGAGTAAATCCTCTATCCGCCTTATCTTGCTGGTTGCATGCTTCTGGAACGCCAGTTCCACGTCCTCGCTGCTTATCCCACAACCATCGTCCGTCACCCTTATGTAATCCCGCCCACTATCTCCCAGTTCCACAACCACATGCCGGCAACCAGCATCAATAGAGTTCTCTATCAACTCCTTAACCACCGATGCCGGTCTATCAACCACCTCACCGGCAGCGATTTTGCCTATCGTCTGCTCTTCAAGGACGAAGATATGCCTCATACCTGCTTGATAAACTACTCTATAATAAGATATAGTAAGGGTAAGAGTAAGAGTATGAGATATGAGCAGTTACGAGATGAGCACCAGAGTGAGACTCCGGGACTTCATATTGACCATTGATGACTGGTTCTTCTCTGTGGTGAGCTATGACTGTGACTTCGATGCAGCAGGAACAGGAACAGGGACAGTAAGAGGCGATGCAAAGAGATGTCTCCTGCGCTATGTGCCGGACGAACGTGGAACGCGTGTATCCAGGTGGCACGGGCGAGCGCAATACCCGAAGCGATACCGGAAATTGGACTTCAATGAAGCTTATGAATTCCTCTTGCAACACCGACCCGAGTATGTAAAGGATGTGCACTACGTGCCAGCAGGAGATATAAAGGAAGTTCTACACCCTGAAGTATGGCTACCCGTTATCGCGGAACGTGATGAGCGGGTTGCTCTTATTTATGACCTCCTGCGCACTCATATACCTCGCAACAAGATGGGCATTACCGGCTCTTTCCTCTGTGGACTCAATACTCCCCATTCTGATATAGACTTCGTTATTTATGGACTGGAGAACTTCAATCGTGCAAGAGAGGTTGTAGAATCGGCAAAAGAGGAAGAAAGGAGCACAGGCATAGCTCCCATCCGTGATGTGGACGACCACTTCTGGCTGCAGATATACAGGAAGAGGAACCCGGCGTTGAGCTACGATGAGTTCATATGGCATGAGCGGAGGAAGAAGAACCGCGGAGTGGTTGCCGGTACCTATTTTGATATCCTATATTCTCGCGACTGGTCCGAGATGGCACTGCTGGACCCGAGGGATTATGAACCCGGGGAGAAGATAGGATACCGGCGGATAAGATGCAGAGTGAAGGATGCCACATTCTCCTTTGATACCCCTGCGATATATCTCGTCGAGCATCCCGAAATAGAGAAGGTGCTCTCTTTCACTCATACCTATGTAGGACAGGCAGAGGAAGGTGAATGGATAGAAGCTCGTGGAATGGTGGAGAAGACCGCACATGAGACCAGACTGGTCGTGGGCACCACGAGAGAGGCAAAGGGCGAGTGGATAAGACGCCTACGTGATTCTACTCGTATTTAGACCCGCATTTGATGAGCAATTGCGATGCATTTATATGGTATGGTGAATCGAGTCGCCCGCTCACAGCCACCTTCAAACCCTCCTTGAAGCCCGGTGGCACTGTACCACGGTACGTAACGTTGATTGTAGACTCGCCATCTGTGATTTTAAAGAACAATGTGCCACCTTCGCCCCAGTGTACCGAACCTCTGACCACAGTGTCCATGACCTGAACCTCCTTGCCTACGTATCTATCGTTTCCCGCTACCTGTGATACACTCATATATGGGCTGAGATATGATGAGAAGGCACTGTATGCCAGTCCACCACTCAGTGCGAGCAGAGCTACAACGACCATGTAAACCGGCTTAAACTTCATCTACCACGCTCCTCTAAACTCTCTATCTTCGCTCTTAGCGCCGCCAGACGCCTGCTCAGCCATAGGAAAAGCACCAGTAACGCTGTCCAGTAGATGACTGCGACCACAAATACCCCACTATAATCCAGCTCCATACTCACTCTTTATTCCTTCACCTCCTTATCACCATCCATACTTCAACCCTCCTGCCTCTTGCTCATGTATAGCAACTCATTAACACGGTCTTCCAGTACCCATAAAGAGTATGCAGTTATGAGAAGATAAACGAAGAATAAAGAAGCTGCAATGAGATTCACTACCAGTGTGATTGCTACTGGCATGGACATCGTTACTTCCTGCGCTCGTGGATGCAGTGACTGCCACAGCATTACAGAGAGGAAAGTCAGGGGTATGAGAGAGAATGCGAGGATATTGTAGACCGCGCCTATCACCGCCCTCTTATCCACTTCACTGATGGAGTTCTTCACCGCTATATAACCTGCATATGCAATCCACAGGATGAGTGTGGTGGTCTGTTTCGGGTCCCAGTTCCAGTATAGCCCCCACGCCTCATTCGCCCAGATTGCACCTGAGATCAGTGCTACTACACCGTATCCCAGTCCCAGAATCACTGAGACCTCCGCAACCATATCGTAGACCCTCACACGCTTCTTCAGGTATCTTATGCTCGCCACGAGTGAGATGGAGAATGCGAGATAACACGCGAGAGCAGCAGGTATGTGCGTATACGCGAAATAAACATCACCCCTCATCGGGTGCACGGAGACATACGCCATATACGACCCACCCACACTCAATAATACTGCAATAATGAGGATAACATCACGTCTTGCCATCTCCGTCACTCTTCCCCTCTCCTCCTCTTTCTGATAATAATTTATTTAATATAAGCCCTTCTTTGCTTAACATTACAATTGATACTTAAATTTACTTTAATTGGGCATCAACATGGCAGACTCCATCTCAGTAGCGGCAGTAGAGGCGGTGGATGTATCGAAGCGATACGGCTATATGGAAGCACTGAAGTCCATCTCACTCCGTATAGAGTGTGGTGAATTCCTGGCTCTATTCGGGCATAACGGCGCGGGTAAGACGACCCTGCTGCGGTTAATCGCCACTCATATCACACCCTCTGCCGGCATGGTGAAGATATTTGGCGAGGATGCCTTCAAAGATAACGGGATAAGAAGGCGGATAGGACTGGTAACACACTCCAGTTTCCTGTATGATGAACTCACCGTGCGAGAGAACTTACTGTTTTATGCAGCTCAATTTGGTGTGAACGAGGATGAGTTCCTGGATACCGTTGAGTGCCTCGATATGAGAAGATGGTATGATGTTCAGGTGAAACATCTCTCCCATGGCTTGCGGAAGCGTGCGGATATCATCCGTGCTTTGAGCCATGACCCTGACCTTATACTCCTGGACGAGCCTTTCAGTGGTCTTGATAATGAGACCTGTGAGGTACTTGTAAATTACTTCAATGGAGAGAGAGCCAGAGCCAGAGGCAGAGGTGGAAGGAGGAAGACACTGGTGATGGCATCTCATTCTCTCGAATGGGCGAAGAAGCTCTGTGATAGGGGTATCTCACTCCATAGAGGGGAGATAGTGGGTGAGATGTCGCTTTAATTTTTATTCCCCCTTCTCCCCTTCTCCCTTAACTGTAACTACTCCTTCAATCCCCCCTCGCTCGCCTCACTCAGCTCGCTCAACCGTGTTGAGAGCTCTTTGATAACCGCCCTCAAATTCTCACTGTTATCATAACCCCGCACCAGCGCATCTAAATCCCTGTACTCATACCCTCGCTCCTTCTTCTCACCTATGATGGTGTTAAGATTACGTAATGCACGCTCTATATCATCCACTATGCTCACAGTGGCATATCTGGAGGTCCTTGATAATGGATTCAGGTCAATGGTGATCACCTTCTTCCCCATGGCAATCAGTGATTCGCACCTGTCTCCGTCTTCCAGTGGTGCAAGGACCACATCCGCAGTGTAGATACCCTCACGGGTAGCCAGTGCACGAGCATGCTCAATACCAGGTATTCGCGAGTCTGGCTTGTCGCCAAGCACCCGCTTCGCTCCTTCTCGCTCTAATAGCTCCTTTATTCGCTTTACTCGCTCCTCTGTTCGATGGAATAGGTTAACCTCCAGTGGGGCATCTATCAACTCACTCAGGTGCACCATCTCCCTCGATACCAGTGCGGCAACATTGCCATTGACCGAAAGCACCGGGCTCTTTGCCATCAATAACAGAGCAGCAGCAACTTCAGTAGCCCTCAATGCAGACTTTAAGGTCTTCTCCCCCATCAGATAATCGAATGCCTCACCCCTCCCGTGCGCTATCAATCCATGGAGTGACGTGATACCCGCCTCTATACCGGATACGAGCTTCTCACGCCTCTTCAATGATTCATACCGCGGATGTGACTTCGGGATTATCATAGCGCACCACATATAAAAGCAAGCAGTCCAGAGGCAATTGCAACCAGTGTCTCCTTCCTCAGTCGCTCATAGTTCACCTCCGGCTTCCACAGCCCGATGATTGCGTGAATGAGGATTATGTCCGTGAGACCAACCGGGATTAGAAATGCAGGATTGAGATAGTACGGTGTAGCGCGGAGGAATAGCGGGACAACGCTCAATACCACTGCGAGCGAAGATGAAACACTCACCACCTGCTTCGCCCTCGTCACTCCGTATACTCGCACGATACTCCGCACACCCCTCAGCTCATCCCCCAGCATATCCGCTACATCCTTCATCACCTCGCGCCCGAAGCCCGCGAGCAGAGCGATGAGTGAGAGGATTAGCAGCCCCTCTCCTACCTCCCCTGCAATCAGACCACCATAGATGAAAGGCGCAGCCATCGTGGAAGCGATGTATAGATTACTCACCACGAGCAGTTCCTTCATCTTTATATCGTAGAGTATACCCAGTACTGCGAGTATTAAAGCCACGATGAAGAGTAATAAACCACCCTGGAGCATCGTGAGTGCTACTGAGAAGAGTATACCAAGTGCTGTGGCGATGGAAGCGACCATGAGAGCACATCCTCTGCTAAGCGCGCCCCTCACCAGCGGTCTGTCCAGCCGGTGATTCGCAATGTCACTCTCCAGGTCACAATAATCGTTCAATGCGAAAGTACCTGCCTGGATGAAGAAAGCGGTGAAGAAGCCGAGCACGGCAGCTAATCCAGAACTACCGCCTCCTAATAGTATCCCGATCACCACTCCAGAGCCGTACATCAAACCATGCTCAGCACGTGTAAGCTCCCATATCGCCCTTATATCTTCTTTCTTCACCTTTTTATTTTTACACAGGCAAATATTAGATAAAAGATAAAGGTACTGCCGGAGCGAAATAGCCGCTGTGGCTCAGTGGTAGAGCGACTGACTCGTAATCAGTAGGTCGTGGGTTCAAATCCCACCAGCGGCTCTGTATGTCCCATACCCATACCCAGAGCCCGACCCAGAACAGGGGTACCATTTTGGATAAGGGAGATAACTTCAGTGAATGGTATAATGAGATATTGAAGCGCGCGGAGATACTGGATGTGCGATACCCCGTGAAGGGCTTATACGTCTGGTATCCATACGGACTCAAATTAAGGAACTTAATCTACAATACCCTCCGCTCTCTCATGGAGAGGGAGCATGAGGAGGTGCTCTTCCCTCTACTGATACGTAGAGACGAGCTATTAAAGGAGAAGGAGCATATAAAGGGCTTTGAAGAGGAAGTCTTCTGGGTCACTCATGGAGGCACCACAAAACTGGATATCCCCCTTGCACTACGTCCCACATCCGAAACGGCAATATATCCCATCTTCAAACTCTGGATACGGTCACATCGTGACCTGCCCATTCGTGTGTACCAGATTGTAAATACCTTCAGATACGAGACGAAACACACCAGACCACTGATTCGAGTCCGTGAGATAACATCCTTCAAGGAGGCACATACCGCACATGCGAGCCGAGCAGAGGCAGAGGAGCAGATAAAGAAAGCTATTGCATTATACCGGACTTTCTTCGACCTCCTTGCCATTCCTTATGTGATCACCAGGAGACCGAACTGGGATAAATTCCCGGGTGCTGAATACTCCATCGCCTTTGATACCCTCATGCCTGATGGCAGGACGATGCAGATTGCCACCATCCATCTGCTCGGCGAGAGCTTTGCCCGAACGTTTGATATACGCTATGAGACCGAGGATGGCTCCTCAAGATTCGTTAATCAGACGTGCTATGGCATCTCAGAGCGATGTGTGGCTGCGGTCATCGCCGTACATGGTGACGACCACGGTCTGATTTTACCACCTGCGGTGGCTCCTATCCAGGTGGTTATTGTACCCATCATATTCTCTGCTGCAGAAGGGAAGAAAGACACGGATGAGGGTACGGGTACAGGTACAGGTACAGGTATGAGTATAAGCATGAGCATGGACCAGGTGAGAGAAGCCTGCATCAACCTGTATGAGCAGTTGAAAGGAGCAGGTCTGCGCGTTATCCTGGATGACTCACCCGAGAGACCGGGTGCGAAGTATTATTACTGGGAGATGAAGGGTGTACCTCTCAGGATAGAGCTGGGACCACGTGACTTGGATAACAATAGCTGTGTATTCGTGCGACGCGATGACCCCAACTTCAGAAAGACCAAGGTGCCTCTATCCTCCGTTATCCCCGAAGTCAGGCGGGTACTGGATGATATCCAGCAGCAGCTCCGTGCACGCGCCAGAGAGACTCTCCTCTCGAATATCCATGCATGGACGGATGAAAGCCGGGATAACAAGGAGAAGGAAGGGTTAAGAGAAGGGGTGAGAGGGGGAATCATCTCTTTATACCTCTGCGAGACCGAGAACTGCGGTAAAGAGCTGGAGGACTCGCTCGGTGCAAGCGTACTGGGTGAGGTATATTATGGGGGTGAGGAGAGTGATGAGGAGAATGGCGGGGATGGTGGTGAAGATGGCGATAGGGATAGGGATAGCAGCAGAGGTAGAGGTAGATGCATAGTCTGCGGCGCACACAATGGCAGAAGAGTCTTTGTTGCACACACTTATTAGTTTGGTCTCCGCTGGAGTTGGAAAATAAAAAGCGAAAAGCTTAAAAAGAGAGATGGAAATCCTTCCGGTGTGGATGTAGAGATGAACCTGAATAAATTCAGTAAAGTCCGCTACATTGAAGACGTGATAAAGAACGTCTGTAATATAAAGAGGAGCGAGTTCAAGCCGTTTTATGAGGAACTCTTCGATGCCGACTGTATCATTCTCGTTGGTGAGGGTAGGTCTCAGAGCGCTCTGTATATCGGCATGGGGCAGCTGAATAAGACGGTACGGACTATGGTAGACATCGATTTCCCCGGCAGGAACATCCTGGAAGCTGCTCCCCTGCTGGAGAAGAAGCACGATAAGATCGTTCTGCTCGTCAATTCGGGTAGTGGTGAGACCATAACGCCGAAGATAGTGGTCAGGCAACTCACTGATTACATCGAGCGCACGGGAACGCCGAAATTCTCCATTAATGCCGTCGTCTCCAATCCCAACTCATCGATAGGAAGGATAGGGGAGCGAGAGTACGGGAACGTGATAGAACTGAAGGGCAGGGATAAAAAGTCCAACTCCTCCAATGGCTTCCTCAAGCATGGTATCATGAACGATGTCTATGAACTGGGTTCATTACTCCTCTTCCAGAAGACAAAAGAGTCACTAAACGAGCACGCTGATTACAGAGCTGTATTTGAGAAGATAGAAGAGGAGTCGCAGATAATAGCCAGAATAGTAAAGGAGTTTGTCAATTCAGAGATTTATAGGGATGTCATCTCCAGGCTGGAGACGAGGAGCAGGATAACCATGGGTGGTCTGGGTCCGGCGCGGAACGTGGCGAAGATGACCGCGATAAGACTGCAGCATGTGAAGAGGGCGATAGGAGATGAAGCCTATTTGTCCGGTCCTTTTGCACCCCGACCACGCGCTGGGGACGTGCTCTTCCTCATATCATGGTCCGGCGAGACTGAACCACTCCTCGAGTGGTGCAGGGAGCAGAAGGAGATCGGTGGGCATGTATATTCCATCGTGGGGAACGAGTCCACACTCTCTGCGGAATCGAAGAGCTTCGTCATCCCCTCCTCACCGGTCGATTTCTATGAACGTGCTACATTTGCACTCAGTCCGCTACCACTGCACCTGGTCCAGCGATTGAATCAGCGTGGCTTCAAATTGCCGGAGTATATCATGAAATGGTGGCAGCACTCGGTGACTCAGTGAGAAAGGACAGCTATCACGGTCTTCCCGCATCTCACTCTACTGCCCCTCTCCACACATACCTCAAAACACTCCGGTATGCTCACATCCACACGTGAGCCGAAGCATATCTTACCCATCCGCTCACCCTTGGTTATCTCCTGCCCTTCTCTCACATCACACAGTATCCGCCGTGTGAAGAAGCCTGCTATCTGAACCACCTTTACAGTACCATAAATGGTATCCAGCTCAATGGTGTTCCTCGTATTGAAATCACTGACTCGCATGAATGCGGGCTTATAAGTGCCTCTCTCCGGCGTTATCCGCTTCACACGCCCGTCCAGTGGCGCGGCGGTGACATGGAGATTATGGAGATGCATGAATATGGAGACGGAGACCGCTCTACCATCCACTCCTTCTGAGACCCTCAATACCCGACCACTCGCCGGCGATACCATCTCATCACTCATCTTAT
>JAODGR010000019.1:0-7069 GCA_025464275.1 Methanosarcinales archaeon
GGATGACCACGAGCGAGACAGCCATATTCAGGAGCCAGCCTACAGATGGGACTGCACTCAACACAAATCCGGCGATTATACCCACCACGAGCACCACGAGCCATAGCAAGAAGACATCGAGTTTATGGCTCCTGAAAGATTTGAAACCACTTTTAACACCCTCTATCGCTCCAAGGTCGTCTATAACGACCGCATACGGTGGCAGTGCGAACACTATGCTCACTATTAGCATGTATAAGACCATGATTACTATTCCCAACCCCAATATCGCCATTGCAGGCATGAACTCAGGCTGTGCCGATAGTGCCTTTATATCCGGTGTATGAAGAATATAAATATACGTTATGCCCGGAATTAAGAATACGAGACCTGCAATAGCGATTAGACCAACGATGATTTGCGCAAATAATAAGCTGATGAATTTCCTCCTCCCGTATTCTACCATATCAGACAGGCTTGTTCTCCCCCTCTCCGTCGCCTCCTTCGCCATGCCAATCGCACCGGCAGTGAAGAAAGCATTTATCAGCACGACCAGAATCACGGTGATGATGGCTGCGGTTATAATTATGTGTATATTTTGAACGATCTGTAGCGTAATCTGGGAGATAATATCGGGTGGTATTTGTATTTCGGTATCAGGAGTTCCTGTGAGGAGAGGCAGCAGCGATAGCAATGAAGGAGCTGCTGCCAGTATAGCACCACCCATGATTATACCCGCCACTGCAGCTGCTGCTATCGAGCTGAACACAAAAGGCAGGCAGAGGACCAGGTTATGGCTCCACGTCTCGAACCCTTTTCCTATTATACTGCCAAGGTCTTCTACCATCTATCGCCAGTCCAGCACGACTATCTCCGGCTCTTTCGGTAGTTCATCCCTGCTACGGATTAAAAGCTTGCTCTCGTGCCTCACTCGCTCCTTGCCACTGAGAAAAGCATCCACTCCTTCTATATTCAGTCGCAGAGGTGGCGTCTTGTAATGCATCGGGACCGTTATCCTCGGCTCTAACTGTGCATAGACCTCACTGGCTCCCCTCGCATCTATCGTGTAGACCCCGCCAACCGGTATGAACAGCACATCTATATCCTTCTCCCTGACCGCGGCTAACTGGTTATCCTCCAGCACGTGTCCCAGATCACCCAGATGGCATAGCCGCAGACCATCTATATCGAACAGGAATACCGTATTCATACCCCTTTCCGCACCCTTTGCGGTATCATGGTACGTACTGACACCGAAGAATCTTATACCGCCGGCGATATGCTCACCCGCTCCTCTCACCACTTCCGGATTACCTCTCACCGCTGCAACATTGTTGTGGTCGTAATGCTCGTGGCTGACGGTAACGACATCAGCCCTCAAATCAGGCACTGGATAGCCGATGCTTGCATCATACGGGTCTGTAACCACCACCTTGCCATCCTCACCTGATATCTCAAAACAGGCATGCCCATGCCACTTTATCTCCATCTCCTCCTTCACCCCCTCATATCCTGTATGGTTAAACGTTAAACTTATGTTCTATTAAATAAAATACAATATAAGCAATATAACGGAGATGAGATGAGGATAGGCTTTTTCGTCTGGGAATATCCGCCAAGGCTGGTGGGAGGGCTGGGAACCTATGCTGCGAACATCTGTCCCGCCATCCTGGAGCTGGGTCATGATATCTCGGTATTCACCATGAACGACGGGACGTTAAAGACCAGGGAGGTATTGAAGGGTATAGATGTGAACAGACCGATGCTTGCCGACGGGAGCAATATATTGCCGATATTCGTTACTGAAGACCTGAGGAGATGGGGTACGGGGATCAAATTCTTCAATGATGTGCTCATATATAATATCCTCAGTGCCACGAAGTTCGTGAACGACCTGATAAGGAAGGAAGGTTATAAATTTGATATCATCTGTGCTCATGACTGGCTTAGCGCGATGGCGGGGATAATGATAAAGCAGGAGACAGATTTACCATTCGTATTCCATTTCCACTCCACCGAATGGGGGCGGTCCCTTGGTGGTGGCTCAGAGACGGTGATTCATATCGAGAAGACCGCAGCGGAAGTGGCTGACCGAATTATCACCGTTAGCTACCCAATGGAAGAGGACCTGATGCGACACGGGATAGACCCTGAGAAGATAACTGTATGCTGGAATGGTGTCAGGGAGGACCTGTATGACCCGGCGAGGGTGAAACCCGAGGATATAGCCAATTTACGCAACCGGTATGGCATCGCGGCAGATGAGAAGATGGTGCTCTTCATCGGCAGGCTGACGGCGGTGAAGGGGGTTGTGAACCTGGTGAAGGCAATGCCCACGGTTATCTCCAGGCATCCGGAGGCGAAACTGGTCATACTTGGTAGAGGTGAGCTTGAACGAACCATAAACGAGCTGATATCCAGACTGGGGATAGTGGATAATGTGAAGACGCGATTCGAGTTCGTATCGGAGGAGGAGAGGATTCTACATTATGGCAGCTGCGATATCTTCACCGCTCCATCGGTCTACGAACCCTTCGGCATCACTGCCCTGGAAGCGATGGCGATGGAGAAACCGGTGGTGGTGGGTGCAAAGGGTATAAGTGGATTCCGCGATTCCGTCATCCCCTCCGGTAATGACCAGACAGGTATCCATGTGGATGGCAGCAATTCAGCAGATATAGCATGGGGGATAAATACCCTCCTGGATGACACGGCGAAGGCGGAGGAGATGGGGAGGAGGGGGAGAATACGGGTGAAGAAATATTTTACATGGTCTAAAATCGCAGAATACACAGTCAAAATCTACGAGGAGGTGATAAAGACTGTGGAGAGGAATAAGAAGTAAAAAATGAGGATAGGTTTCTTCATCTGGGAATATCCACCGCAGGTGGTTGGTGGACTTGGTATCGCGGTAAGGGATTTATGTGAAGCACTGGCAGGCAGGGGTCATGATATCTCGGTCTTTACACTGAATGATGGCACGTTAAAGACGCGGGAGGTAATAAATGGGATTGATGTCAATCGCCCAATGCTCGTGGACGGGAGCAGCATACTGCTGCCTCTGCTGACCCGTAAAGAGAGAGAGCCTGAGCCGTATACCGGTAACAGGTTCTTCAATGATGTGTTCATCTATAATATTCTCAGTGCTACCAAATTCGTTAATGAACTGGTCAGGAAGGAGAATTACAGGTTCGATTTGATATGCGCCTACGATTGGCTAAGCGCAATCGCGGGGATGATAGTGAGACGTGAAACGGGTATCCCTTTCGTCTTTTATATCAACTCCCTCTGTGGCTATGAGCGCCCATCTGGTCTGAGGTCTGAGATGATACTTCACATCGAGGAAGCAGCAGCAAAGTCAGCAGATCGGGTAGTTACACCCTGCTATGCAACGCAGGAATACCTGATGATGCACGGTTTCGAGTGTACGCGACTGGATGTCTGCTGGGGTAGCATCGATTTGGGGAGATACAGCCCGGATGCGGTGAAAGAGTCAGACATTCGAGCTTTGAGAGCGCGCTACCATCTTGAACCTGATGATGAGGTGGTGCTCTTCCCCGGTAACCTGGTATCGGATAGATGGACAGAGAATCTGCTAAAAGCGATGCACAGGCTCAGGAACACACACCCGGAGGCGAAACTGGTCATACTTGGTCGCGGGTATCTGGAGCAGCGGATCTCACAGCAGATCGATGACCTGGGGCTGGCTGATGTGGTGAAGACGCAATTTGAGGTGGTATCAGAGGAGGAGCGGATTCTACATTTCGCCGCTTCTGATATCGTCGCCTGCCCATCACTGTATGAGCCTTGCAGTATCATTACACTGGAGGCGATGGCGATGAGGAAACCGGTTATAGTGGGTTCAAAGGGTATATGCAGCTATTGCGACCACGTGGTCACCTCAGAGCATGAACAAACGGGTATCCACGTGGATGGCAACAGCTCGTGGGATATAGCGTGTGGAATTGAGAGCATGCTCAACGACCCGGAGAGGGCAGGCGAGATGGGGCGCCAGGGTAGAGCAAGAGTGGAACGACTATTCTCCAGCAGTGGAGATGAAGTAGTGGAACGCACCATGAGGATATATCAGGCAGTGACGAACCAGTCCGGTACCCACCAGGTGTAGCATGGTTACGATTTACAACCCACAGCAGGGAAGAGGATGTCCAGAGGGGGTTTAGTGATTATTCCCGCACGCTCTGCACGTTCATAGAGCACATTGAGCGCTTTTATCGCCTCGCCTGGCATCTCGTACGTGCTCCTGTTGACGTACATCAGAACGAATTGCCTCATCTGCTCCTCCTTCGCACCCCTTGAATATCGCATTGCATACTCCAAAGCCTCATCCACGTGCTCCAGTGCGTACTGCACACTCTCTCGCATGCTCTCAAGGAATTGCAGTTGCTGGTCCATGGGAATGGTCCGTTTTATGCAATTGAGTCCCAGGGGTAATGGAAGGTGGGTCTTCTCATGCCACCATTCGCCCAGGTCAAGGATCTTCACCAGTCCATGAGCCCGGTAGGTCAGTTGTGCCTCGTGTATTAGCACCCCAGCATCCACATCACCTCGCTTCAACGCCGGGATGACCTCCTCAAATCGCATCTCTACGGGCGTGAAATCGGCATCCACCGCTAAGCTCAGTACCAGGTTCGCAGTGGTGTACTTCCCGGGCACACCTATCCTCTTGCCTCCTATCTCCATCGCCTCTCCTGCTACCACCACGGGACCGTAGCCTTCACCAATACTCGCGCCAGCGGAGAGGATGCGGTACCGCGTATGGAGGAATGCATAAGCATGTACCGAGAGTGCAGTGACATCCATCTCGCCGCTGAAAGCCCTCCTGTTCAGCGATTCAATATCATCCACCACGTGCTTTATTCGCATTCTGGTCGCTGTTTTACCCTTCAGCATTCCGTAGAACATGAATGCATCATCCGCATCTGGAGTATGGGCTACAATCATGGCTCCACCCTTATCCTTCGTTAGATTAGATGTGGATGTGGTATGATATAACTTTTTAAGGACGAATGATTTTTTGTTTTTGTACTCCCTTATTTTCAGGTAGATTGGAAGAGACAGGTAGTATGGTAGGGGCAGGAGTATGATTCATGATTATACAGGTGCAATTTTAAAGTTCCTCATTTTGAACGGTCCTTCAAGTAAGTATGGAATTGCAAAGGGCACTGAGATCTCCTATACCACGGTATTGAGGAAGATACCCGGTATGGTGGCAGCACATGTAATACAGAAGGTGGGGGAGGGTAAGCGTGGTGCAGAGATATATGTGGTCACACCCAAGGGTACACTCATCGCATACTTCAATGGACTTGTACGCACACCGGAGCTATTTATGGCGCTGCCAGAGATTATGAAGCATGTTCAGGTATCCATGGAGGATTTACCCGCGGTTAAGAACCCATTTGGGTTCATCGTGGGTGAACTGCCATTTAAGTTATCGCAGTTAGAAGACCTGAAGGTGGAGGAGGCGGTGAGTATCCTGGGTGTGCTGCTCATCTGGCAGCATGAGGAGTGGTATCACGAAATAGGTAAGGATGAGCTCAGGAAGTTACTATCATGGAGAGAGAATTACCATATCCTCCGCTTCCTCGTGGCTGGCTCGGTGAGCACACTGGAGAAGATGAGTGAGCAGGCGGAGGAATTGAGTGCCCGGGCGGAGAAATTCCTGGCTGAGATTGAGCAACTGGTTGACTGACTAACGACTCAGCTTCTGGAGTATATCGCCGAAATCTGAGCTTATAATCCCGGTAGCGCCCATTGTCTTGGGATGAAGGTCTATTTCAAGCACCACATGGTCATGCCCGAGCCATTTCAGGGGCTGCACTGTTCTTGGACCGTTAGTAACGGAGAAGACCTCAGCATCTGGCTTTATACCATATTTACTCAACGGAACAGCATGCGGTACACCAAGGAGGAGGACGAAATCACAGGTCGGATATTTAGAGCGGATTAAAGCTGCTGCACGCTCACCTGCAATTGCGTACTCATCCAGACCGCCGATTATATGGTCTATCGTGATACCTTCTGCCGCCAGCTCATCCACAATTCGGGCGGAATAGCCTCGTATCTTCCTCAATCCAATATTACTGTCGAGATTGGCGATGTTGACCATCGGCACCGATGAGGGTGATGCAGCGAGAGCGACCCGATTTACTGCTCTCATGATGTCTGCGAACATAAATGCAGTCTCTTTCTTCGCATTCAGTACGCATACGCCTTCTTTACCCGTTCTGATGAGTTCAAGTAGCCGCTTTGCGACATCTATCTTGGAATCGCCCCTGGAGGGAGGTATATAGCTCCTGCTGGCTGCACCCACCTCCTTCTCGAGCCTGGTCGCGGCTTCAAGTACCCTCTTCTGCCGCTCAAATTCCTCAATGCTGATTATGCCTGCTTTATAAGCGGATTCAAGGGTCAAAATAACACCTGTGGTGTTATCACGATAGCCTGCATGCACGTTCACTGCTATCACCTTGCAACTGACTCCACTATCCTCTATCGCTCTGTTCAGGTCTTCACCAATGATCATGCTCGCGCAGGTGCCGACGATACCCATCAGCTTCGGGTGAAACATCTCTTCCGCCTTCCTCATGACACGCACAAGCGAGTCGTAACCGCCGAAGACAAAGTTACTCTCGTTCATTGCGGTGGTCAGGACATGCATCCCATCCTCCTCAAGTAGCCTGCTATGCTTGAAACTGCAGCCTGAGGGTCCATGCATCACTGCTACTTCCACATCAAGGTCCCGGAGTGTGTACAGTGCTGCCACTATCGCACTCGGTCTGGGATGCAGTATCAACTCCTCCTCTTCGCCATCCATCGCTCGCGATTCCTTCTCCCCCTCTCTTTCTCTTTCAACCACTCCACTCCATCCTGTCATTTCATTTGTGGTATGGTTCTGGTGGAAGAAGAGGGCATGCATATAAATAAGATAAGATAGGGTAAAGAGATTAAGATTGTACCGGAGATTGCTGCACAAACTGTACGTGGTCAAGCCATCCACAGTCGGAGCCACGCGTGATTGTATCGTCTTTCACATATCGCCACTTCAACCTGTGAATTCCGTGACCGAGCT
>JAODGR010000019.1:7285-7716 GCA_025464275.1 Methanosarcinales archaeon
GCGGGTGGGGGTGAAGGAGAGGGCGTCGGTGAGGGACTCAGTGTCGGTGCTGGTGTCGGTGCTGGCGTTGGTGTTGGTGTAGGCGTAGGCGTGGGCGTTGGTGTGGGTGTGGGCGCGGGTGTTGGACTCGGTGCCGGTGTTGGTGTAGGAGTGGGAGTGGGAGTTGGTCCAGGAGGGTTCAGATTCTGGGGTGTGAAGACCACATGGTCGAGCCATCCGCAGTCGGAGCCACGCGTGATTGTATCGTCTTTCACATATCGCCACTTCAGCCTGTGAATTCCGTGACCCAGCTGGTAGCTCTTCCGCTGCCAGTTCACCTCTCCCGAGATTCTGTCACGACCTTTACCATCGATATAGAACTCGAGGAAATCGAAGTATTGCTCGGAGGAGACGCGCCAGTAGAAACTCAGGTTACCCGGTCCTGATACGGT
>JAODGR010000017.1 GCA_025464275.1 Methanosarcinales archaeon
AGGGTGGAGGGAATCAGACGCGGGCACGGGCACTCACACTCACGCTCACACTCCATGCACGTTACACTCTCACCTGCACTCCTCATGATACTCGCTCTGGATATGATGACCGCGACCAAGGATGTGATATCGAAACTCCTGCTCGCTCATCTGGACTATCTATCCTACCTATTCTGGTTCATGCTCGGGAATATCATTGGTAGACCTCTCCTGCTCCTTATGCCCCTGAACAGGAGTAACACCCTCAGGGTTGTGCGGACGTTGCCCCTGAAGATCTATCTACTCTGTTTCTTCAACTCTTCACTCGGATGGGCTGGCTATATACTCTACTTCAAAGCGATATCCATGACTTACGTCTCACTTGTGAGTGCGATACCGACAACGCAGCCGTTCATCGTCTTCGTATTTGCTACTCTGCTGGGATTCTTCTATCCTGAACTGATAGAAGAGAAGATAGATAGATGGTCTGTGAGCCTGAAGGGGATGGCAGTACTCAGTATCCTGGCTGGCACCTACCTGATTCTATCCTGACCCTATATCAGTTTACCATTCCTGTTTACTTTACCACGTGACCTCCCTCGTCAATTTCCAGACCTGGTATGCGAGTGGAAGCGAGAGCAGGAAGAACCATATCTCAGGTCTGAAATCCGCGAGTGCTGCGAACTCATCCGAACTACCTATCAGATACGATAGCCCATCTGCACCCATCAATAGCAGATAAAGAACGCCGAAGACCGCTGAGAGGAACAGAGCGCCGATGAGGAATGAGAGTCCAACGTGCTCGCCCCTGAAGAGACCTCTCACTCCATTCAGATACGTCGCTGCAACAACTAAAATTGCAAGTCCACCAAAGAGATCACCGGGTATCGGGATGGGGTCTGTACCGCTACCACCAACTCCCACTATCTCCATCAGTCCAAAGAGGAGATACAGAACTCCCAGTGCCAGTGCATAAACGCCCATTACTCGCCCTATCCTGGGGTCGAAATCCGACATCCTCTTTACCTCCTCATCTCATTCCATTCCCATCATGTGTCCCACACCTATCACAATGAATGCGACGATGAAAGCCAGTACCAGAGTATAGGTAGCCGCGAAGAGGACCCACTTCGGTCGGAGCTCCTTCAGCATGATACCTATTGTGGCAACGCAGGGGAAGTATATCAGCACGAAGACCATGTATGCGAACCCAGTGAGGGGGGTGAACCAACCGGCACTCGCAAGTGCGGTATCTACAGCCTCTTCACCGGCACCGAGGAGCGCGCCGAAGGTACCAACCACCGCCTCCTTCGCGAGGAAGCCGAAGAAGAGAGCCACCGCAGCCTGCCAGTTCCAGCCGAAGGGTCTGAATATCGGCTCGATAAGGTGTCCGAAAGCTGCGATATAAGAGTTCTCTATGATCTCACCACCTGAAGTCGCACCCCATGGAAAGGTTGAAAGAGTCCATATCACCACAACAACAGCGAATATGAACGTCCCGGCTTTTATCAGGAACCACTTACCCCGCTCCCACATGTGCAGTATCACACTCTTCGGGGATGGAATCATATAGCGTGGCAGTTCGAGTACGAAAGGAGCGGGTAGTCCCTTGAGCAGTGTTCTGCGGAATATCAATGCCATCATGACTGCCAGAGCTATCCCGAGCAGATACATAGAGAAGACCGCAGCGCCCGCTGCATAGCTACTCCCAAATATCACACCTGCAATCAGCACGTATACCGGCAGTCTCGCACTGCAACTCATCAGGGGATTCACCAGTATCGTGATTATCCTGTCCTTCTCGTTCTCTATACTCCGGGTTGCCATTATTGCGGGGATATTGCAGCCGAAGCCTGTGATCATGGGTATGAATGAGCGCCCATGGAGTCCCAGCTTATACATCATCCGGTCCATCACGAAAGCCGCTCTCGCTAAGTAGCCACAGTCCTCCAGGATGGCGAGAGCGAGGAAGAGCATGAAGATTGGTGGTATAAAGACCAGAACGGACCCGAGTCCGGCACATACGCCACCGGAGAGGAAGGAAGCGAGTACCGGATTCGCTGGCATTACTCCCTCCTCCGCTAAACCGCCAAGCCAGCTGAAGAACATGTCTATCATGTCAGAGAAAGGAGCGGAGAAGGAGAAAGTGAACTGGAAGACCGCATAGAGTAAAGCAAGGAAGATGGGTATCCCCAGAGCACGGTGCAAGAACACATGGTCCAGTATGTCGGTGAAAGTCAGCTTCTTCGCCTCCCGCTTCCTCACCACAGTCTCCAGTATCCGCGATATTGCTTCATAGCGCCTCTCTGCGAGCACCACTTCCGGCTCCTCCCCCAGAACTTCGCTCATCTCTTCAATACCTCCCTCATCTCATCCCAGAAAGGGCTATCCTCCACCCTCTTCGTGACCTCCTCATCACGCTCCAGGAGCTTTATCGCAAGCCATCTCGGAGGATACTTACTCGATAAGCTCGTGTCCTTTACAATCACCGCCTCCACCTTCTTTATCAATGCTTCCACGTCTTCTCCGTATCCCATCACTACCTTCCTCCTCTTCTCTCTACCCTCTGCCGCGTTCAGTACCGCTTCTTTCAGCGCTTCCACCCCCTCACCCGTGGTTGCCACCGTGGGCACCACAGGCACACCGAGTAATTCCGAGAGCTTGTTCACATCTATCTCAATTCCACGCTCATTCACCATGTCCCACTGGTTGAGTGCGACGACCACATTCGCCTCTAACTCCAGCAGCAGGAGGGTTAAATACAGGTTCCGTTCTAAATTGGTGCCATCCACGATGTCCACCACCACATCCGGCTTCTCCTCCACTATGTAATCACGGGCTATTAACTCATCTATTGCATGTGCAGTGAGGCTGTAAGTCCCGGGTAGATCCACAATCTCCATCTCCTCACCCTTATAGATGCATTTTCCCGTCTTCTTCTCCACCGTCACACCGGGCCAGTTACCCACATGCTGCCGCAATCCGGTAAGCCGATTAAAGAGCTCAGTCTTACCCACGTTTGGATTGCCGATCAATGCCACTCTTATCATCTCTTCTCGCCTCCGCCTCTATATCCTCCTGATCCAAATCCATTCACCATTATCTTCATTGCCACTCCCCTACCAACTGCTATTCTTGTATCACGTATGGAGATAAGCACAGGTCCGGGCTGATTGGAGTGGAGAACCCTTACTTTCGTCCCGGGTGTGAAGCCCATCTCAGATAGGCGCTGCACCAATCCCCTGCCACCCCTCAAATCCACTATTTCACCCTCCTCTCCCTCTCTCAGGAATGCCAGTGGTAAAATATCACCGTAACTACCTGTGATTCTGGACCTGCTCGCCATATTCATTCCTCTCTCATCTCACCTCCAGCCATACATGCTCAGCCTCTGCTCGTCGCAGGGTCAGGTTGTAGCCCTTCAAAAGGAACTCCACCGGGTCTCCCAGTGGTGCATCTCTCACCTTCTCTATCTCTGCACCTCTGACAATGCCCATATCCATCATCCGTCGCCTCAATGCACCACCACCCTCTACTCGTGTAACTCTGCCACGCTCGCCTGCATCCATCTCGGTCAATCGTTTCTCCATTTCCGCTTCTACTCTTAGTTAAAATTAGGTATAGAAAAATCATGCCCTAAAAATGTTCGGTTTTGGATAAGAAACCTAAAAAAGTTAGGATTTGAGATGAAAACCGATGATTCGTGTTACGGTTCTTCATCCACTTCTTATTTTACCGGGCATGACCCTACTCACAATTTTAGAGAGGTTATCTTCAAGACTCAAGAGTTCTCCCCTGCCCTTATACAGGTATTCCATCGCCATCTCCGCGCCGATCGTATTAGCCCAGAAGATGCCTTCGGTGGTGAGTTCGAGTATGTTTCTCACGATCATCATCTCACCTCTATCCACGCATTTCTCTATGGTGCTGGCAAATGCCTCCAGTGGTTCAAACCCCCATCTCCTCCTCGGCTCCTCAATATCTATCCTGCCGTACTGAATCTGTGATACACACCATAGTGCAGGAACGAGCTTCTCAGGCACGTTAAAGACCGTTCCCACTCTGCCTTTATCTCTATCCCTATCTCTATCCCTATCCTGGCTGTATTCTTCGCTCTTGGAAGGGTGCTTTATGAAGCAATCAGCGATGAAACCCGTTGCTCCCGCACCTAACCCGAGGACATTGCCCAGACTGTTGAAATAAGTGGAATAGCGGAATTCATCACGCCCGTTTGAGAAATGATTGATATTTATGTGGTGGTATCCATTATCCTCCATGAAGCTCTTCGCGGTTCTGAAGGAGTCCATTGCCATTTCAAGTGGAGGTGGTTTGAACTGCCTGGCTATCACTGTCCTGGGACTGTATATCAACGGGTAGAGCGATATTCCATCGATTCCTATTCCCGTCGCGATTTGTAAATCCG
This sequence comes from Methanosarcinales archaeon, assembly GCA_025464275.1. Taxonomy (GTDB): domain Archaea; phylum Halobacteriota; class Syntropharchaeia; order Alkanophagales; family Methanospirareceae; genus G60ANME1. The sequence continues at coordinate 4,403 of JAODGR010000017.1, forward strand.
CAATTAAGTCCCTCTTCCGTTGCCCCGGGAGGTCATACAGGAGGTCTATTGTGAGAAGCGGAAAGACCTCTCTTGCACTGTTCAATTTCTTAATCACTTCTTTAACACTGCTCCTCCGCCCAAGGAGCTGCCTTAAGCCCTGATTGAACGTTTGAACACCCACGCTAACGCGATTGACACCCAATTCCGCGAGCAAGTTCATCTTCTCTTCCGTGAGCTCGGTTGCCGTTGTCTCAATACTGACCTCTGCATCTTTCTCTATGTGGAATGCATCCCTGAGCCCGTTGAATAACAGCCTGAGTTCTTCCGGTGAGAGTGAAGTGGGTGTACCGCCACCCACATAGAGGGTCTCCACCGGTGAGAAGTAATCGCTCCACGCCCTTGCTTCTTCCAGGAGCATATTCACGTATCGGGATGTATCTACCGGAGGTTCCTTTGTAAGAATGCAGAAGGTACATTTACCCCTACAGAAGGGGATGTGCACATACACTGCACCCTTCTCACGCCCTCTTTCCATTATCCTCTCAAACAGCCAGCTGATACCTCGCCGCTTAAGATGGGGTAGAAACGGGAACAGCGTATCATGATGCGATTTCAGCCATTTCCTGCTCTCACTGTCAGACATTCGTTCAAGATTTAGTAGATGATTAGGGCTATAAATAATAGACCCTAAAAAGATTAGGGTTGTGAAATAAAACCTAACATCTGCTGAGTGTATGTAGCCGGTAGCCGGTCAAATCAATCCTCTTTCAACCGCTCCTTACAGTAGGGGCAGAACTTCCATGAGGAAGAGACCGAAGATTCACACCTCGGACATTTCTTTATCCCGATATCGGCGCCACAGTAAGGGCATATCTTCCAGTTACGGTCTACATCACTGGTACAGACCGGGCATTTGTAGATACTGCCCATCTGATTCGTTATACCCGCACGTGCCAGATAATCCTTGACTCGGTCGTCACTATCACTGTTTGAGACCGTTTTTATCACCGCTCCTTTGATGCTCAGTGCGGGATATGCCCTTATATATGCTTCACGCAATTGCTTGACCGTAGGACGCATATAAGCGCCCTCATAGGGTAGTCTGTGCCCGAGCATCTCCTCCACATAATCCGAGGGCACACCCTGGTCGCGGAGGATTGTGGAGAAAGAAGCGCGCAGAGCATGTATCCCCGCGGTATTTATCGTTCTCCCCCTCTCGTTCTCACTTATCAGTCCAGCTTTCAATGCCACTGCCTGCATAGCCCTGTTTATACCGCTCTCATATGCCCTCACACGCTCCTTCCTGCGGCGATTGGATTCTGAGATGAAGAGTGGTGATTCGGGCGTGAGCTTCTCGGGTGAGAGATATCTCGAGCCTTTTCGCCTCAGTTTGAGGTAGCAATTCAGAGTATCAACCGCATCTTCACCCAGGAACGTATAATACTCTATTCCCTCCTTCTCCCTTATGAGATGTAGAGTGAGGGGCACCTCACCCTTCTCTAAACCCTCCGCTACATCACCGTAATTCAGTGATATGAGCTCCTTCATACCCAGCCCGCCCTGAAATGCGCACAGAATTATAGCTCTATCACGTAATCGCTCGCA
>JAODGR010000057.1:0-2433 GCA_025464275.1 Methanosarcinales archaeon
CTCTCCTCTTAAATCTCGGATCGGATGAGATGCAACCACCGGAAAACAGTAGGGCAGCTTATGCTCGTTATTATTGCAAGCAGTATGATGGCTGATTCCATTGATCGCTCTATCATCCCCAGCTGGAGCCCAACGGCAGCCATCGCAATGATTAAACTCAATCGAGATGAGAGCAGCACACCCGCGGAGAAGCTATCCCTGAGTGAATACCGTGTGAGAAAGAGGAAGAGCATTGATGGCGCTATCTTCACCGCCAGTGCGACCATGAGCAGCTTTGGAACGAGATATATCCCCCCTCCTGAGAGTGCATGAGGGTCAAATCCCATTCCCACATTTATAAAGAAAATAGGTATGAGGAACCCATACCCGATCCCATACAGTTTCTGCTCAAGAATCGTACCCCCACGGAAGAGTAGCGAGAGCATCATACCCGCGAGGAAGGCACCTAAGATGGCTTCCACGTTCGCTATCTCCGATAATGCAACGAAAACGAGCAGCAATGCGAATGCCGCCCTCACTCCTATCTCGGATGGCTGGTCTGACTTGAACCATGCGGATAACCGCTCGGGATAATGCCATATTGCGAGTTTACCCACATGATACACCGCGAAGAAGAGCACGAATACAAGAGCAATCAGGAACGTCTCAGCGCTGAGACCCTTCTTCAGGTACAGCGTGTATACCGTGATGAGCAGTACCGTCCCGAAATCGGCAATGAATGCGGAAATCAGGATCGTCTGCCCATATCCGCTCCTTAGCAAGCCCAGTTCCTTTATCGTGGGTACCGTTAATCCCACTGCCGAACTTGAGAGGATGAACGCGAGGTAGAGGTCATGCCCGAAATAGCCGGGTTTGTACATCAGAGCGATGGAAATGCCGAGCGTGGTGGCGAAGGTGAGAGTGCCGATGATAAACGGCTTTATACCATGCAGCTCTACCTTTGAGAAGTCTATCTCCATACCCACGAGGAACATCAGGAATATAAGCCCGAAACTCGCGAGGAAATCTATAATCGCTCGCCCATCAGCTCCGACGCTCAAGCCTGAGACGCCCAATAGCATGCCGCAGATTATCTCGCCAACCACTGCGGGAACGCCGATTTTACCTGAGAGTAGAGGTATGATAAACGCAAATGCCGCTATTACCAGCAGCAATATGTATGGGCTTATCGTTATTGTCATCTGTGTCTATTATCTGTTACCATTCATACAACGGTCAGAACAGAGCAGGGGGCATTGTTTATTATCTTCCGTATCATATCAGCACGAATGACTCCGGTACCACGCCATGGAATCACAGCGAGTTCGTAATCCCCGCTCTTCACCTCCTTTACCGTCTCTATCATCGGATTACCCTCCACCCACTTCTCCGTAATTCGCACGTTCCCCCTATCACCCAGGCGCTTTATACCATCCAGGACTTCTCCACGTATATCCTCCAGAATGAGCAGATGTAACTCCGCACGGCATAGATGAGCCATCTGAACAGAATACATCCCTACCGTCTGCGCAGCCTCGGACGAATCCAGAATGGCGAGCACATGCTCATAATACCTGAAGGTGCGTGCAACCAGGACAGGGCAACCAGCGTATTTTATCGACCTCAACACAATGCTCCTGCCCATGAACCTGTCCAGGAATCCCAGCTCCTCCTGGTCTATTATAATACAATCAGGGCAATATAGATGCTCTCTCACACGCTCTAAGATTATACACCCGGGATAATGCAGATGCTTCTTCACAATACTCATCAGTTTCTCCCTCTCCACTATGATTCTGAGACGCACACCCAGTTCCATCGCTGCCGATTCCAGCTCCTCACGCTTCATACCGGTAGATAATACCGCTGTGACTTCCGCACGCGCAACTGAGGCGATCAGGAGTGCCTCTTTGAACGCCCGATTCACCGTATGCTCCGTGATAATTGGAACCATGATTCTATTGAATGGTGCACCGAGCTCGCTCTTCGGACTCTGTATCAGACCTGCAATGAGATTCGCAACCACCGTAGGAGGTGAGGTGATATACTCAACGCCGAGGTCCTCGAATCGGGCCTTCTCCTCAGGATTCTCCACCCGGACCATTATTCGGGGAACGCCGTGCATCTTTGCAATCACGGCAGCACGGTAATTGACCTCATCATCGCTTGTGAGCGATATAAAAGCTCCGACATCGTCCAGACCCACTCGGTTCAGTACTTCCACATCACTCCCATCCCCTGATACCACCTCTACATTATTCAACCCTGCAAGCTTTTTGCACTTCTCCTCGTCTATCTCTATAATGACCACAGAGCCCGGTACCCGAGCTGCCAGTTCTCTTCCCGCACGCCCTCCTCCTACTATCACCGTTTTCATTACTCCTCAATATAATATAATAACGAAGAAAGAATTTTTATAGTTTATCTATCAGGCTATCAGGGGTGAGGGATGAC
>JAODGR010000057.1:2721-26065 GCA_025464275.1 Methanosarcinales archaeon
TTGGGAATGAACTCCTGCAGATAGAGCACTCCACGCTCTCTCAGTAAAGCCTGGATTGCATCATCCCCAGGCTCGTTGAGCTTGATTATCCCCCTGCCCTGACTGCCGAAGATGGGCTTCACCAGCACCGAATGCGAGCGAGAATCTGCAATTGCTCGCTTTGCAACCTCCAGGCTGGATGTCACCACCGTGCGAGGTACAGGTAGATGCGCGTTGCGGAACAGCATGAACGAGAAGAACTTATTTGCTGCATTCTGAATAGCACCAGAAGTATTCATGACCCTCATATTGCGCTCAAATTGGCGTATCAAATCGAATTTGAAGGAGATAAGCTCCAGTGAATCGCTCATACTCATACCCACATCACGGACGATAAGAGCGTCCACATCGCAGAGGTTCGCATCTGCATCCTCAGACAGCCATGATAAGCCGGTATCGGAGATAGAAACACCTACACGGGAGAGATTGAGTGCAACAGCCTCCGCTCCCCTATCCCTTATACTCCTCATGAATGCGGTTGCAGTCCAGTCATCGGGTGCCGTAAGAACGACCCCTATCCTCAGGCTCATTGGCTTGCCATGGAGATTTAGATTAGCCTTTTATCTCCCCTATTCGTTTATTTTTATTCCCCACTTTATTCTTTTAGCTAAAAGCGTTAGCTTTTATTTATAACGATACATATCGAGTATCGAGGGGGAATGAAGAGGCGAAGAGTTAAATTGTTTGCTCATCTTCATGTTCATGCATTGCTCACCACTGTAACTGTAATCATCATGGTATTTGTGGTGGTGTCTGCAACCCATCTCTGCACGGGAGCCGAAAGCAGTGACACCAGTAGTGAGGTGATACCCCCGAATCCAACCGGGTTCATTGGCTCATGGCACCCTGCACCTGAATGTGGTCAATGCCATGTCTCACTCCTCCCTGAGAGCAGATTGCGCTCGATGGTCAGTTCATGCGTATGCCATGCAAAAGGATACACGACCGGTGGCTCGATAGACAATGAAAAGATCAGGACCAGGGCACATGAGATACGAATCTGTATTGACTGCCATATAGGAACGGGGGTGGTAAAGAGGGGGGAGGGGATACCCGGTAAGGAGATCCATCGTGTGCACCTGAATGTGGAGTGCAGGAGCTGCCATGGAGCGGGTAAGAGCCCGGTGATACCTGAGAGTGGTAATTGCAGCTCATGCCATCATGGTAGCGCTCATTCTATACATGGAACCAGAACGCAGGATTTATGCGTCGCATGCCATGGCGCCTTTGGCATAAAATACAAGGAGAGGGGCTATCAGATGGAGGAGGGAGTACCCGTGCTGAGGAAGGAGGAAGAGAAGAGTTATCCCACCATCTTAAATATATTAAAGGCATTGCTGAGATTTATAAGTGGAGAGAAAGGGGAATGAACAGGATAAATCTCATCGTTATCATCATCATGGTGGCTGTAATCGGATTCACGATGTACTCGCTGGTGAGTATGGGGCATGTACCGGTGATAAAAGTCCAGGCTACGGTTACTCTCACCGATGATAGACCGGTGGTAAGAATAGTGGAGCTGAGGCATGAGGAGATGAACTCTTTGCAGAGTCCAAAGGGTGATTCTAAGGTGGGCTTCCCGGCTGTTGAGGCGAAAGCGATAGTAAACAGGGCAAAGATGAGCTACTGGGCTGCACAGGAGTATCACGGTAATGGAACCTATAACTTCATCATCGGGTTCCCCAGAGGTACTGCACCAGAGGCGGGAGATAGAGTAATGGTGATTGTACGGGTGGTGAACGAGAAGGGTCGCACATTGACGCAGGATATGAAGGAGGAAGAGGTATAGGTGGTGTGTGGATGGCAGGATTGACAGGTGTGACAGGTGTGAGCGGGAGATGGAGATAGAGACAGGTGAAGCATTCCTTATTCTGGCTGCCCTCCTACTCTCGTTCGATCTCGGGCTGCTGATACTGGCGTCAAAGCGGGATGGTGGGCTGATACGTGTGGATAAGCGCAGTTTAGAAACCGCTTTTCTCGCCTCCTCACTCGCCTGCGTGCTGATAATTGCTGCATACTTCAGACTGACCATGGCTTTTGTAAACGATGCTTTCTGGCTCGCTGAGGTCTATACTTACAGCTCCTCCAGCCTCGCTATCCAATATAAGATCGGCGACCCCTGGATAGGCAGCAGCGGCTCTATGCTCTTCATCACTTTTATCTTCTCTATTGGATACTTTGTATACCGTATAAGGGCTTTTGGACGGGAGAGCGAGCTCAGTATAGCAACAATCAGAATAATGGACCTCTTCCTCATCTCCTTACTCCTAATCACACTCATGAAGAGCCCCTTTGAGCTTCTGCCACTGAGACCGCCCGATGGTGCGGGGCTCAATCCCCTGCTCCAGACCTTATGGGTACTCGTGCATCCACCTGTGGTCTTCCTTGGCTATGCATTTGTATTCCATGAATGCGCCTTCATGCTCGCGAGGATGGGAACAGGCAGGGGTGATAATGAGAGTAAGGGCGGGAGCGAGCGTGGAAGGGAGCGATATTTGAGTCGTATCATTCTGTATGCCGCATGGCTCTTCCTCGCACTGGGTATAGCACTCGGTGGCTGGTGGTCTTATGAAGTCCTTGGCTGGGGTGGCTACTGGGCGTGGGACCCTGTGGAGACCGCTTCCTTACTGCCATGGCTCGCTCTCACCGCCTACTTCCACCTACCACGCTCAGAGGCGAGCAGGGACCTGATGAGAGAGTTCACACTCATAGTTGCATTCTTCATGGTCATCTTTGCTACTGCGCTCACCCGTGGTGGACTCCTGGAATCAGTTCACACCTTCGGTGAATCACCTGTGGGACCTGCACTTCTGATATTCGCATCCGGGGTTATCCTCTACTTCGTCCATCTCGCATTGAGGACAGGGAAGCCTCTTTACAGTCCAGAGGTTGATTTATCATCGCTGAACTCCATCTCCCACTTACTCGCATTCTGGTCACTGATCTTCCTCCTCATCATCTGTTTCATGGGTGACCTTGCACCGATAATCGGGGGTGCAATGGGCGGAGCGGCGATGAGTATCCCCCCTGAATTTTATAATCACTGGTGCTATCCCTTCACACTCCTCTTCGTCGCTGCATTGTTGGGCTGCAGCCTTAGCAGCGGGGGTATGAGGGTATCGGTGAAGGGATATACAGTATTGATACTGGTGATAGGTGCTATTGGAGCAGTCTCAGCACTATTCCGTCTCCCAACGCCGAACTGGATGGCTAACTTTGGTTTGCCTCTACTGCTCGCAGCAGGATTTGCCATTGCTTATCAGCTCGCATCCACCATCCGCAGGCTGAGCATGAGGCACTCCCCTTCTCTCCATCTCCGTAGCTGTGGAAGAGCGCTACTCCATATCGCCATCATTATCATATTAATAGGCGTATTCCTCAGTTCCACGATGGAGAAGGAGAGTGGTGAGATTGTTGCAAAGCCCAGTTCGACCATTGATGCGCTCGGCGCGAAGATAGTAGTGGACGAACCCACGATATACAGAGGTAGGGGGCATATTTACAGCAATGCCATGCGCTTCCTCGCGCCCGAATACTCCGTTATGGCGATGAATGCCACCATCCTCGATGGTGAAGCAGCATATAACGGCAGACTGGTGATGTATTACTACACAAACTATGGCATCCTCTCCAGACCGCTGATCATTTCAACATTGCAGGGCGACCTCTATGTCTTTATACAGTACACTGACTCCAGCTATAACTCCCTCTTCTACGCACTGATGGGAGAGGAGTATCAGCCTGAGGATTTCATTATTAAAGTGAAGCGAGTCCCGCTGATATGGCTCGTATGGCTGGGTGTGATATTGATGACTATCAGTATGGCTATCCTGATATGGGATGAAGTGAGGGAAAGAAGCAATGCCCGATTGTCCGGACCCGGAGAGATTAGAGGTTATGGATGCATCTCCGGTGGGTGACAGGCGTTGCAGGTCTCTTCCTTTACCCGTACATCATGCTCGTTGTGGCATGCCACACACTCGCGGTCTTCAAGCTCGGGACTCCAGTATCCATGATAGAGCGCGACTTCATGCCCGGTATGGGCAATCGTGGTGTGGCACCTAAAACATGAGATGCTGGGGTCTGCAATTCGCTCAGTCGGCTTGTGAGTGGTGCTGTGGCATTCCATACAATACTCATTCCTGGGAAGAGAAGCGGCTGTGGGTGGCTCCTCCTTGAGTTCCTCCGCCATCTCCATAGCAATCTCATCTAAATCCTTGCCCTCCTTCAGTCCCTCACTTATACCCTCTATATGAAGTGTCATCTCTTTCATATAGAGAAATATCTCAGGCTCCGAAGACTCATGGCATTCGTGGCAGTCCACACCGGCATGAGGAGAGTCCTGCAATGAATCATAAAATGGTTGCATCTCATGACAGTTCTTACCGCAACTCTCCGGCTTCTTCATCTCCTCCATCATCGGGGGAATCATCACCGCGGCACCCACAATCACCGCAACAGTAACCACGACAACCAGCGCAACGATTATCTTCTCGCCCTTCTCCATATTCCAGCCCTCCTAACAGTTATATCTATAGCTCCTTCCATGCTCTCACCCCAGATTTAGATTCACAGAGAGGTATATAAAAGTTTCGATTTTTTCCCGCTCCTTTCCTGCCCAGTAAAGTCAGTGGGAGCAAGAGCAAAAATAGCAAATGATTTTATATCCTTGTAGGAAAGAGAATAGTGAGTGGTGAGTGGGCATGAAGCGGGAGGAGATTTTGAGTGCAATCTACCATTGTGTGAAATGTAAGCTGTGCAGCATTGTGAGTTTTCATCCGAATGAGGAATGGCTACCCCTATGCCCATCCGGGCAATTCTATGGGTATCAGGCATTCTATGCACCCGGGAAGATGGAGATATTCCGTGAGATACTGGAAGGAGAGATATCTGAGCCATCGGAGGGGCTGCTGAAGGCTGTATATGCCTGTACGCTATGTGGTGCATGCTACGAGAAGTGTAAGCAGGTATCGAGTGTGGAGATAAGACTGCCAGAACTCTTCGAGGAGATGAGGCACGAACTGGCGGTGAAGGGGTGGGCACTGGATGCACACCGTGGAATAGTGGAGAAGATAAGAGAGACGAGGAACGCATACGGCGAGCGATACGAATACAAATACAGATACAGATACAAACGCGGAGATAGAGAGGGTGCGGAATCCCCTGGCGGAGATGCTGATGCTGATGTCCTGTATTACATCGGGTGTACCGCGCGGTACAGAGTGCCAGAGATCGCAGATGCAATGCTCTCAATCCTCAACAAATTGGGCATAAGGTATCAGTTGATGGAGGATGAGTGGTGCTGTGGCTCGGTATTGCTCAGAACAGGGCAGGTGGAAGCGGCTAAGGAACTCATGGAGCATAACGTGGAGGAGATAAGGAGGAGTGGAGCAAAGCGCATCGTCTTTACCTGCCCCGGATGTTTGAAGACGTTCAGGCAGAATTATCCTGACATGGGTGTAGAACTGCTACATTCAACTGAATTCCTGGCGAGAATGCATATAAAAGTTGATGATAAACTGGATATCAATGTGGCATATCACGACCCCTGCCATCTGGGCAGGGATTTGGGGATATATGAAGAGCCGAGGTCTCTTCTGGCTGAGGTAGCACATATAAAGCAGATGAAACGCGAGAGGGAACAGGCGTGGTGCTGTGGCTCAGGCGGTGGTGTTAAATCAGCCTATGATGATTTCGCATTGTGGTGTGCCACTGAACGACTGGCGGAGGCGAGGGAAGCGGGTGCCGAAGCACTTGTGAGCGCATGCCCGTTCTGTAAGCGGAACCTGAGGGAGGCGGCGGAGATAGAGGGTAAAGGAGCAGGCTTAGGCGTATATGACATCGTGGAGCTTGTGAATAGATGCCTGAAGGAAGGTGGTGCGAGGAGATGATGACGAGTAGAGGAGTCCTATCACCGGGTGTGATAAAAGAATTGCAGGCGATAGTGGGAGAAGAGAATGCAACAGATGATGTGGCAATCTGCGCTTCTTATTCAAGGGACCAGCACTGGCATTTTGTACCACCACGCAATCCTGCATGTGTGGTGCGACCGGCGAGCAAGGAGGAAGTTAGAGCAGTTTTAATGCTTGCAAATAAGGAGAAGATACCGGTGGTCCCCTATAGCACGGGCATAAACGTCCGTGGTCTGGCTATTCCAGTCCATGACGGGAGCATCCTGTTAGACCTCGGGCGGATGAACCGTATTCTTGAGATAAATCCGGAGATGAAGACCGCAACGGTGGAGCCGGGTGTGACTTTCGGGATGCTACTCGAGCAGACCCGTAAATACAAGCTGAGACCGGCATTCCCGGATGCACCCCTCACCGTGAGCGTACTTGTAAACTATTACCTACGCGGGATATACCAAACCGCGGCAGCCGACGGGCATGACCATACCATATCCTACGAGATGGTGCTACCGAACGGTGAGACGCTAAGAACAGGCTCGCGGGCACTCTCCAGCATGCCTTATTTCAGATACGGTGTGGGACCCGATTTTGCAGGACTTTTATCCGCGCATCCTGGCACGTGCGGTGTGGTGACCGAATTAACGGCGAAGCTTTACCGGCTGTATGACCACAGGCAGGAATATTTCATCGGTTTTGAGAGTGTGAAGGACTCAACCAGGCTGATTTACAACTTGATGCATGATGAACTGGCTACAAGTATAAGGCTGGTGGACAATCAGAGCTGGCTGAGGGGTATATGCGGAACCTTCGACTACCCGTATGAGGAATTGCCTAAGTTCGTACTCTGTGTGCTCGTGGAGGGTCTCCCGGGGCTGTTCGAGGCGAAGGATAAGCTGGTACGGGCTCATATAGAGGAGTCGGGAGGGCGGGTGCTGGAACTCCCCGAAGCGTTCAAGCGCAGATTTGAAGAGGAGAGTCTGGGCGGTGCGGAGCTCAGCTGTATGGTCTTCCACCTGAGGGGTAACTATCATTGCATAGGGCTCTACGGACCACTGACACTTGCAGCACGATATTACGAGCTACACGAACATACGGCACTCGAGGTCGGGATACCCGGAGACCATGTCTATTTCTATCTCGACCCGATATACAATTTCCACGGTCAGCTATGTTATGTGGAGCTGGATATATTCTACGATGGAAGCGACCCCCGGTTCGGTGAGAAGCTACGAGAATATAACAGACGGCAATTCCATCGCCTCTTAGATGCGGGTATCTACGGCTGGTTCAGACCATACGCGGGAATAATAGAGCCTACAACCGAACGAATAGGCTATCTCGCGGAGGTGTGGAAGAAGTTCCTCCGCATTGTGGACCCGAACGGGATAATGAACCCGGGTAAACTCTTCTGACGTAGGAGGATGGTAGGGATAATGGAGAGTAAGGTGGAGGAGAAAGCGAGGAATGCGAGGAGCGCGGCAGTTAAACTGGCAAATGTGAGTACGGAAGAGAAGAACAGGGCACTGCTCAGAATCGCCGATTCTATCTCCGATAATAGAGAGCGAATACTGGATGCAAATGCACGTGATATAGAAGAAGCGGAGGTAGCAGTGCGGGAGGGTAAGCTCTCGAAACCTCTACTCGAACGGTTAAAACTGACCGATGTGAAGATAGAGGAGATGATAAAGAGTGTCAGGGATGTGGCGAAGCTGGAGGACCCGGTAGGTAAGACGTTATCGGCAATCGAACTTGATAATGGGCTGGAACTCTTCCAGGTCTCTTACCCCATCGGTGTAATTGGCGCGGTATTCGAGTCGAGACCGGATGTCCTGGTTCAAATCTCATCCCTCTGCTTAAAGACCGGCAATGCAGTATTACTGAAAGGTGGTTCTGAAGCGCGCAATTCAAATGCCACACTCTTCCAGGTGGTGGCGGATGCGACATCCGGAGGTGAGATACCACAGGGCTGGATTCAGCTACTGGAGACGAGGGAGGATGTGCGGGAGATGCTGAAGCTGAACGAATACATAGACCTGCTGGTACCCCGCGGGAGTGAGCAGTTCGTGCGATACATACAGGAGAATACCAGTATCATGGTACTCGGGCATTCCGAGGGGGTATGTCATGTGTATGTGGACCGCGATGCCGATCTGGATATGGCGGTTGAGATATGCTATGATGCGAAGGTTCAATACCCGGCGGTGTGTAACGCGATGGAGACACTGCTTGTTGACTCTGCAATTGCACCTGCATTCCTCCCACGGATGGTATCACGCTATAATGAAGCGGGTGTGGAGATAAGAGGCTGTGCTGAGACACTGCGGATTCTCGGTGAGGATGTAAAAGGAGCGATAAAGCCCGCTTCTGATGATGACTGGCGCACGGAATACAATGATTTGATCATCTCAATCAAGGTGGTTGCCGGTGTGGATGAGGCAATTGAGCACATAAACCGCTATGGCTCGAGGCATACAGATGCAATAGTGACTGCAAACGAAGATACAGCGCGTAAATTCCTCAAATACGTCGATTCGTCCTCTGTGATGCATAATGCTTCCACACGCTTCAGTGATGGATACAGATATGGTAAGGGTGCTGAGGTGGGTATAAGCACGTCTAAGGTGCATGCTCGGGGTCCAGTGGGACTGGAGGGGCTGGTAATCTACAAATACCTGCTACTGGGGAACGGGCACGTGGTAGCACCCTATATAGGGAAGAATGCGAGGCAATTCACGCATCGCCGACTGACAAAACAGCTACGCCTGTGAGCCACCANNTCATTATATAAATTAGAAGTAGCCGTAGCCATAATTATAAACATAGCGATGAAGAGCCAGGTCAGATGATGGTAAACTCAGAAGAGATTGGGGATGGTTCTATATCATATTTAAAGGATGGAACTCCTATCTTCAAGCTTTCAAGCCATCCACAAAACCCGATTGTGAAGCCTCAGGATCTCGGGCTTGTATGGTATGAGGAGGGGGAGCTCAGGGTTGGGGCAGTCTTCAATGGCGGAGCAGAAGTATTCAGGGGTAAGGTTATGCTCACACCAAGATGTCATAAGGGCTACAGAGAAGGCAGGTTCTTCGATGAGAAGCTCGGGATAGAGAGGACATGCTTTGAAAACTATATATCAGAGGTATGGGTGCTTGAGAGCCGTGATGGTCTGAACTTCATACCCTCAGGTTCGGGCAGTGTGATAAAGGGTGACGGAAGCAGCCACAGGGACTTTATCTATGGGATTGAGGATATACGGATCACGAAGTGCGGGGGATACTATATACTCATCGGTTGTGGTAAGCTCAAACCCCCATTCAAGGGTGAGAACGGAGACAGAATCGCGATCTACACCACAGAGGATTTCAATACGATCAGGTATCACGGTATCATAAGGTCTTTTGACTCAAGAAACGCTGTTCTCTTCCCTGAACCAATCACAGATAAGATATACATGCTCCTTCGCTTCCACCCTAACATACATCTCGTAAGCCTTGAGGCAGGACTCGATCAGCTACTTGAGCCAGAGAGTGAGAGGAGCAGTAGATTCTGGGACAGGGTGTATGAAAGAAGAGAAGAGAACATCCTTCTTAAGGCTGGGGAGCTTAGTCATGAGAGGGAGAAGATAGGTCCGGGCGCACCACCGATAAAGACGGAGGATGGATGGCTTCTCATATACCATGCTGTTGGAGAGATAGGAAGGGAGATGTGTGAGATGTATGGGCTACCGGGGGAGATAGAGAGGGGGTACTCGGTATGCGCGGCTCTTTTAGACCTTAACGAGCCGGGAAAGGTACTTGCTCGCACACCACATCCAATCTACATACCATCACACCCCTGGGAGCTCTATGGCAGCCGGGAGTATCCTGTGGATGTGCCCTGTGTGGTATTTCCGATGGGTGCGATCGTCCATAAGGGCAAGCTTCTCATTTATGCCGGAGCAGGAGATAAGTATGTGTGCCTTCTTACGTGCGATCTCAGGATGCTTCTTGATTATCTCCAACTCGTGGCTCCTCCACAACCGCAACCGTAACCATTAGATGCAAGCTTATGAAGGTACAGCTACAGCTAGCTTTTTATAATATAGAAGCTAAGTGATAAAATTGGGAGAGGATAAAACATATGTCAGAATCAGGAATTGATATGGAAGGGGCAATTGAAATCGTAAGGAGTTATTTCAGCAAAATGAGGGGAGAAGAGGAGTTAATTAGTTCACTCCGTCTTCCTCATTCAAACTGGATCGGGTTTGATGTCATTGAGACCACCGAGAAAGAAGGACTCTATGTAATAAAGTGTGAGGTAAGGGAGAATATATTTTCCCCACAAAAACTGAAATATATGGTTAAAGTAGATGCAAGAGGAAAGCTAAAAGAGGTCAGAAGAGTGAATGGATGAAAAGATATTCAGGTTCAAAGAGATCCTTATGGATACTGGACCGCTGTTGCTCTATTTAATTGGGTTTTATAGTATAAATGACCTCAGGCGATTTAATTATGATAAAAAGGATTTTATCTTGCTCATTGAGTTTCTGAAAAATTTCAGACAAATTTTTGTTACTCCTCAAGTTTTGGCTGAAGCATCGAATATAGCCAAAAGCAGGCTCAAAGAAGAGAAATTCTCAGGATTTATTAATTCCTCAATAATACCGATGACCTGAGCCTATCACCCTCCTCTATCCTCATCCTCTGTCCTCTGTTATCTTTATATACTCCACATCCTGTATGTAGAGCTACAGGAGGTGATGAAATAATGAAGAGGAGCAGGATGTTTATACCCATACTGGTGGTTGCACTACTCATCTCAAGTGCTGCAATCGCGTATGCAATCTATCTCCCTCCATCTCCGCCGCTTGAACGGATACCACCAGAGGCGTATCACAAAGAAGGAGACTGGGTCAAGATGTTATCAACACCCACGCCCGAGCCCCCTGCACCCACAATTAAACCAGTGCCACCAGAGGCACCCTATATCTTTGCACGGATACCATCACCGACGTATGCCAAGCCAGGACAGACGATACTCATCAATGGAACCCTGACGAACGAAGGCAAAGAGGATATAACGTTAAAAGTTGTACCGATATCGAGGGAGGGGTATACAAAGGCAGGGATGATAGAGCCCGAATGGGTATTGGTGAAGCCAGAGAAGCTGGAACTGAAAGCCGGCGAGTCAAAGCAGATACAGATTGAGGTGGTCATCCCTGAAGATGCGGATGCGGGTCTTTATACTGGCTTGATTGCCATTAGACCAGAGAAACACCCCGAGCAGGTGGTAAGTTATTCCATCATGGTGTACAGGTTACTCAATGAACCCGTCGCAGAGGAGTTCTATGTACCACCGAACTCATCGAAAGTGATTGTCAGGATAACATGGAACCCGGTCTACAGTAACTACTATCCCGGACTTGAGAGAGGAGGAGTGAGCGGGAACTTAACAGCGCATTTATACTCCCCTTCCGGCGAGGAGATACCCCCCACTACTATCTCCACACACATATCCGGGTACGTTAATGCATACCGCTGGACTCCGGTACCCATAGTGGTAGTACCTGTGCCACCCGGAGGGGGAGGCGGATCCGAACCCGGAGATGCAGATACAGGCAGAAGCAGGGGATATAACCTCAATGTATACGAGCAGCATACAGTGCTCTATGATATAGACCACCCAGAGAATGGGACATGGAGACTGGAGATGCACCCAAAAGAGCTGCAGTATTTCCGTTATACCATCGATGTGAACCCCATAACTAAGGGCTAAACCTGAGTAAGTGAGCCATGAGCCATGAGCTGGGAGATGACCGGCTCACTCACTTACTGGTTCATTTTATCGGTTCCACTCTTCGGTTCCATTTTATTTTATACCACACACTTATACCGAGCATATCCTGCATTCACCTATGTACTCAGAATCAGCCCGTACATATTCCTCAAGCATCAACCTTGGCACTTCAAGTGAGAGTACACCTTCCTTACATCCATACCGATAAACAGTAACGCCCTTGCATTTGAGTTTATAAGCCAGTAAAAACACCTCCCTCACGGCATCACGTGGCGCATCAGCGGGTAGATTCACCGTCTTCGAGACCGCATTATCGGTATGTCGCTGGAATGCTGCCTGCATTCGCACATGCCACTCCGGTGCAATCTCGAGCGCGGTGATAAATAACCGCTTCACATCCGCGGGAATACCTTCAACGCCCTGTAACGAACTGGATTTTGCCACCCTTAACACCATCTCCCGTGAGTAGAACCCCTGCTCCTTCGCTATCCGCTCAAACAGTGGATTTATCTCCAGCATGCCGCCCATCACGTTCCTCACAAATGCAACCGCGAAGATGGGTTCTATTCCCGATGAGCAATTTGCTATTATGCCTATCGTCCCTGTTGGTGCGATTGTGGTCACCGTAGCGTTCCGCATGGCATCATACCCATCCCTCCAGATGCTGAGCTCAAAGTTGGGGAAGGAGCCCCTCTCTCGTCCAAGTTCAGCCGAGCACTGCCTTGCCTCTCCGGTGATGAACTCCATGAGCCTCTCCCCCGTTGAGATCGCCTCCTCTGTATCGTATGCCACCCCGAGTTTGATCAGCAACTCTGCAAAACCCATCACTCCGAGCCCTATCTTACGATTCGCCTTCGTCATCGCTTCTATCTCCGGTAAGGGATACCTGTTCACATCGATAACATCGTCCAGGAATCGAACGCAGAGCCTCACCGTCGCTCCAAGCCTCTCCCACTCTATCTCCCCGCGCTCAACAAACCTGGAGAGATTGATGGAGCCCAGATTACAAGATTCATACGCCAGCAGGGGCTGCTCACCACAGTTATGCACCAGGATACCGTTGGCATCGAAGGCGTTTATCCCGGGAATCTGAGCATCAAAGACCCTCTCTATACCATCGGGAACTATCTCTTCCACCGTTGCCACACGATGAAGGTCACCGAGGGCAATTCTATCTCCGGGCTTCAAATCGACTACACGGCTCCATCCCATCTCCCTCACGCTCATCACACGGTGGTCTCCGGTCAGCCGGACCTCAAATCCCTCCGCGGTCTTCAGGTTATAAACCGGTTTCACACCGGTCTCAAAGAACCCGGCTTCTGTACTCGCCCATTCCTCTCCGTTTACAACCGCGGTGAACTTCCTGCCAATCAATTCCGATACCTGTTGCGGTCCCTCCGCGGTCATTACCCACGTATCGGCGGTTACACACGGATTCGTCGCCTCTATCTCGCCCACTGCGGGTGTAGGATTGTGCCTGTTAATTTCATCTATGAATATGATACCCGGGTCTCCTATCTTCCATGCATAAGTTACCGCCTCCTCGAAGACTGCTCTTGCACTCATTCGCTTCGTCTCCTCCTTCGTTCGCGGATTCACGAGTGCGTAGTCCTCATCCCGCTCCACAGCAGCCATGAACTCATCGGTGACAGCAACGGAGGTATTGAAATTCGAGTATCCACCACCCTCCTTCGCCCTTATGAATTCCAGTATATCCGGATGGTCAACGCGGAGTATCCCCATATTCGCTCCTCTGCGTCTCCCACCCTGCTTTATCACCTCCGTGGCGACATCGAAGACACGCATGAATGATACAGGTCCGGAAGCTACACCGCCGGTGGACCTCACGATATCACCCCTCGGTCTCAGCCGTGAGAATGAGAACCCTGTACCGCCACCAGACTGGTGGATCAGTGCCGCATTCCTGACCGCATCAAAGATACTCTCCATCGAATCCTCGACAGGCAATACGAAACACGCGGCAAGCTGCCCGAGCTCTGTACCTGCATTCATCAATGTGGGACTGTTCGGCAGGAATTGGAGGCTGGTCATCAATCTCAGGAACTGGCGTTCCATCTCACGCATCTCGTCCATGCTCTTCCCATATCTCAGCTCCGCACTCGCAATTGCACTTGCCACACGTTTCAGCATCATCTCCGGGCTCTCTATCACCTCCCCTCGCTCATTCTTCAGTAAATATCGCCTCTTCAATACCTCTATGGCATTCACTGAGAGATCCAGTTTCAATTTTTAATCCTCCCTCCGGTATCGGTATCCTCCTGGATTGAGATTGAGATTATCACCGTTTGTCTCCTCTTTCTTTCTTCTCCTCTGTTAATAATGAAGAAGGGGTTAAGAAGAATAATAGGGAGGAGGAGATAAGAAGTGAGGGAGGATGAGCGGATAAAGAAGGATATAGCACTCTTCGAGGAGAGTATCAATGAGCTTGATGAGCTTGATGGAGAAGGATGCGAGGGTAGAGGCAGGATGGTAAGCAGGGATCTGGAGGTGGTAGAGCTTGCAATAGCGTACTGCAAAGATGCGAGATATTACCTCGCAAAGGGCGATCTCTTCACCGCCTTCGGCTGTATAAACTATGCTCATGGACTGATAGACGGGATAAAGTGGCTATTGAGCACGGAAGGAGACCGCAATCGCGACCCAGATGATAAACGGCACTGCTATCCATGCAACTCCGATTGAGGCATAGACCAGCTTCGCAAATGCTGAATGCCCTATATACATTGGGAATCGGACCACGATATCGAGCACATGGAGTAGAAATAGAACCGGGATGCCTATTACTATCATCTCCACTCGCCTCCTCCATATTAACCCTGGTGTTACCAGCGCTAACGCGATCAGGGGTACCAGATTGAAATTCACGAGATACGCATCAGAGAGATTCAGTGCAGCGAGCTCCCATCCTGTATACCCCATGGCGAGTAGAATAACACTGGCAGAATAGAAGACCAGATTCTGATACCAGACTCCTATATAATACCACCCCGCCAGGAGCAGTGCAGAGACCCCGAGGAACTCAATCAGGAAGAGTAAGAGTTGATTCCTGCTCAGATTTAATATCTCGCACCTCCCTCCACCTGCTGGCTCCCTACCGCTCACCCTCACTTAGTTTAGCCCCACTCTCCATCTTCAGCCACACCAGGAAAAGCACCACCACAAATATAATGAACGAACCCTGCCACAGGTACACATGTACAAACTCCACAATACCGGGATGATGGATACCCACGATAGCAAGTACAGCGATGCGGAGGAGGTTAATCAAATAGAGAGCGGGTACACCGATGAGGATACCCAGGCTCTTCTTCTTCATCCCCGCGGGATATGCAAGTACACAGGAGCAATAGATAATTGCGGGGAAAACCGCGGTACACTCATCTATTATATCCAGGGTAAATCCGTTAACCGATAATACCGTCCCCTTCACCACCACATCCATACCCGCTAAGGAGAATAAGGAAGCCAGGACCCAGGCAGTGGCACTCCTCATATGGAGCATCAGCCCCAACCCGGTGGTGAGGTAATATACAAGATAGAGAGCCAGGCAGAGCATCAGGAAGAGGGTCACATACTTTGGCATATAGGTGGTAGTCGTAGTCTCACTCGTACTCGTACTTCTACTCCTATTCCCCTCCCCTGCTCTTACTCTCCCCCTCTCCTTCTCCTCTCCGCTCTTCCGCTTCGGCTTCATTTTTGATGATCTCGTCCCCCTCTCCAGTATAAAGAAGGAGGGGAGTTTCAGCTTCTATTTCTATGCCTCCCCCTCAGATACCCAGCTGCGATCAGCAGTCCGATTAAAAGAGCGATGCCCGCTGGCATGAGTACCGGTACTTTCGGCGGGATTCTCACCACAGTGGTGGCTGAACGATTGATAGGCGGTGTCTCGTTTGACCACAGCATCGCAGTGTTATTTATCACCGTGCCTTCCTGGACGAACGGGTCTATCCTGACCTTGAAGCTCGCTTCTTCTATTACTCCCGGTTTCATTGTACCTATATCCCAGAACAGCGTGTTGTTCGCGGTGTAAAATGTCCCACGGTCACCATCCTCTGCATCTGTCAGTGATATACCATTCAGGTTCATGCTCTCCCTCACATACGTCGTGTTCTCCGGTATCTCATCTCTTATCTTCACACCGGTAAGTGTGACCGTACCCGCATTACGGAAATGGATGGTGTATATGAGAGTATCATTCGGTGCCGCGAACTTCTTATCCACTGTCTTATAGGCAGTTAAGTTGTAATTCGGCACCACTATGACCGTTGTAACCGCGGATGCATTGATTGGCGGGGTTTCATTGCTATCTATCGTGGCTACGTTTCTTATCTCCGTCCCGTTCAGAAGGTAATCATGAACTCTCACACGGAATGTCTGCGTTCCCCTCGCACCCACACTCAGGTTACCTATGTCCCACGTAATAATACCGCCTGTGAATACTCCACCACTGGATATGCTCCCGTTCACCACTGTGACCTCTGCCGGGACTGCATCGGTCAGTATAACCTCTGTGAGGTTCAGGTTTCCATTGTTACTGTAATTTATCGTGTAGGTCAGTATATCGCCGGGATGGCATTCTGCCTTATCAACACTCTTGGTGAGCGTGAGCCTGGGTATCTCTCTCTTAATCTTCTCCCTTATCTTCTCCGGGAAGACCGTCCAATTAGCTGCTTCCATGTAAAACCCCGGTGATGTCACTCCCGCACCTGGCTGTGGATATCTGAGCAGATAGAGGAAATCACGGTTGTACGGGTATGGACGGGGAGGTTCATCCATGACATCAACGCCGAGAACGTTCACCCTGTCAAAATATCCCTTCAGCACCGCGTCGTCCCTTGCCTGGAAGGTGGCTCTCACCGCGGACTCAGGCACCTCATAGAAACCCTCCCGTATCCAGTTTGGGCGACCATCCGAGGAGATATCTATGATGTGGAGCGCATCGGGCTCCACAATGCCAGCCTGAATGGCTTCTGTGAGTGTCTTATTCGCCAGTATGAACGCTTCTGCCATGGGTGTGTGGTCACCGGGCTGCACCGTACTGTTTATCATCTCCGCAACGGAATCCGCTACTGTCTGATTGGTTATCACAGTTGGTGGGACTATCACCCTTGCATACGGTATGTACCCGGGTGGAGCGGGTTTATGGTAATAAAACATGTGTTCATTTGTGGGCGGGTAACCGAACATGATTGCACAGAGCAGTACAGAGCCATCCTGCGGGACTACCTCCGGATCTTTTATCGCAGATGCATAGCCGCGCAACTGTATTGAATAATTTACAGGGTTTATACTCCCCGAGCCATCCATCAGGAGGAACAGATCCACCTGCTCCGCTGCGCACAACCCGGTTAGAGCGGTCACACTCACGGTCGCAGCCACAGCTGAGCACAGGAACAGTGTTGCCATGGAGTTCCACTCAGTTCTAATACCCCTCTCTCCCTTCGCCATGGTGTGCATTTTCATGTTATCTCCATATAGAATTTACAGATGTTGAGGTTACTAATATAATTTTCGGGTATATTTCAGGTGGAAACAACATCTGATGAATGGGTATGTCAGCAACGCTTAAATCACAAGCCTCTTCTCGTACCTCGTCAGGTTCTCACAGCCGTTCTTACGCACGAGTACCATATCCTCCAATCGCACACCCCCCACCCCCGGCTCGTACAGTCCTGGTTCGATGGTTATCACATTACCGCTTCTCAACTCGTAATCGTCATCACCCACACTCGGAGGCTCATGCACGTCCAGCCCCACGCCATGCCCGGTGAAGTGGATGAATCCTCTCCTTCCCTCCTCCCTCACCTTCTCCTTCTCCCCCTCCCCCTCAACACGGTTATGGGCGCGGCTTCTCAGCGTTTCGTAGCCCATATCCTCAAATACATCGCATACCAGATTGTGCACATCGCAGCATCTCACACCCTCCTTCACCATATCCTCAGCCGACTCCTGTGCTAATTTAACCGCTTCATACATCTCTTTTACCATGGCTGAGGGTTCACCGCGTGATACCGTCCTTGTCATATCCGCGAAGTATCGCCCGTGCTTCAACCTCGGGAAGATATCGATGATGATGGGTTCGTGTGCGAGGATGGCACCGTATCCAGAGAAGTGAGGGTCAGCAGCCCCTTTACCACATGCCACTATCGGCTCACCACTGTCACAGGTGCATCCATGCTCAATGAGGGCGTGTTCAATGTATGCCCTCACTCGCTCTGAGGTCAGTGTCTCCCCGTTCACTACCAGACGGTCACCCTCAATCCGGGAGTTCCTTATCTTCTCTATTGCAATCTTCATCGCCTCTTCGCATGCACGTTGCGCCTTCTTTATATACTCTACCTCCCAATCAGCCTTTATCGCTCGCTTTTTTGTCAGTTCGAGCTCTTCCACTGGCTCTACACTTATACCCTCCGCCCGCAATGCATCCGCGATATAAACAGGGAAGTATCCTGGCACCACAACCTCATCTATGCCCTCAGCTCGCAGCGCTTCCAGAATTATCTCCTCACGTCTGGGTCTATTACCCTTCTTACCCTCCCCTCCATAATCTGCTGTGGAGCGGATATCGCGCTCGTCCAGGATTGACTCCTTTATCGCTCTCCCGTACTCCATCGGGGAGACGATGAGGATACTCCTGCCCTGAGGGTTACGGATGAAGATAAAAGGGTCTGAAGCGAGGAAGCGAGTGGCATAATACATATCCGAGTTATGCACGCTCTCGCTCACCATAAGAAGTGTCTTCGGCTTCATCATCCACCATATTAATATTACTACTTCATCTCTTTTTAGTGGTTCTTAATGGGTCATGATGGGCAGGATAGGCAGATGGAGAAGATAGAGGAGATAGGCGAGCGTCTCTTTGAGAAGGTGGACGTAACGAGGTACGAAGTGAAGAAGCTGATGGTCGTACCTTTAGTGCTCCTGCTCATCGCTCTCGCCATCCTTGGGTATACGCAGATGAGTGTGGGTTCTCCGGTGAGTATGGGAATGGACTTCAGAGGTGGGACGATGGTGAAGATACCCACGGAGAGGAGCACAGATGCATTGAGAGCGGAATTTGGTGACCTGCCGCTCGTGCTGGTGGGTAAGACAGGCATCGGTAATGAGAAGAGGCTGGAATTTGATATGTCAAGTGAGTCACAGGAGTATCATGAATTGCTGGACAGGCTGGAGGAGCAATACAGTGGTAGATACGAGATAAAGAGTATAAGTCCCATATTTGGTAAACGGTACCAGCATCAGGCATTACTGGCATTGATAATCGCTTTCTCTCTGATGGCTATTGTGGTTTTCGTGGTCTTTCGAACTTTTGTCCCCTCTTTTGCCGTTGTCCTCTCCGCGTTCTCTGACATTGTCATTGCCGCCGCATGTATGGACATAATAGGTATGAAGCTATCGCTCGGGACAGTAGCGGCGTTGCTCATGCTTATAGGCTATTCTGTGGACTCGGATATCCTGCTCACCACCAACCTGCTCCGGAAGAAGGGTGAGCTGGTGGATAATCTGAGAGGCGCGATGAAGACCGGTCTGATGATGACCTCCACCACCATCCTTGCCATCTTCGCAATGTTCATCGTATCCTTTGTCATTGATATTGATATATTGAAGGATATAGCGATTGTACTCCTCTTCGGGCTTGCTATGGACGTGATGAACACCTGGATGCTAAATGCCGGCATATTGCGATGGTATATTGAGAGCAGGGAGGCGAAGAGGGCAGCCTATAAGAAGCTCAGACATGGTAAAGGCATGGATGTAGGCGTGGATAAGGGGAGGAGTAGGGGTAAGAGTAAGGGGAGTAAGGGGAGTAAAGGGCAGATAAGGTAAGGTAAAGGGTAAAGTAAAGTTTTTTCGAGGAGTAATGTTCAAAGTACAAGCTCAAGTAGCTCTGAGCTATGGTCTATAAGATACTGGTTGTGGGTTTGAAGGAGCGGGATGCGGGGAAGACCCATCTTGCATGTGCGATACTGGACTATCTGAAGGGGAGAGGATACGCGGCATGTGGATTCAAGCCACGAGCCGGCAACAGCATCTGGTACGACTATGATGTGGTCGAGGAGGCGCTATCGCAGGGCAGGCTATACGGAAGAGATGCGAAGATGTTGAAGCTCGTCTCCACCTCCAGTACTCACTCCAGAGCGCCGGATGAGGAGTTTATCAATCCCTTTCACAGGTTATGGGCAGAGCCTCCGCACATCGACCCCGTGACTCAGGTCCCACACTTCATCCTCGACCGGGTAACGTTATGGCGTAAATCGGGCACCATGAATCTCGTAGTTATGAATGATGCGCTGCCCGTGGAGTACAGGTATAACGAAGCGCTATTCAGTCGTCTATGCTCGTCCGCATCGCGTATCTTCCATGTCCATGACCTGGAGAAGTTAAATAAGCTGACAGCGGAGTATTACAACCTCGCAGCCGAGCTGGTCTTCACGATGATGCTCGGTGAGTACGAGTTCCTGGTCATTGAGAGCTATTGTGATGTGGCATTGCCACTGCCCTGCACCACTTTAAGAGACCTGGATGTGGTTATAGGTATAAAACCGGGTGAGATTTATGTGTTTGAGCCGGAGAAGTACCTCACGGCGGTTCAACTCGAGTCTTCAATCCGAGCAGAGGAGCTCTCAACTGCTGAGATAGTGGAGTTACTGAAACCGGTTAGAGAGGTGAGAGTACCACCTCTACGGTCTGCTGAGATAGTGCCGGAGTTAAAGAAGAAAGTACCTCTGTTATTGGATGTGATATAAAGAATTAAACGGAGATGAATGGAGATGCAACTATACGCCTACGATGCGCGGCAATGTGACCCGAGGAAGTGTACATCGAGGAGATTAGCGCGAGCGGGCTTGATAAAAATGGTTAATACGGTGCGGATGATACCACATAATACAATCTTGCTCGTTCCCACTGCTGGTGTAGCGCTCTCGCCCGCGGATGGCGAATCTGCAAGCAGTATAACCGTCTTTGATTGCTCGTGGAATAAGATAAGCACTTTTGAGGGTACTTTCAGTAAGCTGAGGATGAAGAAGCGAGCTCTTCCATATCTCATAGCAGTGAACCCGACGAACTACGGCAGACCATTCATCCTGAGTTCCGCGGAGGCGCTCGCCGCCGCTCTCTTCATACTGGGTGAGCGTGAGCAATCATGGGATATATTGAGCAGATTTAAGTGGGGCGGGGAATTCATGAGATTGAACGAGGAGATGCTACTCGCATATTCCATGGCAGGTAGCAGTAAGGAAGTGATTGAGCTGCAGGAGAGGTTTATGGCCGGGTCCATCTCCTCCATCCCTACCTGTGATGGAAGAAGAGAATAAAGATAGAATGAAAATTTATAGGTTTATAAAGAAGCCTCCTCTTATTAGTTGTGAGATAAGGGTGCGATGGGTATGGGTGTATGTGTGGTAAAAGAGAGCGGTAATGGTAATTATACCGGGGGGAAGCATCGCGCGGTTAAACTCGGTAAGGAGGATGCGAAGGACATCTCCAGACTGTATAAAGAGGTCTGGCTCAAGGCGTATGAATATCCGAAGGAATGGCGTGAGAAACGCGCGATGAGCGAGGATGAGATAAAGAAGGAGATGGATTCTGGCTATTTCTTCTTCGGCGTTCGCATAGATGGTAAGCTGGTGGGAGTATACAAAGCATCCATCACAGAGCGGGGCTGCTTCGGTGAGCAGCAGGCGGTACTACCCGAGTATCGAGACCAGGGAGTAGCATCCGCGATGTACGAACAGTTCTATGAGTTCGCGAAGGAGAACAAGTGCAGGGTGAATTATGTGAATATCCTTGCGGGTAATGAGCCCTGCGAACGGGCGATGAAGAAGTTCAACTTTTATAAGACCGGTAAGCCCTGGGAGCAGAGCAAGGGGATGTGGGTTCAGACCTACGAGCGTAAAGTGGATATAGAAGAGGAGTGATGATGCAGCGGTCAGTCAGCATGGCTCGATGGTCGCCGGTGGTTTCGATGAGATTGCATAAGTGACCCATGTCACACCCCTGACTTCGTTCGTTATTCGCCTGCTTATCGCCTCCAGCACTTCATAAGGCAGTCTCACGAAGTCAGCAGTCATCGCCTCCTTGGACTCAACCACCCTTACAGTAACGATTCTGCCCATGCTCCTCGCATCACCGAGCACGCCGGTAGCGAGGTCGTCGCCCACCATGGCAAATGCCTGCCATACACGGTCATACCATCCACTACGCCTCAGTTCCTCCTCCACGATGCGCGAGGCTTCACGTGCTATTCGCAGTTTCTCATCCGTAACCTCCCCTATCACACGAGCAGCGAGCCCGGGTCCGGGGAAGGGGTGCCTCTTTATTATTGACTCCGGGATACCGAGCTCCTTTGCCACCTCCCGTACTTCGTCCTTGTACAGATCCCTTATTGGCTCTATCAGCTTGAGACCCAGTTTAGGAGGCAGTGCACCCACGTTGTGATGTGACTTAATTCGGGATGCCCTGCCTGACCTGCCTGCCCTGCCTGAGCTGCCTGGAGCTGACCTGGAGCCGGAAGCCGATGCCATCGCACTCTCTATCCTGTCCGGGTATATTGTGCCCTGAGCGAGGAAATCAGCACCTGTATTCCTCGCCTCCTCCTCAAATATCTCGATGAACAGTCTTCCTATCACTTCCCGCTTCTTCTCTGCATCTGTAATGCCCCGTAACCCGGTTAAGAACCGCTCCCTTGCATCCACGAACACCACATTCAGCTTGAGATTGTTCCTGAAGGTATCAAGTACCTCCTCCCTCTCGCCAGCCCGGAGTAGTCCATTATCCACGAAGATGCAGGTGAGTCTATCACCGATGGCTCTGTGTATGAGCACCGCGGTGGTGGATGAGTCTATGCCACCACTGAGCCCGCATACAACTCTGCCATCACCCACCTCACGCTCTATCTCCCTTATCCTGTCACTGATGAAAGATTCAATCGTCCAGTTACGTTTACAGCCGCAGATGAGATATAGGAAATTCCAGAGGATTCTCTCCCCTCTATCCGTATGATGCACCTCAGGATGGAATTGTAGCCCATAGATACCGGTATTCAGGATGTGGAATGCAGCTACGGGCGAATTCCTTGTATACCCTATTATCTCCGCATTCTCCACTCTGGTTATCACATCACCGTGTGACATCCACACGTTCAGTTTCGGAGTATTACCGGCGTTATCCGAGGTTAAGCCATCAAACAGCACAGAATCTGGCTTGAATAGCAGTTCTGCTCGCCCGAATTCGCGCTTCTCACCCCCTTCTACCTCCCCCCCTCTCATCTGCGCGATCAGCTGTGCACCATAGCAGATACCGAGTATGGGTATATCCAGCTCGAGGATTTCCGGACTGCATCTTGGACTCTCAGGGTCATGTATGCTGAAAGGACTGCCAGAGAGTATAATACCCATAGTCCTGCCGTCTGCTCCTCTTTTAAGCTCCTCTACGGGTATATCAAAGGGCAGGAGTTCTGTGTATACACCCAGGTCACGGCATCGCCTCACTATGAGGTGGCTGTATTGCCCGCCGAAATCGAGTACCACCACCCTGTCTCTCGTCATCGCATCCATGCAATCTTGGTTTCCCATAACCATATATAATAAATAAGAGGG
>JAODGR010000057.1:26214-29905 GCA_025464275.1 Methanosarcinales archaeon
CTCATGCTCATGCTCATGCTCCCGTGCCCTTCCACCTCTACCGGTTCCGGTACCGGTGAGAGTGCATTTAGCTCCGCTTCGTTGAGGAAGAGGAAATCGGTGAAGGGGAGAAACTCAAATACGGTCTGTTTCGCACTGGCTGTCCAGCCGAGATATGCACTCCAGCCGATGTCAACGCCTGTGAACGCATTGTGTGCCTTAGCACTCATGAGCAGTTCCTTATTCGCAGTGAATAAGCCCTCGGTATTCCAGTGCCCGGCTCTCATAACGAACCGCGCACTCTTTAAGAGCTCAAGCTCCACGTCCTCCTTCACGAGGTCCTGATTCGCACTCCTGTCAGTGAGCATGGACCGGCTACCATCTTCAAATGCTATGCTCACGGTTATCCCAGGATGTGTCCTCGCCTCTGAGAATGCGGTAAAACAAGCTACTCCTAACCGCTTCAGCTCTGATAATAGCCAGACTGAGAGTACATCCTTCCCGAGCCTGCAGATGATCGCGGTTCTCAATCCAAGTGAAGCGCATGCAGCCGCGCAGTTACCCGCCTGACCACCGATACTGAGCATGAATTCACACCCGGTCTGCCTGTCTCGTTCGGGATATCCCTCTATCGGCTTCGTTGCTATATCACAGAAGACATCCCCTATAACCACTACATCATACCTCGCTTCACTCCCATCGCCTCTTTCATCCCTATCCCTGTCTTTATCCCTCTCCGTACCGGTATCCCTGGCTGTGTCTTTATCTGTATCTCCCATCATCCTTGCAGCTCTTCAGCTCGCACCATCCCGCACCAGCGAGTAGGGGAGGAGAGGTTAAAAAACCCCTTAAAGCATTGATATAACATAACATATACAGAGAAGAATTATTATTTTATTTTGAGGAGACAGGAACAGGATGGATATCTTAAAGGACATCGCTTCAGAGGAGGGGATAAGCGAAGAGAGATTGAGACGGCTTGTCCATTCGGGCAGGGTGGTGATACCATGTAATGCGGTGAGAGAGGATGAGAGGATAGTACGCAGAGCAATCGGCGAGGGTGTGAGCACGAAGGTGAATGTGAATGTGGGGACATCCAGGGATTACGTGGATATAGAGGAGGAAGTGGAGAAGGCGAAGATAGCAGTGAAATACGGCGCGGATACAATAATGGACCTCTCTACCGGTGGAGACCTGGATGAGGTTCGGAGGCGGATATTGAAGGAGGTGAATGTGCCCGTGGGTACAGTCCCGATATATCAGGCAGCACTGGGCAAGCGAGGGGAGAGAGCGGTGGTGGATATGACCTCAGATGACATGTTCAATACGGTACGGCAGCATGCGAAAGAGGGTGTTGATTTCGTTACCATCCATGCAGGTGTGAATTTGAACTCACTGGAGCGATTGAAGAGGTGCAACCGTATCCTGGATGTGGTGAGTCGTGGTGGTGCCTTCCTCGTCGCATGGATGATTCATAACGAGTGTGAGAATCCATTTTATAAGGAGTATGATTATCTACTGGAGATAGCGAGGGAATATGAGCTAACTTTGAGCCTCGGTGATGGCATGCGCCCGGGATGCATCGCTGATGCCTCAGACAGAGCGAAATTCATGGAGAATATAATCCTCGGTGAGCTCGTGGCAGTTGCACGTGATGCGGGTGTGCAGGTGATAGTGGAGGGTCCGGGGCACGTACCGCTGGACGAGATAGAGACCTCAGTGAGGGCAATAAAGCATATAACCAATTTCGCACCACTTTACCTGCTCGGACCCCTGGTTACAGACCTCGCTCCCGGTTATGACCACTTCGTGAGTGCGATAGGAGGTGCAGTAGCAGGTATGTACGGCGCTGACTTCCTCTGTATGGTCTCTCCCTCTGAACATCTGGCACTGCCGTCCATACAGCATATAAAGGATGGTACGGTGGTCACGAAGATAGCGGCGCATGTCGCGGACCTGGTAAAAGAGGGGCAGCGTACCCGTGCGAGACGGATGGATGAGGAGATGGCATATGCGCGTAAGGCACTCGACTGGGATAAGCAGCTTGAACTCGCGATAGATTCAGAAGAGGCACGCAGGATAAGGAATAGCAGACCATCAGATAGCGATGCATGCTCCATCTGTGGTGATTTGTGTGCTATAAAGATGGTGAATGAGTTTCTGAAGCGGAAGGAGTGAGGCTCAACTCCGCGAGACCGCGGCAGAGGAAATAGAGTGCGGCATATTCAGGCAGTGATGCGGTCTCACCCTCATCCAGCCTGTATCGCTCGTCTTTCAGTTTAATAGCAGATTTGCGTACACCCTGGACTTCAACCTCCGAGTCGCCAAAGACAACCGCATCGTTCAGTGGTTCAAAATCAGCAATCGCATCTACACGCAGAGGCTTTACCTCCAGGCTAGACTTACCATGTAGCGAAGTGGGGAGTCGAATAAGGCGCTTTATGTCCGAGGTAACCGGTTCGTCAGGTCTATCTCCGGACTCAACACGAACCGTTCCGGTCACCAACCTTACAATTCCAGCCCATATAGCCGGTAATCTGGAGAATCTGGGTATCTCTCCTCTCTCTATTCTGTTCATCACCGTTCGATCGTTTGCTATCCTGATAACCTCCTTTGCCTGCCTCTTATCCATGCCACTGGCTTTTCTTATCCTCTCAATGGCTACCTCCTCCTCCAGCTCCGCGAGTTCGTGCAGGATTTCCACCATACCTTTGAATAGCCGTCTGCCCCAGCCCTCCGCCACCAGCTTCAGGTAGCCATCCGCGGTTGACCTGAGGAAACTCTCTGGCGACAGTTCGAGCCCGGTCGCGGTGAGGTAGTCGATGATCTCCCTTCGCTCCCTGCTACCGAGTTGACGTACCCTCTCATCGGTGATATGGATGTGATAGCCGCGAGAGCCCGAGAATACCAGTTCCAGCTGGTCCTCCTGGAATCCGAAATCATCGAGCAGGAAGTCAATGAGTTTCTCCGTCTCTCGTTTCACCAACCTCAGTAGCTCCTCATGGGAATAGCCAGGCAGTTCTGCCTCGCTTACCACATGGTCTGCATCGAGGTCAAAGATGAGGTCGGCACCGAGCCACTCCTTCCTGCCCATGGGTGCATCGGGATATTTGTATATGGCTGCGGAGTGGAATGCGTGCGCGGGTGCGTGCTCGCGTATATAGTTCATCAGTTCTATGTGGGTGTTAAAAGCTTTATGACGCCTCATCACCACCTTCTCAGGGTAATACTGGTCGAAGTGGATGAAGCCCCATTCCCGCATCCACAGGTCCACAGGCAGTTTTAGCTCCGCATGCATGTAATACTCCCTGAATTTCGCATGCACATATCGCCTCGTCCGCTCGTTCATCGGTGCGGTGATTCAATTTCATTGATATTGGATAATTGATATTAAATTTATAATGCATGATGTATGGAGTAGATAGTATGGAGAGTGAGTGAATGAGAGAGGGGAGAGAGGCAGGATAGATAAGAGAGAGGATAGATATGGGCCGGTAGCTCAGAAAGGTAGAGCAGTAGGCTCTTAACCTACCAGTCGGGGGTTCAAATCCCTCCCGGCCCGCTGGAAGTCTTTTGTATCCGTTCTATTCACCTTTTACCTCTATCCCGTTTGCCATTTGGGAAGTTTTAAATATGGAATGCAGATATAGAGGTAAGATATAAAGTGAAGTGAGTTCGGTTTAGAAATGGGCGAGGAGATAATCCGGCTTGC
>JAODGR010000016.1 GCA_025464275.1 Methanosarcinales archaeon
TCCTCGTTAGATAGGTTGTTTGAAATCGGGAAAAAACGAAAAATTTATAGGAACAGACTTCAAAGAAGAGGGGGTAAGAATGAGGAATAAATTAGGATTGGAGGTATTGGCAGTTTCTATTGTTTTCGTACTGGTCGCAAGCAGCGTGGCGGTGTATGTGTATGGCGTGACAGAAGGGGGAGAAAAAGGGATGGGCGAAGGTGGAGGAGATAGTGTAATCTCGCTTGTGCCACCGCCCTTTGTCGGCGTCGCAAGCGCGGCGGGATCTGCAGGCGACGGAGGCGCTTTCCCCGAAGACGAAGCGGGAATCTCTGCATATATAAACACAAGTCAGACAATAGACATTGAAAAGATAAAGACAATTTTCACATGGGGTGTAGAAGAAGTCGGCGACAATTATATCGTCGGAATAACGCCAATTTCTGACTATGGGGGTGAGATAGGTGTGCATGTGTATGCAGACACTGAGGGGTGGATTGTCGCTTACCTCGAGACGGATGAGCCTGCGGCAAAGATAATGCAGTGGGGAACTGCGGATGTGAACAATCCAACCATTGGCGTAATAAAATCCACCACGCTTGAAGATGCATTGTATAAGGCAGGCGATGCTGCCGGCGTTGGAATTGTGGCAAGTAAGATAAAATATTATGACTTTGAGTTCCCAAATGCGAACGGTATGATGCTTTTCATCAGGACAAGGGCATGGGACGGAGCAAACAAACATCAGGTTGAGATACCAGCGGATTATATGCTCTTCGAGGCTTCTTACTACCATTATATCTACTATCATGCTGGTTATTATGATTCTGACTATTGGGATTCAAAGTTGAAAGTGGACGGGACAATAATCAGTGACGCCCCTACAAGTGGTTGTCATTATTGCGATGAAGATAGGTGGTGGAGAGCTTTTGACTCGTACAAAGGAGCAATTACTACCGGAACGCTGCACACGATAGAAATATCTTATGAAAAAATTAACTACGGGCATGATGTCGGTTCGGCAGGCGTTGCAACAGTGTTAATATACAGGACTGCGTGAGGTGGACAAGAGAAAAAAATGGGTTGCATCGCAGTGAGATGGTATCAGGTATATAGAGCCTTCCGTAGAGGAGAGAGAACATGAAAGAGCTAAGAATAATTTTCTACCTTTTCATTCTTGCATTTGCACTTGTAGCGTTCATAAACACGGCATCAGCAGGAATTAACGTAACCGATGCAGAAGCGATATACGAAGCGAATTTATCGAGTGTGAGCGTTCCCACAAATCCTGTTCCACTACAAACCATTTTTACTGTTAATGAAGAGGCACTTTTGAAACAAATCCTTTCCAGTGTAAGCATTCCCACCGAGCCTTCACCACTGAAAGAAATTTTCATCATCAATGAAGAAGCATCGTTTGATGAGCATCTTTATGCCGCGAGCATTCCCACCGTACCTTCGTCTATAAAAGAAATTTTCATCATCAACGAAGCAGCCAAAGTATCCGAAGAATTAATTTTTCCAATAGGACTCATAAATGACACTACATCTCCAACAATCACAAATGTGTCCGTATCGAACATAGCAAGTAATTCCACAACGATAACGTGGGATACAGATGAAATCGCAGACAGCTTAGTTAAATACGGCAAACAATCAGGGATTTATACTGAAAGCAAACCCGACTCTTTGTTCGTGACGAATCACTCAGTTGTGTTAACCGGGTTATCGCAAGGTACAACCTACTACTTTGTGGTGAACAGTACCGACCGAAGTGGGAATTCAAACGAAAGCGCAGAATATAATTTCACCACGCATATGGGCGAAGATAAAACACCGCCATACACATCTGGACATGACCCAGTAAAGGGTGCTGTGAATGTGCCTGTTGATACGAACATAATCGTTCACGTACTGGATAACGATTCCGGAGTTAATTTGAGAACGATAGTAATGACGGTTGAAGGTGTTGTTGTGTCTCCCGTTATCACAGGGACTCCTGCTGATTACACACTCACTTACGACCCACCTGCCAATTTTGATTACGGGCAAGTGGTGGATGTAACTGTTGACGCTTCTGACATCGCAGGGAATCCAATGCCTCAAGATGCATACTCATTCACTACCATCATGATAGAACCACAATATTTTGATACCGGTGCGGGCACTTATCCAAGCATAATGGGAACACACACTGGAACAATCAAGCCCTCGACTGATATCACTGTCAATAAAATGTATACCTATCCCTGCGCTGGAACGGGAGGGTATACAGAATACGTAAGAATATACAATGACACTGGAACAATAGCGGAAGAACACTGGGAGGGCTATCAAGGCGATTACCATAATATATCATTCTCACAGCAGTTTACGTTGATTGGTGGAGAAATCTACAATTACACAATAAAAACAGGCTCTTATCCACAGATAATTCATGAACATGAATACGACAAAGCAACAGGAGGAAAAATTACCTGTACTTCTTTCGTGGATGTGAACGGAAAAGTTTACAATGACTGGATACCCGCAATCAAGCTGTATGCGGCATAAATAGATTATATAAGAAAGGTAAACTACTCACCCCAACCTCAACATTTTTTGGCTTCTTGCCTTTCTTACAGTAGGAGAAGAAGAATTCTCGCACGTTAGCACATCATTGATAATCATAAGAGCATGCTCGATTCAATTCTTGATATAGGCAACTCACCCAAATGCCGCTCTCACACATTCCCTCGTACTGCACAGCTGTGTGCAGCCATACTTAGGAGCAGAAGTAACAAGGGGTGCATATCGTTTCATCTTACCCGAATTAGTCAATATAAATTTATAACGCTCAAATGCAGGAGAGACCACGAAGCAGGTATCACAAAATACCCTCACACCATAACTCTCTATCCTCTCTATCAATGCCCCTGACCTCCTCCTTATCCCCCTTGCAGTGAATATGAAGAACTCCCGTCTCACTTTCACCTCACCAGTCCCCTTCTTCGCCCTCTCTGATTCTGCCTTCAG
This sequence comes from Methanosarcinales archaeon, assembly GCA_025464275.1. GTDB lineage: Archaea > Halobacteriota > Syntropharchaeia > Alkanophagales > Methanospirareceae > G60ANME1. The sequence goes on from JAODGR010000016.1 coordinate 2,995, forward strand.
ATACCGGTATATCTCCGTGAGCTCACTGTAGGAGCAATGTGGGCATCCTATTGCTATCACCTCAGGCTCGTCATCGTCACCGGCGCATCTGCACTCCTCATAGACCTCAGCCAGGTCCACCCGCTCTATCTCCACCTCCTCCTCTATGGCAGCATCTACGTTCATGCCACTCGCTTCCGGTGTTACACCCCTCACATGATACATCCCTATATCTCCGGTAGCCCCTATCGCCGCAGATAAGTGCTTCAACTCATCCATACCCGGTCGCGGCTGCCTCGCTGAGAGTTCTATCAGTGGTATCCTATCGCCTGCAAGCTCGCCTATGAGATACCCGAGTGCACTATAATCGGCATCACTGAGTGTGCAATTCACCTTCACCCTCAGCCTGGGCAGCCTGTTATCACGCAGATGGAGCCCATACAGTGGCGTCTTACCTATCAGTGCCGCGGCAAGTGCAGATGGTGCACCTTCCATATTCGTCATCGCGCCGATGACCGAGTTCGTATACAGAACCGCAGATGATTCCGACCATGCGAGATGACTACCCGCCTTGGGCACGCGCACAGCCGCACCACCCTCTCCCCCCAGTAGATACGGCACACACGTACATTCCGCAGAAATACCCAGTTTGGTATACGCTGCCAGTACCCTCTTCTGGCGAGCTGCAAACTCACCTGTGATGCCCATCTCATGCCATCTCTCTCTATCCATGCCCATCGGGTTCAGTGTGCTCTTCACCGCTACTCGCCCTTTGAGTGATTCTATAAACTCAAATGCATCACCGATGGTCTTGTATGACACCCCGGAGACATGTGCACTCTCTATTGGTATCAGCCCGGGAGCGTCATTCAGGTCACCAATAGCCACGAGAATCTCCATCGCCTTCTTCTTCGTCCACCCTTCTTCTCCCTCGTATATCCGCTCCTCATCTCTCGTAAGGTACATCTTTCACATTCACACATACATACTTATGTATAGCATGTTTATTGCCGTTGACCCAAACCTCACGTTCATAGCGATGCTATTTGCAGCAGTGATACTTGGCGTGCTTATGGGCACTCTAACAGGGCTGATCCCCGGGTTTCACCCCAATAACGTAGCCCTCATCTTCATCTCCTTATCGCCCCTGATAATGTCTGAACTGCGTTTCATCGGCGCTTCTGGCTATGATTCTCGATTCATCATTGCCGCAGCGATACTCGCGACCGCGGTGACTCATACCTTCTTGAGCTTCATACCCGCCGCTTATGTCGGCGCTCCTGAAGGTGACACTGCATTGTGTTTACTGCCCGCACACCGGCTATTACTGGAGGGTAGAGCTTATGAAGCAACAGTCCTATCTGCAATTGGCAGTTTCGGCGCGGTTATCGCCTCGCTCCTCTACCTCATACCCTTCTATTTCATCGCTTCTTCACACCTCTTCGATTCCCTCCACTCCTATCTGGTCTATCTCCTCATAGGAATCTCCGCCCTCCTCATCCTCACTGAGAGCTTCAGTGAACGCATGGAACCTCATGTGGCTGTCTTCTTCTCACTGATGGTCTTCACCATCTCCGGTATCTTTGGGCTGGTGCTCTACAACCTGCCAGCTCCTATGCTCTTCCCCACCTTCACCGGGCTGTTTGGTATCTCCACCATTCTTTACTCCTTACTTTACACGCCCGATATACCAGCGCAGGTAATAGAAGAGCCTGATATAGAGGATATGAATGCGAGAGTGGGTATACTGAAGTCAGTACTATCAGGTGCTGCTTTTGGCAGCATGGTCAGCATTCTCCCCGGAGTCACTTCCGCACATGCAACCGTGATGGCAATGCTCGCAAGACGGAATAGAGAGCCTGAGCAGGTAATCATCACACTGAGCGGCGTAAATACTGCGAATGTGATATTCTGTACCGCTACACTCTTCCTCACACAACACACAAGGAGTGGGGTGATGATTGCGATAGACCAGCTCATGGGTGTGAGCACCGCACCATTTCCATGGCTAACACCGCGGTTTTTTCAGCTGCTCATGGTTGTACTAACTGCCTCTGCATTCTCCTTCTTCATCACCCGATACATAGGTAAACAGTTCGCACTCTTATTCACCAGAATACCCTACCGGAAGATGCTACTCTCTATCATCGTCTCCCTCTCTCTACTTGTTCTCATCTTTAACGGCTGGCTGGGCTTACTCGTACTCTGCACCGCTACCGCCATTGGGCTCATCCCCATCTACCTCGGTATAAGGAGGAGTAACTGTATGGGGGTTCTCCTATTACCAATAATAATCACACTATCTCGTCTACAATAAGTGGAAATATAGTAAAGAATAATTTAGGTAAATAACAAGAAAAATTAAAAATAGAGAAAGAAATATATAAAATGATGAATTTAACTCTTGCTGGAGGTATAAAAAGTGAAAGAAGAGCCCAAGCCAGAATCAGAGCACGTTAAACCAATAATAATCCTGCTCGTCGAGGATGACGGGGGGCATGCAGAGCTTATAATGCGCGTCCTCGAGGAGGTAAACGTGCCAAAGAAGATCTTCTGGGTCTCTGATGGTGAGGAAGCGCTTGATTTCCTATTCCGCCGTGGTTCATATGCGGATAAGAATAAGAGCCCGCGCCCTGACCTGATTATCCTTGACCTGCGACTGCCAAAACGGGATGGTCATGAAGTGCTGAGAGAGATAAAGAGATCCGAGGAGCTGCGCCACATACCTGTGGTGATACTCACGAATTCCAGGAATGAGGATGACGAGATACTGGCATATAGCAATTATGTGAATAGTTATCTCCATAAACCCACGAATTTCCATGAGTTCTCTAACCTGATACGAGAAGCAGGCGCATACTGGCTTATCTGGAACCACCAGCCCTGTATTGGGATGTGAGTGATGCGGTCAATGACTCGCATACTGTTATGTGAGGATGAGCGGGAGATGCGTGAAACACTCTCCGACATCCTCATCGATAGAGGGTACGAGGTAAAAACCACGAAGGATGGGAAAGATGCACTCTCACTCGCGAAGAGGGAGAAGACACCCATCCCTATCTCCATCATTGACCTCAAACTCCCGGACATTAGTGGGATAGAGGTACTGAAGGGGCTGAAAGCGATTTTCCCCGAGATGTATGCGATTGTATGTACCGCCTATGCATCCAAGGAGACAGCGATAGAAGCCCTGAAAATCGGCGCATACAGCTATATCGAGAAGCCAGTGAATATAACAGAGCTGCTGAGCGTGGTTGAACGCGCTTCTGATGCTTACCGGCTACGTGAGGAGAAGAAGAAGGCGGAAGAGGAACGCGAGCGGCTGGTGAAGAAGCTTGAGGCGAAGAACCAGGAGATGGAACGGTTCGTTTATACAATATCACACGACCTCAGGGCACCCCTTATGACCATCCAGGGTTTTGTGGAGATGTTACGAAAAGAGCTGGAGCTGGAGCTGGAACCGGAGCAGGAGCGTACAGCCACCGAGAATGTGAAGCAGTACCTCAGCTATATAGAGAGTGGAGTGAAGAAGATGGAGCAACTCCTGAATGAGACGCTGGAACTCTCTCGCATCGGTCGTGTGACGAACCCTCCGGAAGATGTACCTTTTGGTAATATCGTGGCGGAAGCACTGGAAGTGACGGCTGAGCGGATAAAGTCCAGTGGCGTTACGATCTCTCTGGCTGATGATTTCCCCGTCGTTCATGTAGACCGGACGCGAGTGGTGATAGTGCTCGTGAATTTGATAGAGAATAGCATAAATTATATGGGTGAGCAGCGGTATCCAAGGGTAGAGATTGGTTATCGGGTGGAAAAGGGCGAGCACGTCTTCTTTGTCCGTGATAACGGAGTTGGTATTGACCCGAGCGAGCACGAGAAGGTATTCGAGCCATTTTATCGGCTAAATACGGATAGTAAGGGCACCGGCGTGGGGCTCACCATTGTGAAGCGGATAATAGAAGTGCATGACGGGCGTATATGGATAGAGTCAGAGCCGGGAGAAGGGTGTACTGTTTGTTTCACACTCCCCGTTGCCCGCTCCGGTGTTAGCACATAGATTTTATATTCCTGCTACTTTAAAGTTTAAATTTAAATGTATTAATATAATAAATAACATTTTAGGAATAAATGTGGCAAATAACGGCGATTGTCTGGGGTAGTGATATCCCGCCCCTGAAGGAAGCGGCAAACGAGCTTGGTATTCCACTCCATATCTGGTCAACGCATGATATGGAGGATAAGAATAAGCGGGAAGCATGTATAAAGTCCTTTGAGGATGCCGATGTTGTGCTGATACACCCAACGAACGAGGAGTACTGGGATGATATAATTGGTGGGATGAGGAAAGACCTGCCCGCCATCTCGCTCGGGCACGACTCCTCACTCTGGTGGCTCTCCAATCTCCCTCTTAACACCCTCGCTACGATCAATCTCTACCATGTATACGGTGGCGTGGAGAACACGAAGAACATGCTGCGGTATATAGGCAAGGAGGTGCTGGGTATTGAATATGAGTACGAATACCCGAAGGAGACCGTATGGCAGGGGATATACCATCCTGATGCTGACAGAATCTTTGATAACGTGGTGGACTACCTGAAATGGTATAAGCATTCACGTACACAATCTCACCCTTATACAGTTGGTATCCTCTTCTTTCGCACCTACTGGGTGAATGGTGACCTTGAGGTTGTGAATACCCTGATTCGTGCTCTGGAAGCAGAGTTTGATGTCATCCCCGCATTCAGCTATGGCGGTGGTGATAAGGAACTGGGTGCGAGCTCCTGTAAGGAGGTCATTGCGTCCTTCTTCATGAACCGAATTGATGCACTGATAAATCTCCAATCGGTATTCAATGCCCGTGGCGGTACAGTGGAGGTATTGAAGCAGCTGGATGTCCCGGTGTTCCATCCGGTAATGGCATACCACCAGACAGAGGAGGAATGGATGCAGAACAGTGCAGGACTGAGCAGCCTGGAAGTGGGATGGAGTGTGGCGATACCAGAGCTTGAGGGTGTGATTGAACCACTGATAATCGGCGTTTCGAGGCGCGATGGTGAGATAGAGCGGCATACAGCGCTCAGTGAGCGCGTGAAGCGGCTGGTAGCCCGTGTGAAGAGCTGGGTAGAGCTGAGGGCGAAGCCGAAAAGTGACCGGAGAGTGGCTTTTATCCTCCATAATAACCCCTGCGCATCGGTAGAAGCCACCGTAGGTGGTGCAGCAAACCTCGATGCACTGGAGAGTGTAGCACGAATACTGAGGAGGCTGCAGGAGGCTGGCTACTCGGTGAGTGCACCGCAGGATGGTAAAGCACTTATAGACGATATAATGTCCAGGAAAGCGATATCAGAGTTCAGATGGACAACGGTGGATGAGATTGTGAGTAAAGGTGGCGCACTTGCTCTGGTCACCAGGGAGGATTACGAGCGATGGTTTGAGACTTTATCACCGGATATCAGGGAGAAGACGTGTGCTACCTGGGGGCACCCGCCTGGAGAGGCGATGAATGGCGTCCCGGCAGCAATGGTCTACGATGATAAGATTGTAGTAACAGGAGTGAGATACGGGAATGCAGTAGTATGTGTGCAGCCGAAGCGGGGCTGTGCAGGCTCCCGATGCGATGGCAGGGTATGCAAGATATTACATGACCCGGAAGTGCCTCCGCCACATCAGTACCTCGCCACCTATCACTACCTGGAAGCGGATTTCCACGCCGATGTGATCGTTCACGTGGGGACCCATGGCAACCTGGAGTTCCTACCCGGTAAATCCGTTGGATTGTCTGACCGCTGTTATCCCGATGTGGCTATTGGAACTCTCCCACATCTGTATATCTACAATTCTGATAACCCTCCTGAGGGTACAATAGCGAAACGGAGGAGCTATGCAACTCTTATAGACCATTTACAGACCGTGATGACCGAGAGTGGGCTGTATGGCGATTTAAAAGAGCTTGAAGCACACATAGAGGAGTATAACCGTGCGAAGAGCGAGGATAAAGGGCGGGCAGATGCTATTGAGCATATAATAATCGAGTTACTGCGAAAAACGAGATTAGCGGAGGATATAAAACTCGATGATAAGTTGAAGAAGGGATATCCATTCGATAGGATAATCACAGCTGCACATGAGCTCCTCACCGAGATATACAATACTCAGATCCCGGATGGCATGCATATCTTCGGTGAGACCCCGCAGGGTTCCAGGAAGGTTGAGCTCATCAATTCGATATTGAAGTACGATGCCGAATTGAGGGCTCTGGTACTTGAATTGATGGGTATGAATCTCACACCGGCAGAAGCTGGGAGTTCGCTCCTGGCTGAAGTGGATGAGATAGGGAAGGAGTTCATAAAGGGTGTCATAAGAGGAGATGCCACTCCCCTGGAGGTGATGCGGGAGATATTAGGCGATAGATTAAAGGGCTCCTGCGATGTCCAGAGGCTTACACAGCTGCAGCACCGAATAATGGACATTTCAGCGCGGATATCAGCCTCGGATGAGATGGGTAGCCTGCTACACGGCTTTGATGCGGGCTATATAGAGCCCGGACCTTCAGGGCTATTGACGAGGGGCAAGCCCGAGATATTGCCAACCGGGAGGAACTTCTATTCACTGGACCCCTTCAGGATACCCTCTCAGGGTGCATGGGAGATAGGGAAGCGATTAGCGGAGGGAGTGATAGAGCGGTACAGGGAGGATAAGGGGAAGCTACCGGAGAATATCGCAATGTACTGGATGGCATCGGACATCATGTGGGCGGATGGTGAGCAGCTTGCACAGATATTATACCTGATAGGGGTGGAGCCGGTATGGGATGGTGGTAGAGTAAAAGGCTACCGGATAATCCCACTTGAAGAACTTGGGCGCCCTCGAATAGATGTAACACTGCGAGTGAGTGCGATAATCCGCGATTGCTTCTACAACTGCATCGAGTTACTGGATGATGCGATAAGAGAGGTGATAATGCTCGAGGAGCCGGAAGAGAAGAACTATCTGAGGAAGCACTTCCTCCGTAGCGGCGAGTATGCGCGGATATTCGCGAGCAAGCCTGGAACTTACGGTAATGGTGTGAACCTGGCTGTATATGCATCGGCATGGAGAGAGGATAAGGACCTGGCAGATGTATTTGTGCAGTGGAATGGATACGCATATGGCAGGGATTCCTTCGGCGTCGATGCGCGGGAAGCACTGGTATCACAGCTCAAAACGGTTAATTTAACATTTAACAAGACCACCACAGATGAGTATGACCTCTGTGGCTGCTGCTGCTATTTCGGTACGCACGGCGGGCTCACGGTAGCTGCGAGGGCGTTATCCAGCAGCGAAGACATCTGCGCATACTATGGTGATACCCGAAACCGGGATAGAGTGGAGGTGAGGAGCCTTGCAGACGAGCTGAGGCGAGTCGCTCGTACGAAGATACTCAACCCAAAGTGGATAAACGGGATGAAACGCCACGGATACAAGGGTGCAGGTGATATCTCCGAGCGGATAGGGCGTGTTTACGGCTGGGAAGCGACTACCGGAGAGGTGGACGACTGGATATTTGACGATATTGCAAGGACTTTCTTACTGGATCCGGAGATGAAGA
>JAODGR010000015.1:0-518 GCA_025464275.1 Methanosarcinales archaeon
GGATTCTTCTACGAAGCTGGCGATTTCTGGTTTCGAACACCATGGTTTAGAGACCTGTTTGAAGGGCTCATAAACAATATCGAGACTTTGTTTCGCATCGGGCATGCAGAAAGAATAAGGGATATAATCCTGCGGGCTTTTGAATATCAGGATAAATATGGCAGGATACCAAATAGATTCCCGGAAAGAGCAAGCGAGGAATTAGATTATAACAATGCCGATGCAACGCTGCTCGCATTTATTACTGCGGGAGAGTTTTTCAAACGCAAAAAGGACGATGATTTTGCAAGTACCATATTAGAAAGGGCGGAGTTCACCATCTCACGGTTCAAAATGAACCCTTTGGAAAAGATAAATGGTGCGCCGGTACTATCCGATGATTGCCTGTTAACCGTTGTGCCATGGCATTCATGGATAGATACACGCAGGTCAAACGGCATCGCTCGCAGGATACCTGATTCATGGTGTGATAACGATGATACAATCCAAAATCACAACAAGCCGAAGTATCTCTTACC
>JAODGR010000015.1:527-5823 GCA_025464275.1 Methanosarcinales archaeon
CACTGTGCGAAACTGAGTGAGCATGAGCATGAGCGTGAGCATGAGCATGAGTGGTACAGTGCTTTACTGGGTGATGCATGCAGGAATTACCGGAAGGTATTCTGGAATGCCGGAACGAGTAGCATCTACAATATCGTTGCGCATGATGGTAAAAAGGATGATACATGGGGCTCCCCTGCCGTCGTTGCTCTCGCACTCCTACTGGATGAGCATGTATTCACAGATAGTGAAGTCAGGTCATTCGTCAGGGGTGTGAAGCGGCATCTGCTCGTATACAAAGATGGTCTACCATTCGGGATACTGGTGAAAGAGTCGCCGAAGCGGACATACTACGGCGATGCGGAATACCATGAAGGGGTGGTATGGCCACGTGACACGCCATACCTCATAAAGATACTCCGCTATGCCGGTGAGGATGAGCTGGTGGAGGGTATACTCAGCTCAAATTTGAAGCATCAGATGGAAGAGGGGTTTGTATTTTATAATGGTGAACTCTTCAGCCCGGAGAATGGTGATGGAGCGAGCGGAGGGGTGATGGTGCCGGTTAAGAATCCGGTTCAATTCTGGTCGCAATGGGTGGACCCGTTTTTAGAATCAGGGCTAAATAGATGAGCTCCCGCGGACGTCTCCCTGCTATGGCTCACAACGCCCTGTATATCCTCCATTCGGAATTGTTCACGCTATATCTCAATATCAACTGGAATCGCGTCCGGTCCTCAAACGCGGTATAATTGATTTCAAAGTGGTTATCGCGAGCAAAATCGCGCTCGTAAGGTCCTATGCAGATGTAATCAATCCCGTAATCCTTAATAAGCTGGTAGTTACCCCTGTACATCTCTATCTCTTCTCTCTTCACCCTCGTTATCTCACTCCAGTTCAGACCATGGGACCACAGCCAGCCCTCATAGCCCATCACACGCTGCCTCCCCGCTAAGGCTGTTACTGGATGATTGTGCGCACTGCCTGTTAAGAACACACCACCCGGGTCGGTATTCTCCTCCACCCACTTCCCTATCGCTATGTCAGCCGCTGACCATACCTTATACTCGTATTTCAGCATCCCCACATGGGTCACCACTCCAAACAGCGTGCATGCAATGAGCAACACACAAATCGAGAATGCACCCCATATGCGTATGCTACCCGGTTCTATATCCCGCACCCACTTGATGGACAGTGGCGCCAGTGCCGCACTCACCGCGAGCCAGTATATAAAGACCTTGTAATTATCGAAGTACCAGGGCTGGTATTTCACCACGTTAGATAGTAAGAAGAGCGCAAGGAACGGGAGATAAAATAGCAATAAACGGCTATTTCCACTCTCTCGCGCTTTTAGCAAGCCAAGACATGCCAAGATGATGAGTGCACCCGCATTCTCAGCCCAGAATGAGATGAGGAGAACTGCTGTCTCCGCGGATGAGCAGATAACCGCAGGTAGAGAAGACCAGTTCATAGCTGTTATTATGCTCCTGTTAGCATCCGTCCATCCGGGATAGAAGTTGAAGAAGCCGGCAGTCACTCCTGCTCTTATACTCAGCACCTGTGGTAACGCCAGCGCGATCAGTGGTGCGAAAATATAGACGAGTTCTCTCAGTTTCACACCCCTCATCGCTAGCAATAACACCAACGCCAGGGAGAGTATCACAAAAGAAGTCACCATAAACGAATGTGCATGGATATAGGGTAGCATGCCGGTCAGCATCCCGGCAACGACGAGCTCACGCCCACGCTCTACCACCGGTGATGCAGATTCATGACTGGATAGCCACTCGAACAGGATGATATAGACCGCAAAAGAGACTGACATCCCGAACATCGCCGTACGCTGTGGCATGAGTACTGCATACGCAGGATTCAGGAAGTGCAAACCCCCCGCCTGAAGACCCGGAGGGAAGCCAGCGAAGATGAAGACCACCGTCCCCAGCGCACCCGCTATCCTCAGACCTGTCATTCGATATGCGAGGAAGTAGAAGAGTCCGAATAGAGAAGTTTGAAATAGCATATCCGGAATGATGATAGAACTCCTCAGGTCCAGCCCGGACTTCATCAGCACCGCGGAATAGAAGTCCATGAGGAATGGATAATGCATTTCAGTATGCCAGAACTGGGGATACGGCGGCGGGAAGCTGAAATGGGGTTGATAAACGAAAGAAGCTATGAGAGAGGTATGAAATGGATAATCCGCCCATACAGTGTGAAGAGCATAGATGTTACCCGCGCTATCCGTGCGTAAGACACCATATAGATTCATCACCGCCAGATAAACGAGGATGAAGAGTAAGAAAAGGAGAGTGTATCCGTCCCTGCCCCTGCTGCCCCTGCCCCTGATTCTCCCCTTATCTAAATCTATCCCATCGCATATTCTCTTATCTTCATAGCCAGTCCTGTCTTTGAACAGGCGGTAAGCGAGTATGACGGAGCTGATGAGAGCGATGATGCCAGTGCTGAGGGTCACCCCATAGATAGAGAGAGCGCCGGAGAAGCAGGCTACGAGGAAGGTCAGCCATACAGATATAGCATTCCCGAGTACGAACGAGAATAAAACTCGTTCAGGCAGGCACATGGAGTGCCTGATGCTCAGGATAGAGGAGACGGCAACCCCAGAGAAGAAGCTGACAGCGAGATACAGAACCCATAAAAGCATGGTTATCACTTCTAATCTCCTTATGTTATGCCTGCATTAACTTAATCGCTATGCTGTATGGTCTGTCTGAGCATGCTGGGCTTACCATCCATGTTATATCCGCCTGAAACGCCCACGCTTACCAGGTGGCGGTGGCAATGTCCGCAGTACCTTACGTTTGTACGGCGGTACATTCCTCCTGCGTCTGAGCATGATTACCGATGCGCCGATGATAACCGCTGCCGCAACCGCTCCTGCAATGCTCACCACCGTTGTAAATTCGCGATGCCGCATCGCGGCGGCGAGTCTCATGGAGATATTGTTACCCCCCACTGGTGTCTGATTTCCCTGAGTGGCATTGGCACCGGTTCGATTACCCGGTGCTGGTGCTGGTATACCACCCGCGGTCGGCGGTGGCGTGAGGTTGCCCACCGGTACCACGATGTCCACGCTCTCTGTATCCTCATGACCGTAACCGTCATCTGCAGTCACAACGTAGGTACCTATACGCGCTCCGGTAGTGGCGAAAGAGACCTCAAACTTGTTATTGTATTCCGTATCCTTTTTGACCTCCGTAAATTTGGGCTTCAGCTTCACCGGTCCTTCCACGGTTACCGCTATCGTTGTTCCCTCTTCTCGATTGGTCACTCCGCTCACCTTCAGCTCGGCGCCCAGCTGGACATCCTCCAGCTCGCTCAATCGCAGATACGGATTCTCCACCCTGATCTTCAGTGCTGCTAAGAGGTCATCACTACCTGGCTGGTTCACTGTTCTATCCATTATAAGCTCCAGCAACTCACGCTGCGTCTTCAGCTTGAGTTCTGTGTGCTGACCGTTTATGTATCTCAACGCATTCAGCAGATCAGATGTACCGGTCTTCGTACCCCATCTCTTATCCTCTCCATAGCTCAGTACCACTATCAGGTACGACCCGGTATCGGCATCCCTTGGCACCCTTATGTCATCCGTCTCGAATTTGTCATCCGTTACATTGACAGCACGGACGTAATGCACCATACCGGGTACATCCTCACTGCCACCTGTTTCATTAAAGATATCTGTATAATCCAATCCACGACCATTACCGCCCCGTGGCGAGATTATGAGAATATCCACACGGTCGCCACTCTTCGCTCTTCCACTTACCTTGAAATCGTCACCCTGTGCTACAAAGTTCCTGCTCACCTCCGCGGTTAACCCACCACGGAGTAATATCACGATGGTGGAGTCATCCGGTGGTTCAGTTTCTGGATTTGAAGATGGCAAAACCCATACCTCTATCCTGTACTTACCGGGAGCCAGCCCGTCAGTATCCCACTTATCGGGGCATTTAAATTCACCCTTTGTTCCCAGTGGCACATTATCACATGAGAATCTTTCATCACCCTCTATCTTTACTGTTACGCCCTTACCGCCGTATGCCTTACCACTGACCTCCAGCTTTTCTCCTATATAATAATACTTCGCCTCTGGCTTGAGCAATTCGGCTACCGGCGGTTTCACCTTCACCTCTACGCTCGCAGTAGTACTGGCAACGAGTTCAGTTGCCGTAATCTCATAGGTACCGGTATCATCAAACTCAGCCAGCACCTTAAACTCGCCATCTTCGTCTGACTTACCATGATGCACGCTATGCCGGTCTGCGCTTATACTGGTATCATAGGTGGGGATTGCTGTGAACAGTACCGTTGATTCTATGCCATGGGTCACTTCAAGCGTTAGGTATGTATGTGGTGTGGTTTTAACGGTGAATTCCACGTCTTCAGAGACTGGAGTTGCAGCCGGTCTCGCTTCTATCGACTCCACTCCATTCCGCCTCACTTCAAACTTAACTCCGGGTCCTTCCACATCCAGTCCATTGTTCGTATTCGGGTCTGTCTCTATACTGAGTGTGTAGGTACCGATATCGAGGTTTGCGGTGCTGTTGAACCTGATAGAGGCATTACCTGTGGCATCAACTGCGATATTCAGGAGCGATTTGCCGTTAATACTGTACAACCTCTTATTCGAGGGGTCAATGAGTTTGAAGGAGATATTGCCACCTGTGATATTCAAGTTCGTATCCGCCACAAAAGTGATATTTATGCCCTCGCCATGCATCACCCATCCAAAATCCTCATCATTTACTCTTGTTTTTACGTTCACCCGGGGCTCTATAAACAATACCTCAATCTCTCCATACCCTCCACTACCTCTGACTGTGCAGGTACCGAGTTTCAATTTCTCCTCCACCTCTGCACGACTGGAATCAAAGGTGCCATCAAAATGGATCGGGGCAGATTGGATATCACCCTTGCGGCAGATTATGGTCCCGCTGGGTATTATCCTCCCCGCATCATCTACGAAGGTCAGATTCGTCTCACCAATGATGACTGTATCACCGTCATGAATGAATCTACCTTCTGCAGGACTGACACCTGCGCTCGCGATACCGGATAACAGGACCGTGGATAGCAGGACAGCCACCACCACCGCCACCACCGTCAGGACCGGAAGAGCTACAATACGAGCATGAGTATGAGCACGGGCATTAGTATGAGCATTTATAAATACTGGCAATACTGGCGATGGTATTATCCCCGTTCTCCCCCCGGTCATCTCTGTATATCATATCCATCATATTCGAGGGATATAAAATACTTTTGGTTGCGGTTGCGGGTTGTGGGCTGTGGG
>JAODGR010000015.1:5930-8575 GCA_025464275.1 Methanosarcinales archaeon
TGCTTCAGCTTCTCCTTCACCACTTCCGCATTCCTCTCTCCTATTCGGAGTGCATCCATCGCGGTGAATATAGATGCCCCACCTGCGAGCTTGGCTATCATACGGCTCTTATCCGCTTTGTGTTGCACCATCTTCTCCACCAGGAGTGGCACTGCCGTATCTGCAAACTTGCATCTCTGACTCTCACTCTGACCCTGACTCTGACTCTGACCCTGAGCCCTGCCACCGCCACCGCACTCTGGCAGCATTATGTGCGCTACCCCTCCCACTTTTACACCGGGGTCATAGAGTGCGAGTCCTATACAGGACCCGAGCCCCATTATTATGAGGCGATGAGGATTATGTGCAACCTTCATCTCACCTATACCCACATAATAGGGATGACCTTCCATCTACCTGCCTCCTCAGGGCTCCAGGTCCACCATCGCCTGTAAATCATCCAAAATACCATCCAGTCTCTCTGGATTCGGGAACAGCAGGATGTAACCGTAGAGTGTGGACTCGGCTTCATCCCTGAAATCGCACCTGAATAGAATTACTCGCTCGGTCATCTCTACCTGCGCAATGCGGATTATAGTATCACCCACCATTGCACCCATCATGTCACAAGCGAAAGAAGGGGGAGAGGGGATGAGCGAGGTGTGGAAGAAGTCTGCAATCGCGCTGCAGAACGAAGATGCCAGTATATTGCCCGTCTCCATCAATGCCGAGCGCTCCATGTCGGTCTCTATGCCCTTCGTCTCCCCTATCTCCCGCCCCATCAGCATATCAATGAGCATGAACGCGCTACGTGCGGGGAATAGGACCTGCAAATAGCCACTTAAATCCCCTTCAAGCTCCACTAAAATGCCCGCCACTATCTTATCCAGCTCTATCAACCGGTGTATCTCCTCTACCGCCACCACCTCCACCTTTGGCACCTCTATCTCCATCGTCAAGCCTGTCATCTCCGCCAGTGCGGTCACTGCATGACACGATGCTATGTTCCCCAGCTCGTTCAGTGCGTCACGCTGAAACGTGTTCAGCTCCAGCTCATCCTTAATGCCAGCTCTCATATCCCCCTCCACCCTCTCGCATCATGATGCAAAATGTGGATATATCTGGTATACTGGGTATATCGAGTATGGGAATGACAGCCCCATCACCGGTGATGGTGAAGCCACCAAGTCCCTTTGCACTCTGCAGTCGCTCGCCCGGCGGCTTAACCACTATCTCCTGCTGCCCCACTACCGAATCCACCACTATACCGATTCGTCCCTCTCCTTCTGCACCTCCTCCTCCTGCTGAGCATGCTCCATTCGCATCCGCATCCACAACCACCACTGCAAGCCTCTTGTGCTCTTGTTCCGTATCAGCCCTCTCGCCAAGGAGTGAATGGAGCATGAAGAGAGGCAGGACAGAGCCACGGAGTAATATCACCTCCCTCCCGATCACGGTCTTCATCTCCGCAGGTGTAATGCCCACTATCTCACTCACATTCGCGAGTGGAATGGCGAATCGCATACCGCAGACGTCCACGAGCAATGCGCGAATGATGGCGGTGGTGAGTGGCAGTTTCAGTGATATCCGCGTACCCTCCCCCTTCTTCGTCTTCAACTCCACACTACCATTCAGTGCCTCCACTCGCGCTTTCACCACTTCCATTCCCACTCCCCGCCCCGATATCTCTGTCACCTCTCTCGCAGTGCTGAATCCGGGCATGAAGATGAGATTGAGCGCTTCCTCTTCACTGAGCCTGTCTGCTTCTTCCGCAGTCATCATTCCCCGTGCAACCGCCTGAGCTTTCAGTTCCCCTGCATCCATACCCCTGCCATCATCTTCCACACTTATTACCACGTGTGCCGTATCCCGCTTCGCTGTCAGCCTGATTGTGCCTCTTCTGCTCTTTCCCCTCTCCTCTCGTTCAGCCGGGTATTCTATGCCATGGTCAACGGCATTCCTGAGCAGGTGTACCAGTGGGTCCACTATCTCCTCCAGGACGGTCTTATCCAGTTCTATCTCCTTACCTTCCACCACAAACTCTATATCCTTACCCAGTGAGCGATAGAGGTCACGCACAAGTTTTGGAAAGCGGTTAAAGACGTGCCCCACAGGTATCATCCGCATCTGTGTCACCTCGTATTGCAGGTCGTTTATCGTTCGCTCCACCGTCGCCATCACGTTGCGCAGCTCCTCCATCCTGTACTCGCTGCTTATCTGCGCAAGTCTGCTCTTATTTATCACCAGTTCACCCACCAGATTAGCCATCTTATCCAGCTTATCGGCATTTATTCGAAGACTCTTCATGCTCGTACTCATGCTCCTACCCGTGCCTGGCTTCGTATCCCTGGTTCTATCATCCACTATGCTCTTTGAACCACTGCTATGGTCTTTATCCATATCTACATGTTCTATTTCCAATCCCCTGATTGATACATCATCTATATCCGCAATGGAACTTAAAGCTTCGTTTATCGCCGTTTCTGGCTTATCTGTACGGAGAACAACGGTGAATTCGTATCCAAAATTGCCTTCTTCTATCTCATTCTGTGATGGCACAGTCTTTATAATCTCCCCAACCTCCATGAGGTTCCTCAATACGAGAAAGCCCCTTGCACCACGGAATTCACATGCCTTATCCAGTGATACCTTTATCTCATACTCAT
>JAODGR010000015.1:8701-21011 GCA_025464275.1 Methanosarcinales archaeon
ATGTCGTCCTTCCCGGTCTCCTCAACCCTGTTAACCGCTTCTTCCAGCTTCGTCGTGCATTGCAGTAATGAATCAATCACCTCCGGCGTCACCTTCTCCCGCCCACTCCTCAGGGCATCCAGTATATCTTCCATCGTGTGGCATGTCCGTTCTATCCCCCTGAAGCCCATGGACGCGGAGATCCCCTTGATGGTGTGCGCAGCGCGGAAAGCGCGATTCAGGTGCTCCTGCTCTGACGCATCTTCCGCGTCTTCGAGCTCGATAAGAGCCTCTGTGAGTGTCTGCAGGTGCTCCCGCGTCTCCTCCAGATATGCCTGCATGTACTGTGAGATGTCGATACCGGCTTCGTTACTGTTACTGCTACTCATGCTATCACCGCCTCCGTTATTGCTCCTGCAATCTCGTGCAGGGGCAGCACCATATCCACACACCCGCGCTTTATCGCCTCACGGGGCATACCGAAGATGATGGAGGTGTGTTCATCACTCGTAATAGTCATGCCGCCATGCTCTTTTATCGCTCTCATACCCTCCGCACCGTCTTTCCCCATCCCTGTCAATAATACACCGAGTGAATTGGAGCCATAACTCCTGGCTACCGATTCCATGGTGACATCCACGGAAGGTCGGATAGCATTTACCGGTGGTCCCCGGTTCAGGTGTATCGTCCCACTCCCGTTCACCGTCATGTGTAAATCACCGGGTGCAACGAGTGCAATACCGTCCTTTATCTCATCACCTTCAGCCGCTTCTCGAACCTCCCACTCTGAGTGCTTATCCAGTCGCCTGGCGAGTGATGAGGTGAAGTAGGGAGGCATATGCTGAACCACGAGGATTCCCGCGGGTAGAACCGGTAGCCGTGAGAAGATCTCCACCAGTGACCTCGGACCTCCGGTTGATGCCCCGATGACAATCACCCGCCTGCTCCTTACACCTCCTCCACCTCTACCTCTGTCTCTACCTCCACCTGGCTCTCGCTCTGAACGCCTGAATCCACCGGGCGCTCCTACACTGCCATAGCGCGACTCTGCTGCACACTTTATCTTCGCTATCAGTTCTTCTCTTACCTTCTCTATGTCCAGAGAGAGCGTACCCGAGGGTTTGAGAACGAAATCAAATGCGCCATTAGCCAGTGCTTCTACCGTTACATCCGCGTTCTTCGCCGTGATACCACTTAACATCACCACCTGAGGATGGGGATGAGGATGGGGATGAGAGGATTTGGACTCTTTTGACTCCCTCATTATCCGCTTCAATGCCTCCAGACCATTCATCCGGGGCATCTCCACGTCCATCGTTATCACATCAGGAGATAACTCCTTCATCTTCTCTATGCATTCGAGACCGTCCTTCGCTACACCAGCAACCTCTATCCCCTGCTCTGAATTGAGCATATCGGAGATAAGAATGCGCATAAATGCTGAATCATCAACCACAAGCACTCTTATTCTCCTGTTAACCATTCTCAACTCTCCCCCACCATCCTCTACTCGGTCCGCCTCCCCGGCGCACTTCACGCCCTCGATTTCAGTACCTTGTTTATCTCCTCCACCACCCTGGGAGCCTGGAAAGGTTTGACGATATAGCCCCTGGCACCCGCTTTCATCGCTTCCAGTACCTTCGCCTGCTGCCCCACTGCGGTGCACATCACTATCTTCGCATCCGGGTGGTTGCGTACGATCTCTCTTGTGGCTTCAATCCCGTCGAGCTGTGGCATTACTATATCCATCGTCACCAGGTCTGGCTTCAATTGCTCGTATTTCTCCAGTGATTGCACACCATCCTCCGCCTCCCCGACCACCTCATGCCCGTTTGCTCTCAGGATGTTCTTCAACATCATCCGCATAAATGCAGCGTCATCAACCACCAGTATCTTTGCCATATCCTCATCACCACCTCAACCACCGAAAGTGCCATCCTTTGAGAGGTCAACCACATATTTAATCCCCTTTCGCGTGAGTTCACGCATCGATTCATCCACCATGCCCAGTTCGCGCAAGTGCATCAGATGCTTCTTGAGGTCTGATTCATCCATCCCAAACGCCTCGGCAGTGGTCGTAAACGCCTCCGGAGAGAGATTCAACGCACCCGCGTACATCATGGTGAGTATCTGGTTCTCGGCATCTGAGAGCTTCTCATCTACCCTGTATACGCTCAGTAATTCACTCACATGCTGTTTCAGGAGGTCCATGGTGTTGCCCCTGGCGATCACGATAGAGGTGACTATCCGGTTATCCTTCTCACCGAAATAATCGATGGAGATGGCACCGTATTCAGTACCTTTGTATATGCTCCGCTTCTTCTCCTCCACATTCACTATCTCATCCCATCCGATTCTCTTGATACTCTCCCGCCCGATGATCCAGAGTGCGAAGTTAGAGATCTTCAGCAGCCCCCTCTCCAGCTGGATATTCTTATCCAGCGAGAGTACACCACCCTCACCCGCGTGTGTGAAGTAGACACTGAACTGATATGCATCGAGCTTCAGCAGCAGCACTCGTTCCACATCCCTCAGCACATCCTCATCGCCTCCGAGTTTCACCTCCACCAGCTCCGCACTCGGACGACTGTGACTGTTAGAGGTGGAGGTGGAGTGGGATTGTGCTGGCGCGTGCTTAATCCTGAGGATACCGTCCTCCATCAGTATATCACCTATGCTGCTCACGGGAATGGAATAATCACTTTCCCTCTTCTTGCCCGGCTTCCATGGTACTGGTAGCCGGATTCGTACCAGAGGGAGGACTTTAGAGCTTCTGTCCCTGTCCATGTCTCTGCCCCCGTATTTGATTTTGAAGTACAGAGTATTGTTCTCAAGCGATAGAACTCCTTCTCTCCAGTCGTTCTCACCGGGTAGCGAGAATCGCATCTATATCACCCCCACCCTGCACCTGCACTACTGCCTCACACCTTCCGTGCTTTCATCCCCTCTCCATCGCCGCTGCTGCCGCTGCTGCTCCCGAGCATCCTTTTCAGGTCTATCAGTATGAGGAGTTTATTGGTATCGGGCAGCTTTCCCACACCCATCAGATATTCCGCGCCTATTTGCTGCTGTAGCATCTCAGGCACCTCCTCTATCTCGCTATCTGCAAGATACGTCACCTCTGTCACTGTATCTACCGCCACACCCACTGCATTACTGCCGTCACCATCTTCAACCACGATTACACGCTCCTGATTCCTCTTATCCTTATCCTTACTCTTATCCTTATCACTGAGCCCCGGTCCACGTTCCGGTGCCAGTCCGAGTTTCTTCCTCAGGTCTATAATGGTAGTGATCTGCCCTCTGAGATTCATCACACCCATGATGAAAGGAGGCGCGTTAGGAACGGGGGTGATTGCCTCTTTACCTATTATCTCACGTACCTGCATGATATCCACCCCGAAGTCCTCACCACCGAGCTTGAAGACCACCAGCTGTTGCTGATGCCCTCTTACTCCTTCTTTCGGGTTCATCCCTCCACCTCCTATCCATCACCTCTCATCGCATCTCAGAGTGCATACAGCGTCTCGGTGTCATCTATGTACATCTCCATATCACCCTCACCTTCCCCTGCTACTCCCCCATCAGCCGAGATCAGCATATTCACGGTGATTCTACCGTCTGTTCTGTCCCTCGTGATGTGTTCTATCTTCCGACCCGGCGCTGACCGGATCATCTCCTCTATTGAGAGTATAATCTCCATAGTGAGGTGTTCAAGTTCGCTCTGGGAGTAGTTTCTATTCACCGGGATTCCCATCTCTTTCATCTCTTCCACCATTATCTTAAGGTTCAATCTCATCATCACCTACCTCCCTACCTCTACTCTACCTCTACCTCTATTCATCACCCCTCACCTCAATTTGAACCTGGCAATCATCTCCGCAGCCTGCTCGGAGATCTCTGCAAGCTTCTGCACGCCAGCGCTAAACTGTTCCACAGCCGCTGTCTGCTCCTCCACCGCCGAAGAAGCCTCCTCCGAGGACGAGGCAATCTCCTCGGTTGAGCTTGCAACCTCATCTATGCCCCTCGATAGCTCCTCAATACTATCCGCTCCCCGTTTCATACCCTCTGTGATCTCCGTCATCCGGCTCTTTATATCCTCAGCCATCTCTGCAATCTTACCCACACTTGCCACCGCGTTCTCCAGGTCAGCCTGTCCCGCTTCCGCACGCTGGGTCACCATCTCCACCGCGTTCATGACCTTATCCATCTCCTCCTTCAGCATTTTTGTCATGGCATCAATCTCAGCAGTGGAGCGCTTGGAGTTCTCCGCAAGTTTACGCACCTCCTCGGCAACCACTGCAAAGCCACGTCCATGCTCACCTGCACGTGCTGCTTCTATCGCGGCATTCAGTGCAAGCAGATTTGTCTGGTCTGCTATACCCTCAATCATCTCGGTTGTCTTCCCTATCTGCTCTATTGCACTTCCAAGATTCTTTATCACTTCCACCGCGGTGGCAATAGAATCCTGAATCTCAGCCATCGCATCCGCTGATTTCTTCCCCATCTCATTCGTCTTCGCAGCGCTCTCTGCACTCTCCACTGCGAACCTGTTCGACTCCTCTGCGTGTGCCCGGACCTGTTGCAGCAGTGCATTTGTATCTTTAATCACCCTTGCCGACTGGTTGATGGTACTCGCGGTATCCTGTGCACCCCGTGCGATCTGCTGCGATGCCGATGCTATCTGCTGCATGCCGGAGTTCACCTGCTCGATGGAAGTCGCGGATTCCTTGCTCACCGCGGCTACATTATCCACTACGCCCCTCATCTCACTGATCAGATCGGACAAACTCGCATTTGCATGCGTGATATTCTCGCGAATCGCATTGAAATCGCCGGGTGTGGCGGCGGTGAACTCGGCACTCAAATCGCCAGCAGCCATCTTACTCGTTACTCTACCGATGTCCGCGATGATACCCTGCAGGTCTTCTCCGAACCTGTTCAGGGTGGTGGTCATATCGCGTAATTCACCAGAAGCTCTCGCATCCTCCGCTCTTGCACCGAGTTTACCCTGGGAGAAATCCTTTAATACCCGCATCACTTCCTTCACCGGCGCCACAATCGACCGCGTAGCCGCAACT
Organism: Methanosarcinales archaeon; assembly: GCA_025464275.1. Taxonomy (GTDB): domain Archaea; phylum Halobacteriota; class Syntropharchaeia; order Alkanophagales; family Methanospirareceae; genus G60ANME1. The sequence goes on from JAODGR010000015.1 coordinate 13,762, forward strand.
GCGAGCACCAGTCCGAGGGCAATCGCAGCGATGAGGAAGAATATCACGCACACAGTAGCAGTGGATGCTGCATTCTCCGCTGCTCCTCGCGCATTTGTGAGCACAGCAGATGCTGCCGCAAGTACATTACGCCCGGACTGCACGAGTGGACCCTCAACTGCGGTGAGCTGGTGCAGCTCCCTGGTGGTGCTCACATAAGCATTGAAGTCCCGCTGATATGCATCCGCTGCCGTTACGATTGCTGTATCTACCGCAGCTGCATCTGCTTTCAGCTTGTTTATGCCCGCAGATACCTCCGAGGCGTAGCTATCTTCGTGCCGCATCACGAAATTCTTCTCCGCTCTCCTTATGGCAAATAGCTGCATCAATAAACCATCTCTGGTCTGCCGGTCGGCGGAGGACTCTTCAATCGCAGCTTCAATTGCACGTGCATCCTCTTCGCAGGTTGACAGCTGCTCTTCTGCCACATTCCTCAGTTGCAGAAGCTCATTGAATGCGGTTTCGTACTCCTGGATTCCTGATTTGACCTCTTCCAGTTCAGCTCTGTTCTCTGCGAGTGTAACGAGTGATTCGAGCTCTGCTGCTGTATTCTTTAACTCTTCCAGCCCGGCATTGACCTTATTAACATAACTGTGGTCACCACGGAGGAGATAGTTCTTCTCCTGCTGTCTGATCGCCTGTATCTCCTCCTTCAGATCTGCTGCCTTCTCCATCACTACTGCCTGGCTGTGCATCGCCTTCAACTCCATAATTGCCACAATTCCCAGTGCTGCGGTAAGAATCAGTACAATAGCGAAACTTGCAAGCAGTTTCTGCCCGATGCTCATATCTCTAAGGTTCATAACCTCTCACGCCCCTTCATAACGTTGATAAAGGATATGGGGGGATTGATTCTTAAAACCTGTTGAGTTATACAATTTATTTGCACAGGTATTCTATATCCATTTAAAACATTGAGAATAATATTGAAGATATGTGGAGATGAAGTGAGCATCATTTAAACAATGGAATATAAGAGGCCGGGGCTGGGATTCGAACCCAGGTCTTGGGATCCACAGTCCCAAGGGATACCTCTACCACACCCCGGCTGTGTGCTGTATGATTACTTGCTCATTAACTATAACATTAGATTAGATAAGATACTACTTATTAGATATTGGAGTTAATAGAAAGGCATTGCATGAACAAGAGGATAGGTGATGTGGAATTAGGCTCTGCACCCGTTATAGCAGCAGTGATGAGACGGCTCTCGATAGATGCGGCAGCACGTGCGAAGGCAGAGGGCGCGGATATGATAGAGTTGAGGCTCGACCTTTTAGATGCAGAAGAGCGGAGGCTGGAGGAGATTTTGGAGTTCCTCACGGGGCAAGCCATGGAGGAGCTAAATATGCCTGTAATCATCACGAACAGGAGAAGAGAGGAGGGTGGCTCTTTCTGTGGTACTGAAGATGAACGGATTGAACTGCTCCGTGATATACTCGTCACAGGGGTGGTAGATGCAGTGGACATCGAGTTTCTCGCAGATGGTAAAAGAGAGATAATAGAGGAAGCAAGAAAGCTACGTATCCCTGTCATACTCTCGTTCCACGATTTCCACGGCATGCCCGCTCCAGCTGAGATACTTGAGCTTATAGATGCCATGTATCAGGCAGATGCGGATGCGGATGCGGGGGGAGGTGATAGTGGTGATAGTGGGATTACCATTCCCAAGGTCGCAGTCACACCGCGAACGCCATCAGAATCACTGAATCTGCTCCAATTGACACATCAGGTAGCCAGCAGTGGTCGGCTGTTGATCACCATCGGGATGGGTGACTGGGGTCGGCATTTGCGTGTGATAGCACCCCTATATGGGTCAGTACTGACCTACGGCTTCATATCTACGGAGGTGGAAGTAGCACCGGGGCAGTTCAGTGTCCACGAACTGAGGCAGATGCTGGCTAAACTAAAACCTCCTCAACAGTGAGGTTATGGATTCTATGGTCCGAATACCCCGGATGCCCAGTATCCTCCCTATCCTCTCTCTGCATCGGGTATCCACTTTCACGCCCTCTCGCTCCAGGCGAAGAGTCAATCTCTTGTTCAGCTTCTTACCCTCTCTATCATAGTCGGTGAGTATCACAATGCGCCTGTACCTCTTCATCAGGTACTCCACGAAGCCGGTGCAGCTGAATCCTGCCGAATAGATTGCTATGTCCTTCGTCACACCCAGCTCCTCCAGCGCCTCCTTGTCGTGTACACCCTCCACCACGATCGCATCCACGAGATCGTCCATCTCCTCCACCACACTGCATAGCTCGGCATAAACTTCGTACTCCCGCTCCCTCTCCACTCTCTTCATCGAACCGGTACAAAAAAATTTATTTCATTCAAAGTATTAAAAATCGAGGGATGGGAGATGATGGAGAATTGGAATGTATTGGTGGTAGCGGAGAGGAACATGGAGGAGGAGTTACTGGAGGAGCTGAGTGAGGACGGAGATTTTGAACCTTCAGGATTCCGGGACGTGGTGATAGGGAACGTGAATGACATAGTGGAATTTCTGGAGGATGCGGAGCGTAAGAAATACCCACACCTGAGCAGGGTGGTACCCATTGACGATGCCTTCTTTGTCTCTCCAGATAATTTAATAGAGACATTGAAGAGGAGGATGGAGCGGTACATAGACGATTTCGACCCCGGGGACACCTTTGGATTCCGTGTAGAGAGGCGAGGGATGAAGGACCAAATATCCAGCCAGGCGGTGGAGAGAGAGGTAGGGGGCTACTTCTACGACCTTCTGGAGAAGATACACGGACGTAAGCCGAAAGTGAACCTCAAGAACCCAGATAAGCTGATAGCAATCGAGATTATAGGTAACCGATGTGGATTTGGATTCATCACGAGAGAGATGAGGAACAAATACAGAGTGATAAGAATAAAATAAATTATAATAAAATTTATTATCTTTTCTATTTTTATTGATAATAGCCTGAGTTTGGCAATATTCACACTGAATGTCAATATTTCAGTTCGCTAAGTATATATACACCCTCGTATCAAGGATTTTTAGTGCGGTCAGCCAAGAAAAGGGAGGGTGGTGAGAGGAAAGTGAGACCTAAACGTGGAGAAAGTATTAAAATGAAGACAAAATTTATGCCTGCGTATGTGTTCTTGCTATTTTTATTGCTTTTAACCATACCCGGTGCCAGTGCATCCGGGTCCGGGATGGCGGTCTCTGACTCTGATATTGATATTCCCTGCGAATGTGGCGATATCTGCGTTAATACTTCCGGATGGTGGCGCGCCAGCGGCGAGTTTAATGCAAGCGATACGCCCATCCAGGCAGCGGTGGATAATGCAACGGAGGGTGATACTATCTGCGTTAAGGACGGTACGTACATCGAGAATGTGAAAGTGGATAAACGATTGAGCATACGTTCAGAGCACGGCTGTGCTTTTACCTCGATTCATGCAGCGGATTCTGATGACCATGTCCTTGATGTGAGAGCGAGCTGGGTAAATCTCAGTGGATTCACGATTGAAGGCGCGGACGGCGAATGGCCATACCATGCCGGGATATGCCTCGAGGGTGTGGAGCACTGTAATATTTCAGACAACAGAGTCTCAAACAATTATGACGGTATCCATCTATGGAATTCCCGGCACAACAGGATTATGAACAACAGCGCCTCAAACAACACAAATGGCTTCTCCTTCCATTCCTCATCCTACAACCATGTAGGAGGCAATACTGCGAACAACAATACCAACTACGGATTTCTCCTGTTCCCGTATTCCGATGCCAACATCCTGATAAACAACACCGCGAATAAGAACAACTGTGGTATCTCTCTGGCATGGTCTGTTAATAACACACTCATAGAAAACACCGCCAATAACAACAGATGGCGTGGCATTGAGTCACCTCTGAGCGGTGACACGCTGATGAGCAATGTCGCAAACAACAATGGCGCTGAGGGCATTGCCGTGTTCTCATCAAATAGTGTGGTCAGGGGTAATATTGCGAATGGCAACAAATACGGGATAATTGTAGCCTCATGCAGCAACGACAGTATCACAGACAATATCGCCTGCAATAACTCGCTCTATGGCATTTATATGTACAATGCAACCGCAAACACGCTCGCGAGGAATAACGTATCGGCTAACGAGCGTGGCATTTATATGGCATATTCGAGCAGCAATACGCTCACGAATAACACCGCTAACTCCAACAGCAGGGGTATCTACATATTACATTCGAACAATAGCACGCTATGCGAGAATAGAATCTCAAACAGTTCGGGATGGGACATCTACATCGACCAGCACTCACACAACAACACGTTTACCGACAACCATCTTCTGTACAGGGCACCCACTACATTATCCTTCACGTGTACGGGCGAGGTTGGAGTCAGAGGTGTGGATCTCCCACCGTCCGATCCCGAGGGGTGGTTGAACATCTCCAGGTATGTGAATGTATCCTGCCATAGCGGAGCGAGTATTCAGCTCAGCGTGAGTTACAATGACTCAGATGTTGAAGGAGATGAATCCACGTTGCTGATGTGGAGATATGCAAGCGGTATGTGGGGTGTGGCATCAAACACCGGTGTAGACACCGTGAATAACTATGTGTATGCAAATACCACGGATTCTGGTATATTTGCACCACTCGTGAACAACGGAGGCACGATACCCACACCATCGGTCCATAACATCAATACATCAGAGGATTTCTACCGGATTCAGGATGCAATAGATGCTGAGAATACCACTGATGGAGACATCATCGAGGTTGAGGATGGCATATATAGGGAGAATATCCGTGTGACCAAGTGCCTGACGATTCGCTCGGAGAACGGTTCTGCAAACTGCATTGTAAATGGGAGCGATGGAGGTTATGCACCTGTCTTCAGGGTAGAGGCTGATAATGTCAGCATAATCGGGTTTACAATTGAGAGAAATGGTACATATAATGCGATACATCAGGACTATGATGTAAATAATACACTCATCAGGGATAATATTATCAGGAAGGTGGACCATGGCATCAGCCTGCATCAAACCTGTGGGAGCAAAGTCGTGAATAATACCATTGAGAATGCTACTCTCACCAGCATATACATTTACGGGAGTAAAGACACCCTCATCTGCAACAACAGAATGTTATCACCATCCACAAGCCCCAGGTATCACATCTGCATGTTTATGGGCGAGAACATAACGATTGCCAACAATACTGCATCCTTCTCTTCATTTTGCGGCATTTATATGGGGGATTCAGATAATAACACACTCATGAAAAATACCGTATGCAACAACAGCCAGTATGGGATGTACTTGTCGTTTAGTGACAACAACACTCTTGTAGATAACACAGTGGACATGAACGGCTATTTCGGGATATTTCTCCAATATTCCGACAGTAATCGAGTGGTCAACAATTCAGCCAGTTTCAACGCGGTGTATATCGGAATGTATCTCTCCTATTCAGGGAACAACACACTGGTCCGTAACACAGCCAACTATAATGGCTGGGAGGGTATACGACTGTATCATTCAGATAATTGCCTGGTGGATGGGAACAATCTCTCTTACAATAATCTCACCGATGTCGCGACTGGACTTCTATCCTGGGCATCCAGTAACGCGCGACTGACCAACAACACCGTAAAGCACAATACCTACGGAATATATCTCCATAATGCGTCTTCTAACAACACGGTTATCAATAATACGGCATCAGAGAATGAAATGCATGGAATCATAGTATACAGGAGCAGCAACGCCACGATTTGCAATAACACTGTCACCAGTAATGGATATCATGGCATTCTTATATGTGAGGCGCCAACCGAGGACATCACTATCCACAATAACACGATATCTCACAACGTGCATCACGGGTTATTCAGTATGCATTACTACACCGCGGCTGCCCCCAAAAACCTGACGATTACAGGAAATACGTTGATAGACAATGGTGCCAGTGATATACTCGGTTATGGCATTTATCTAAGAGAGGGTTCAGGTGCCGTTATCTCTGAGAACTACATCGCTGATAATGGGGCAGAAAGCCATGCATACGGCATCAAACTGTACTCGTTCTCAAATGCTACGATTCAGAACAATACCATCGTGAATAACAGCGATTATGGTATCATGCTCGTTTCGGTCTCCACTTCCGGTTCCGGTGCTGTTGCGGCGGCGGGCTTTGATGGCGCTGGTGGTACGCAGCCAATCGAAGCTGTAGCGGATATTGCACCGATTGCGCCGCCTGCCGCTGTTACTCTCCCGTACGAGTGCGACGATTACAATTTGAGTATGTTGCCACCGCGCAGGCTGCTCCCCATGGATCCCATGGGTATCTCAAGTGGTGTAAATGTAAACATCACCGGTAACAGGGTTATAAATAATACCGGCGGTATTCATCTGGTTGCTTCGAGCGGTGTTGTGGTCACCGGCAACACCGTGACCGATAACGATATTGGCATCAATCTGACATCATCAGCAGGCAATACGGTCTACAATAACTACTTCGATAACATACTGAACGCCTGTGACACCAGTACCGGTGCTGATACCGATACCAATACCAATACATGGAACAGCACGAAGACAACCGGACCCAACATCATTGGTGGACCTTATATCGGCGGGAATTACTGGCATGATTACACGGGTGTGGATAAAGACGGCGATGGGCTTGGAGATACGCCTTACAACATCACTGGCGGTTCGAACAGTGATTATTTGCCCCTGGTTCCGGTTCCGGCGTTGAAACCAGACCTTGTGCTCACCCATGTATGGGTGAACTGGCCGGAGAACTGTACTATATGCTACAATATGACGAACACAGGCAACGGAACGGCACCGGCATGCCATAACACATCACTACATGTAGATGGAATCATGGTTGGACTTGACCGTGTATCAGTGAACCTCTCGCCTGATGAGAGCTATACCGGATGCTTCAACTACACATGGGGGTACTCACCACCTGAGGATAGCATCACAGTATGTGCAGATTTCAATGGCACTGTCGGGGAGGGTAACGAGACGAACAACTGCATCACTGATATATGGATGTGCGGTGACCTCAATATGGACGGTAATATAACGATAGGAGATGTCCGAAAGATATGGAACCGGTACCTCAATCCCGGGTACGAGCTGGATATGCCATGGGCTGCCGATGTCAACTGTGATGGCAACATAACGATAGGCGATGTGCGAAAACTATGGAACCGGTACCTCAATCCCGG
>JAODGR010000044.1:0-19765 GCA_025464275.1 Methanosarcinales archaeon
TTAGGGCTCGAGCTCGTGCGTAGCGGTCTAAATGAGGAACTCGACCCGGAAGAGCTCGTGGAACATTATCAAGCATTAAGTGATAAGTACCTTGAGGAGGCAAAGGAGTTCCTGAGTAAAGGGGATCTGGTGCAGGCATCGGAGAAGTTATGGGGTGCCTCTGCACTTGAAGTGAAGAGAATAGCCGCCGGTAGGGGTTTGAAATTGGATAAGCACGGTGCGATATGGTCTTTCGTGAGCAGACTTTCGAGGGAGACCAGGGATAATGAACTCATTCTGCTCTTCCATGCAGCAAATGGATTACATAAGAACTTCTATGAAAATGAACTGGACGAAGAAGCGGTGAAAATCACAGCTGAGAGTGTCGAGAAGCTAATAGAGAAATTGAAGAAGATTCGTTGAGATAGTTTATCATATCAATCCGGTAGGTTATGGCGTGGAGTGCGCAGGCTGGGATGCCGGGGGCTTGCAGCCAGATTCACAGCAGATGACAGTTTTGTAAAATAGAAGCTTATTTTATTTTATTAAAAGTACCGTAAAATACGGTATGGACACCCAAATAAGGGTACTGAAGCTGGGAGGCAGTTTGATAGAAGAGTGCAGAGCTATTATTCGCTGCCTATGTGATTATGCAGCAGAGAATAATCTAACACTCCTGATAATCCCCGGTGGTGGTCCTTTTGCAATGACAGTCCGGAATCTCGCGGGAAGAGTATCCGATGAGACTGCACACTGGATGGCGGTACTTGCAATGCACCAGTATGGCTTATTCATCGCAGATACCACTGCCAGTCTCAACAACAACATCTCTCTGATAGAGAGTCTGGACGATCTACCAGATGAAGGTGTCTCCATACTGTTGCCATATAAAATCCTGAGAGCCGATGACTGCCTGCCTCACTCCTGGGACGTCACTTCTGATACAATCGCGGCTTTCATCACCCATAAACTCGGTGATAAGGGCTTCATAAAACTGACAGACGTTGATGGGATACTGGATGCCGAGGGTAGAGTGATGAGTGAAGTGAGTATAGAAGCGGCGATGAAGATGAGGAAGAGAGGCACTGCCACCTGCATTGACAACGCACTGCCCGCCTTCCTGCTACGATACAGGATGTACTGCATAATTGTGAATGGCAGGTATCCTCATAGGGTGCGAGCGGTACTCGAGGGTAAGTGCAGTAGCACATGCTGCACGAGACTCGGGTGAGGTGTGTTTCATCTCTTAAAACGCCTGAGTCATTATCATTATCCATTATCTCAACCTCAACCTCAACTTTTAATTTAAATAAAAAAATATCTAATTAGTTATGTAGCGGATGGGCTCGTAGCTTAGCACGGATAGAGCGCCCGGCTCATAACCGGGCGGTCAAGGGTTCGAATCCCTTCGGGCCCATCTCCATCCCTCAGTCTGGATAGCGTAAACACCGCCTGAGCAGACTCTCGCCCTCCTCTGTATTGAACAGGGGCAGGTCCCATAACTGCTCTACCCTGTATCTCGTTGTGGTCACACTGCTCGCCCTTCGTGGATTGTAGCCCCTCTTCTCGTACCCCTGCCTGACCACCATGATGCCCCTCCTCTGCCATCCGGGTGTATCATTCAGATTTATCCCTATCCGAAAGAGTAACTCATGTACATCCTCCGCTTTCATCCCCCTCAGCCGCTTCTCCGCCTCTCTGGTATCCATTCCACTCTCTATCAATCCGTAATACCCGTAGGCATTGATATGGTTCCGCCATGCTTCCGCCTGTCTCTGTGCAAGATACGCTATCACCTCCTCATCACCACATACCGGAATTACTCGTGCATCAAATGCAATGGCGTCTTTAAAATCCAGCGTAATGGTGAGAGCACTGGCGAGGAAACTGGCAATTATAGAGTCCAGTTTCTCTATCCTGCCCTTGAATGGCACATGCTTAAAATATAAACTCACCTCATCGGAGAAGATATAAGCAAGTAAGGGGTCAAAACCACTGCTGACGAAGAACTGCTCCGTAGCTCTCACTATACCCCTCGCAAACCGCTCATCGTATGGCTTCTGGAACTTATTATCGAACAGCACACGCTTGAAGTTCCTCCCATCTGCACGTACAATCAGAGGCGTGGTCGCCCTTATCCCCGCGTATATCTCCCGCTCTTTAAATAGCTTCTCCCTATCAACTGCGTATCTCACTTCTCACTTCTTCTATTCCCTTCTGCACCCGCTTCCCCGCCTCCCTCATCCCTGCCCTCAACCTCACCCTCTCTGCTGCTCTCCTTCCTCTTCACATGCTTTATCAGTACTATATCCCCGATCGCGATTACCCACCGGTAGGGGATGATGACACCTTTCTTATTCCCCACATCGAAGACGTTTGGATTTATATTCTTCACCACCAGCCCTGATATCCGTCTCCCTTTTATGTCCACATTCACATCCTCTATCTTACCCACGTACACTCCCCTGTCCGTGTATATATCCTGCCCGTATAGCGAAGACAACTCTATCTCCATGTTATTATTTAAGGACAGAAGAGTATATATAAAATTACCGGTAAATCAGAAACAGCAAGATGCAAACATCTATTCAGGTGGGTAAATTCCTGGGCATACCTGTAAGATTGCATTTCACTTTCCTCTTCATCTTCTTCGCCATCATCCTCAGCTTTGCCAATGCCCCTCCAACTGAGAGTCGCATACCGCTCGGGCTCGGTGGTTTCGAGATGAACCCCTTCATGCGCTATTTGCTAGCCTCAATCGCTGCTATCCTCTTCTTCTTCACCCTCCTACTCCACGAGCTGGCACATTCATTCGTGGCAATGCGGTTCGGCACGAAGATACACAGTATCACCCTCTTCTTCTTCGGTGGACTGGCGATGATGGAGGATATCCCGAGGAATCCGGAGAAGGAGTGGAGAATTGCTATTGCGGGTCCATTGATGAGTTTGGCACTGTGTGGGCTATTCTTCTCCGCTTATCTACTACTGAAATCGCTAAATTACACCAATCAACCTGCTATGGTACTCATAGAGGTCATAGGGCTACTTAATGGCGCTCTTGCATTATTCAATCTATTGCCCGCATTCCCGATGGATGGGGGTCGTATACTGAGAGCCCTCCTCGCCAGACGGATGTCATTCTTAAAGGCGACGAAGAGGGCGGCTCTTGTAGGGAAGCTATTTGCATTTGGGCTGGTCATAGTAGGCTTCACTTATGACCCCTTCACGTTCGCACTGACCGGGAAGTGGGGACCCAACCTCTGGCTCCCTCTACTCGCTATCTTCCTCTTCATGGCAGCGGCGGAGGAGGAGAGAGCAACTGCTACTTTCGCCACTCTGGAAGGTATAAAGGTGAAGAACGTGATGAGAACCGAACGAACAACCGTGCCAGATGATATCACCCTCTCTGAACTCGTGAACCTGATGCTCTCGGATAGGGCTACCGAGTACGCGGTGGTGGATGCGGGTGGCGACTTAAAGGGCTTTATTACGCTCGATACGGTGAAGAAGATACCGGTCGAGCAGCGGTATACTCTCCACGTCGCCGATGTGATGGTCCCCTATGACAGGCTCCACGATACCCTGGAGAGTGATGCACCGGCATCAGAGGCGTTGAAGCGGATGCTGCGTGATAGAAAAAACATCCTCGCAGTGATAGAAGAGGCAGGAGGTGACTTCATAGGCATAATAACGAGGAAGGACCTCACTATTTATATCGAAATGCTCCGCAGTGGGATGATCTTAAATCCAGAAGGTGCACGATAGGGGGCTGGATTTCTGCCCCGCTCTTACTTACCCCGTACTCCTTTCAGTGTACCGGAAACGCGAATTACCCTGATGGCTACTCGTATACCATCCACAGAATGAATACATGCTAAAGCTGCTCTTACTCGCTCCACCACCCTGTGGGCACACCTCAAAACTCCAATACCAGTATCCTCACCGCAGTCGTAACTCGTCAGCCATAATCTACTCTCACTCGCTCCTGTATCACCGTACAACGAATAGACAGAATCCCATATGGCTCTCTGCAATCTCTGCTTATCCACTTCACCCTCACTCATCACTTCAAACAGGATATACCGCCTCTTCTCTCTCATCTCTCTCTCCCATCTCTCATAGTTGCTCCGCTTCCATGCCTCTCTTCCATCTCCTCGTCAGTATGCCAGCAGGGATCTCGCTCAGAGCCCGTATCGCATCCCCCCGCTCCATACCGCATAGAGATGCAAGAGCAATCATCTCCCTCGGCGCCCTCAAATCGTAGATAGAACGCGTGTTCGTGGTTAGCAGTGGCATTGCACGGTATTTACGCATGAGCTCCAAATTCTCAGCCAGCCGCCTCAGGATACGTGCCCTCTTACCCCTCCTGCTCTCTATTATCACGCTCAGGTTGAACTCGATGGCAACGCCGTTCATCGCTGCGTACTTCAGCATCTGAGGCTTCAACTCACCCCTATCCCACTTCTCACCACACGGATTTGAGAGTATATCCACCCGGTGGTCCTTCACCGCTGCCATGTTTATCCGCTCTTCACCTCCCTGTACCACCACCATCGGCACTTTCGACCAGTAGCGCCTTAATTTCTGCCTCAAATCAGAGACAGAAGTGGTCACTATCTCAATACCCGTGTAAATAGCGGGATTGTCAGACGCGGGCGCAATGCTACCGCCACCGTTTACAATTGTACTTATCCCTATGGCTGCATACCCGAACCGCCGTGCAGCTCGAAGCATATCATCAGCGGATATCCGGGGTTGAAGATGCACATTGAGCAGGAAGAAGCGAGAACCGGTGGACATCGAGCATCTCCTCTATAAAAAGAAAAAGATAACAACAGATAACGATAACATTAATGATAGATAAGGGCTTTCACTGTATTATGTCTGATATGTCAGATGTCAGTTTTTATTGACTGCCCGGCGATGAGCACGATAACGGAGATAGATAAGATTATTTCTGCACTCCCTGAGGCTGAATACGAACTATTCACGCGGTTCTATGCCCTCGAACTCTATACCGGCACGTTGAAGATACCAGCCGGGCTGAAGAACTGGGTGAGAACCCGATTCGGCTCCGTGGAGCGAGTGGAGAGGCAGCGAATAGTCTCCATCAAGAACAGGTTCACCGGCGAGCACAGCCTCTTCAATGAGTTACGGTCTGAGAGACCAAAGGAAAGCAAGCGTGTGGAGGTGGAGGATAAATCAGAGGGGTGTCGATTCTGCAACCCCGAGGAGCAGACGCCAGAGGACATCTTCGGCAGGATTAGAGGAAGCCACTGTATCACCGCGAGTAACATCACAAAGTATGATTCTTATCACAGCCTCGTAATCTTCCGTGAGCATAATCCCTTAGCAATTGACCCTGAATGGATTGCCGACTACCTGAGAACAGGTGAGCAGTGGTTTGAAGCGGTGTGTAAGCACAATCCACGGAGCAGGCTGCAGAAGTTCTTCCTCTGGAATTGCCTGTGGCGGAGTGGCGCATCGATTATACACGGGCATATGCAATTAACCGCATCGGGGATGAGATATGGCAAGCTGGAGCTTTTAGAACGCGTAGCAACTGCTTATAAGCACGAATATCAGACCGATTATCTCTCTGACCTCTGTAAAGTGCATGAGAGTCTGGGGCTTGCCACGCACCTTAACCATAACCGCGATAGAGTGCTATTCTATCTCACGCCAGTGAAGGAGAAGGAGATTGTGGTCGTGAGCACCGCGTCCAGGAGTGATGAGCTGGCGGATACCATTTACAGGCTGTTGCGCTACTATCGTGATGCCGGTGTGCAATCTTATAACCTCGCCATATTCCACCTGGGAGTCCACCATGTAGTAAGGCTCGTGGACAGGGGCGCCCTGGATGATATGACCTCGGATATCGGTACGATGGAGCTCTATGCCGCTTCTGTTATCTCATCCGACCCTTTTATACTCGCTCAGGGATTCAATTCGGAGCAGAGCAGATGAGTGAGGGAGAAGTGACTGAAATTGACGGTGTTTAACAGTAAAATTGCACATGTGTTAACTGTATTTTTAGGATGAATAACAGAAAATTTAAGACCGAGATAAAGCATATTTATACTCTATCCTTATCTCTCCTTGCTTATATCACCATCTAAAAAACCAAAAACCAAACTAACCGCATCGCAACACCGGACGTAAAAATAAAGGGGAGATGAGAGCAATAATCGTTACATCACTGTTAATCATCCTGCTCATAGCCCTCTACATACCGGTTCTGAATGTAAATGTAAAAGCCGATATCATACCCATTGAAGCGGTTGATGACTCCTATATAGGTAAAGAAGTCACGGTCTCAGGTGTAATCACCTCTATCAAGAGCAGCTTCGAAAACGACGCTATCCAGCCGTACGAGCCAGGTGAAACGGGCATTCTATCACTCAGTGATGAAGACCGGAGTCATCACATACAGGTATGCGTGAGTCCCAGACTGTGGAGCGGTAAATTTTACGAAGGACAGCGTATCACCGTTACCGGGCTGTACGCAGGTGACATACTCTATGCCGACCGCATACACGCGTATATGGAACAGGGGTATAGAGAAGAGCCGATAAAAGAACTGCCAGAGCTGCATTGTATGGCAAACGTGCGAATAATAGGGGTTGTAAAGCGAATAGAAGAGACGAGCCGCGAGACCGAGCTCACTCTACAGAATGAGACCGCAAGCTGCATCGTCAGGTATCCGGGCGAGCTGGATGAAGAGATAAAACTGAATGACGAGGTGGTGGTGGAGGGCAAAATCAATAGATACTGGAATGAGGTATATGCATTCTCAATAGAGAAGAGGGAGAAGGGACTCAGACCTCCGCATCTCCCATCACCCGCTCCATCTCCTTCACCCGCTCCATCCTCACCACCTCCCTCTCCTTCACCCGCTCCTCCTCACTCAACTCCTCCATCAGGAGCAGAGGAGGAAGAGAAGAAGTCAGTCCTTCCGCCACTCCTTATACTCCTCATCGCGGCTGCGGCAACGGTGTGCCTCGTCATCATCTACAAACTCAGGTTAAAGAAGGAAATAGGGATAACCCTGGTCATCCACGAAGCCGCTGGATATCCACTCCAGAAGAAGGCTAATATCCTCGTTGGTGGTGTGCTCAATATGCTCAGTATTCTCATCATCCCCTCATTCTTTATCTCCGGGTATCTCTTCCGTGTGATTTCGGATACAATCGAGGGCAGTGATGATATACCCCCGTGGAGCGATTGGGGCTACTTATTCAAGAAGGGTCTGGCTGTATTCCTCATAACCCTATTCTATTCGCTCATTCCAGTGGTACTCATCGGGCTCGTACTCCTCTTCACCGGGAATAGCAGTACCGGTGTCATCGCCACTATGAATATGCCGACGGCGAGTACATTCACTCCCTCATTCGGTGTAATAACCGGCATCTTGGTGTCAATACTCGTACTCTTCTTCTCAGGACTCTTCTGCATCATCGGCGTACTCCGGTATGCAGATACAGGGGCTATACGAGCTGCCTTCGCGGTGGGTGCGATATTCGAAGAGCTCAGGTATAAGATTCGAGATTATATCCTCGTATACCTCTCCATATTTGTGCTATGGATAGTGCTCGGGCTTATTGCACTCGCTCTCGTAGCTGGTATCCCTCTCTTTGGTCCCCTGATAGCTGCAATTGGTCTGCCATTCCTGGGATTCTATATTGGTGTTGCAGGAGCGAGAGCCATGGGACTGGTATATATTGGCTAAATTAAGGATGAAAGGATGAGATGAAGTCAGAGGCAGAGGATAAGCGTAAAAGCCGGACAGTCGCAGAACTGAAGAGGCTAAAGCTACAGGAGAGGTTACAAGAGCGACTCGTAATGAGGAAGAAGGCTATAACCGAGCGTGCGAGACGTAAAGGAGATGATAAATCCATAAAACGTGCAGAAGCTGCAGAAGCAGAGGCTATCGCTGCTTTAGAACGTATACGCGCGGACATACTAAGGATAGAGAAGGAGCTGGAGGCTGAAAAAGCCATCATGGAATCCGCTGATGCTGATACAGAACCATCTGCTCCTGCCGGTGGTGAATCCGAGTCGAAGCAGGAGACCGGGTGGGAGGAGTTGGAGCGGGGAGAATATCTGGATAAGTACACGGTGGTCGAACCCTATGCCCATGTCATCATCACTGCTACTTCACCTCCACTGTACAGGGTGATAGAGGTAAAGCTAACGAGAGGCGAGGCTGAACTGCTGAAAGAGCTGAAATCTCGACTTTATGAAACACTGGATGTGAGTTTCACGAGTGCCGACGATGCAGAGAAGATACTGAATGCGAAGGTGAGAGAGCTGATAGAAGAGTTAGCTGTGGGGGATGTACTGAGCAATGAGAGCCTGGGCAGGGTCATGTACTATCTCAAGCGAGATTCTCTGGGCTTTGGCAAGCTGGAGCCACTTATGCATGACAGGATGGTGGAGGATATATCAGCTGATGGACCCGGGATTCCTTTATTCGTATACCACAGGGTCTATGGCTCGATAGAGACGAACATAGTATTTGATAAGGAGGAGCTGGATGCACTCATCTATAAACTGGCTCAGCGCTCCGGGCGGCACATCTCACTCGCCAGACCTCTGCTCGATGCCGCGTTACCCAATCAGGACAGGTTGCAGCTGAGCATAGGCTCGGAAGTGACAGCAAGAGGGTCGACCTTCACGATAAGGAAATTCAAGAGCGTGCCAATAACACCGATAGACCTGGTGAATTACGGGACTTTCTCACTGGAGATGATGGCTTATCTCTGGATGGCAGTGGATAATGGCTCGAATATACTCATAGCAGGTGGAACCGCTTCGGGAAAGACCACTGTCCTCAATGCGATTGCCATGTTCATCCCACCGGAGAGCAAGATCGTCTCCATCGAGGATACGCGGGAGATAAATCTCCTCCACAAGAACTGGATACCATCGGTAACCAGGGAGGTGGAGGAGGGAGCACATGGAATCGAGATGTTCGACCTCCTCCGCTCTGCACTGAGGCAGAGACCTGAATATCTGCTGGTAGGAGAAGTGAGGGGGAGGGAGGCGCATACGCTATTCCAGGCAATGGCTACCGGGCACATCACCATGTCCACCTTCCACGCAGATTCCGCAGATACAGTGGTGAAGCGGCTGACGAAGCAGCCCATCAATGTGCCTCTGATGCTGCTCGACAGCTTGGATATAATACCGATCCAGAAGATGACGAAGGTGGGGGATAAACTGGCGAGACGATGTACGAAGATAGTAGAAATAACGGGTGTTGATTTCGAGAACGAGACGTTAAAGACGAACGACCTGTTCATCTGGCATCCAGACGAGTTTGAATTCACCGGTGAATCTGAGGTGTTCATGAAGATTATGGACAAGCTGAACATGAGTGAGATGGAGCTGGGGGAGGAGTTTGCACGTCGCAGACGCGTTCTCGAGGGATTGCAGAGGAGGGGCATGAACGATTTCCAGTCACTGAATAACATCCTCCATGATTACAGGATAGACCCTGAGGGTACGGAGAAGAAGATATGGGTGGAGAGGTGAAGCCGAAGATGGAGGAACAGAAGAAGTCGGAATCAGGGGAATCGGGTATAGACCGGGTAGCATTCAGGTTATTCGGCAACTTCTTCATGCGCAGACGTGCCAGATACGCAGCCCTGAGGGAAGCGCTACTGAAAGCCAGGCTATACCTGCCAGTGGAGAAATGGCTCTCGAGAGCACTCCTGTATTCCATCTTCGCAGCCGCCGGTGCGGTAGCCGCATATGTGGCATTTAAGTCTATCCTGGCAATGATATTGGGAGAGAGCTTATCCCTCTCCCTGCTGGATATCCTCTCCATGCTCGGCATCATAACGATCTCATTCATCGGTACTTATTTCGGGTATTGCTATTACCCCAGGGTAATCGCCTGGGAGCGGCGTGGCAGAATCGACCAGACACTGCCCTATGCCATCAGTTACATCTCTGCAATGGCTTCCATAGGCGTGATACCATACATGATATTCAAGAAGCTATCGGAGGCTGAGGAGACTTACGGCGAGGTGAGCAGGGAGGTAAGACACATGATAAGAGATGTGGACCTTCTGGGACTGGATTTCATGACCGCACTGAAGAAGCTCATCGCACTCACTCCCTCCACGAACATGCGCGCCTTCCTCCAGGGAGCCATAACAACAGCCCTCTCCGGCGGTGAGATGGGCGATTACTTCATCAATTCGGCGCGTGAATACATGGATGAGAGGAGAGCGAAGTATGAGTCTTTTATAGAAACACTGGCGCTGTTCGCGGAGTTTTATGTGATCGGGATAGTAGTGGCACCATTGCTGCTCGTGGTGGTACTCACCATCATGTGCTTCCTCGGTAACGCCTCCCTGGATGCTCTCGCTGCAATCGTCTATCTTGCCATACCTCTTGGTAGCTTCGGTTTCATTATCCTCATTGAGCTGGTGAAGAGTGAATGAAGACAGAGGTGGGGGACAGGGATAAGGTGTTAGAAGAGAGTGGGGAGAGGAAGAGGAGGGGGAAGAGGAAGAAGCATGACGGGGAGGACGAGCCTGAGCCTGAGCCTGATAGATTGTGGGAAGCGCTGAGGAGGCGAAAGAGGCAGGCAATGGTGGCTCTCCTCTTCAAGAACCCCATGAAGTTTGTGCATGCGAATCCTCTCCGCCTGGGTTACATCTCTGCTGCTATTGGCGCCTCTCTCATAATGCTCATATACCACTACAGCATGATGCACGATGGCTGGTCTGGTTTTGTAGCACCGTTCGATGCATACATCCTGGCTGGTATCGCTGCCATCACTCCCACCGCTCTCTACTTTTATGTCGAGGATAGACGGACGAGGAAGGCGGATGATGAGTTCCCCGGTCTGCTTCGAGACCTTGCACAGGCGAAGAGAGCGGGCTTGACACTGGTTGACGCGGTTTTACTCACCTCCGAGGGTAATTACGGGGTACTCACCACCGGCCTGCGGACTGTTGCATATCAGCTCACCTGGGGTGTACCCTTCGAGGATGCTTTGCGGATGTTTGCAAAGCGGTACCCCACGGAGATGATCAAGCGTTCGGTGGAGATAATCATAGAAGGGTATCGGGTGGGTGGCGATGTGGGAGAGATATTAAAGATTGCGGCAGATGATGTGAACGAGCAACGGTCGCTGGAGCGGAAGCGAGCAGCAGATATGGGTCCCTATGTGGCTATCTGCTACATCACCTTTGGTGTCTTCCTCCTCATCCTCCTGGTACTCTACAAGACCCTCATACCGATGATGACCGAAGCTGCGAAGCAGATCACGGGCGCAGGTATGGGTAGAGCGACCATCGTAAATGTTGATACTGAACGGATGAAGATGATTCTCTTCCACTGTGGGATAATTCAGGGTATCTGCTCCGGTCTGGTAGCCGGGAAGCTGGGGGAGGGGAAGATCATAGCGGGCTTAAAGCACGCGTTATTAATGGCTTCTGGCTCCTTTGCACTCTTCGCAGTCCTGAAGCTCATGCCCAACTTCCTCCAGATACGAATCTGAATACCCCCAATATGCCTATTATTTAATACTCCTCCTTCATACTACTTTACTCATAGCCGTAACTCGTAACCACTCCAGCTCAGCTATAACACGCTACATGGCTACATGGCAGCATGGCAGGTGGCTGTGATGCAAATGCAATCGAGAAATATAAGAATGGTGATCCGGGACCTTGGGAGCATCCTCATTATACTGGGAATACTGATGCTCTCCCTGCTCATCGTGGCATACATCTCCCATGAGGGTGTAAAGGATGTGATAGAGCCCATTGCAATCACCGGTTCAGGAGTGCTGCTCACAGGATTGGTATTCCGGTATCTCTTCAGAACTGCGAGAGAACCTGAGTACAAGCATGCAATGGTATGTGCAGCACTGGTATGGCTGGTCGTCCCGGCTTTTAGTGCTATCCCCTTCATATGGATAGAAGGTATGAGCCCCCTGGACTCTTACTTCGAGGCAATGTCCGGGTGGACAGGAACCGGTCTGACGATGATTCCACATCCCTCACAGCTCACTCATACAATCCAGTTCTGGCGCAGTCTGATGCAGTGGGTGGGAGGTGTAGGTGTGATCGTACTGATGCTCTCCATCCTCACACGCCCGGGCACGGGAGCATACGCGCTATACAAAGCAGAAGCGCGTGAGGAGCGGATAAAGCCGAGTATCATATCCACAGTGAGAATGACATGGTGGATCTACCTCTTCTTAACCTCCCTCGGGATATTCCTCTTCTTCATCGGCGGTATGAAGCCATGGGAAGCGATAAATCATGCAATGACTGCAATAGGTACGGGAGGATTTACCATCACGGATGACAGTATCGCCACATATCACAGCCTTGTCATCGAATTGGCGATTATTCCCATGATGATCCTCGGTGCTATACCGTTTCTGGTACATTACAGGGTGATGAAGGGCGATGTGAAGTTGTATCTCAGGGATACACAGTGTGTAGCCTTTATCGTCACCTTCGTCATCCTCTTCATACCCCTATCAGCCGCTAATTATCTCATGCAGGGCGGTAACCCCGACCATAACCTGTTAACCGTCACCCGCTATTCTTCTTTCCAGCTCGTCTCTGCAATGACCTGTACAGGTTTTCAGACAGCGCCTGTGCATCACTGGCCTCTACCCGCACTGCTAACCCTGTGTGTGGGCATGATAATAGGAGGAGGTATGGGTTCCACCGCGGGGGGTGTGAAATTGCTGAGGACTGTGATAGCATACAAATGGATAAAATGGTCTCTGAAGCGCAATTTCTTACCCCCAAAGGCGATAATCTCCGTCAGGCTCGGGGATAGGTTACTGGAGAGGGAGGAGATGGCGAAGATATTCTCAGAAGCGAGTCTGATCATCATCCTCTGGCTTATCTCTCTCTTTGTGGGTACCTGTATCCTCTCCGCGGTGGTGGGTGCCCAGAGTCAGTATCAGCTGGGTGAGATATTCTTCGAGGTGGCATCAGCACAGGGTAACGTGGGACTTTCTACCGGGCTGACGAACCCGGGTTTGCATTATCTGGGTAAGATAGTATTGATATTAAACATGTGGATGGGTCGGCTGGAGATAATACCTTCCCTGATGCTGTTCAGGGTTTTAGTAAAGGGTTTTGAGCCTATTTAGGTTTGTAGCCAGTGAGTCGGGATGTGTGACCAGTTCCCTGAGCTGGGATATCAATTGAAGCAGTTTGCTGACAGTACCACTCTGCTGGGGGATGGATACAGGTGGTAGGGATGGAAGACCGGATGTGGGTGTGGGTACAGCTACAGGTACAGGTAGAGGCGATGGCGATGCTGAAGGTGATGGCACGGGTGTAGGGGATGTATGTGCTGATACATTCACCTCACTCTCGGGCTCCTCACCATGGATGGCAAATGCATATATCATGTTCCTCATAAATTCACCCTCCACCACCACCTCATCACCCGGGCTCAGCCCCTCTGCTTCTTTTTCTGTATCATGTGAACGGGATACTACCTCTATCTGTGATGATGGTGAGGACTCATCTTCGATCGTGAGCGCAATTCCATCAGGCTCAATCTCTACTCGCTTAACAGTCCCGCGTATTCGCACTCCCGCCTGGAAATATCTTTCCGGCGAG
The DNA here is from genome assembly GCA_025464275.1 of Methanosarcinales archaeon. Classification (GTDB taxonomy): domain Archaea; phylum Halobacteriota; class Syntropharchaeia; order Alkanophagales; family Methanospirareceae; genus G60ANME1. The sequence continues at coordinate 13,596 of JAODGR010000044.1, forward strand.
TTCAAGAGCTCTTTTATCTCTCTATCCTGGTAGAACTCCGAGAAAGCGAGAGTGCGTATCTGGTCGGCAAAGATGGTCCCTTTTAAACCTTCAAGACCGCCATTACCCGCGTATAACCCGGTGACGACGATTCTCTGCCCCTCCCTCCACCCTCCATCACAGACCCATAGCGTGGGGTCAACATATACCAGCACCCTGCCCGAGCTGTCATCGAGTGTAAGAATCATGGCATCGCCTGGCTCTGGCTCTTTATGTGGATGACTGGATGAGTTGGTGAAGAGAACAGCGGTAATAACGCCGGATACCGTGAGTTCAGTCCCTCTATCGTGCTTTTCTATGTGTGAGATGGGGATGATACCACCTGCATTCACCGGCATGAGGAGGAGGGGCATGAGAGAGAGGATGAAGAAGACAAGAATGGATGATGCACCGAGGGTTTCAATTTTTTTGCCTGTCATCTGGTATGGTATGGTCTGGTATGGTGTGTTTGATATTAGGTAGAGATACAGAGGGGAGAGGGATATAAAGATAACTCGCAGCTATAAGATTTTAGCTGGGTACTGGAATTATTATGGGAAATTATGGGAATATTCTATCATGAGAATGAGAGAAACGACCGACCAGAGTAAAAGATGAGAGATGAGGGAATTCATTCTGTATGCGAGGAAAGCGGTTACGAGCAGTAACTTCTCGTTAAACGACCTGCCGGGCAGCGGCGGCAGGATGGACCTCGTAGCTCGATGCGTATGCAACGCACTCTGGATAAGCCATGACCTGAGGAGGGACTCCTGCATCCATGTGGTCGCCTACGGTGCTCCGAATCCACCGAGGGTGATCTCATTCTACGGTAGCCTCCTCCGGGATGTCACACCGGATGAGAGGAACATAGCCTCATGGATAAAGAAGGTGCAAAAGGCGAAGAACTTGAACCCCGGCATACGCGTGCGTAAGCTCAGTTTTCAACAGTTGATCGCGGAATTGGCATCGGATGGCAGATTCTTTTACATACTCCATGAGCGTGGCAGGGATATAAGGGAGGTATTACCGGCTCTGAAAGAGGACTCGACATTCGTGCTCGGTGACCATCTGGGACTGCCGGCGAAAGAAGAGAACTTCGTCACTCGCTTCCCCCATGAGAAGCTATCCCTTGGCTCCACCTCATATCTCGCCTCACAGTGCATCGCCATACTCAACTATGAGCTGGACAGGATAGCCATAGCCGGGAGGAGGAGGAATGCTCCGGTCGGGATTTGAACCCGAGTCCTTGGCTCGAAAGGCCGAGATGATTGGCCGAGCTACACTACCGGAGCGGAGTGAGTGAAAAAAATAGCCATCAGCCGAATAGAGAAGCAAGCCCTTCCATACCCGTCTCTTCCGCTTTCTCCTCCTCTTCCTCCTCCTTCTCCTCTTTTACCTTCTTCTCCTTCTCTCCTGGTGGTGCCTCTGCAGCTGCTGCGGCTGGTGCTGCTGCCGCTGCTGCTGCCTGTGGAACTGCCGGTGCAGGAGCGGGAGCAAAAGCAGGTTGAGCTTGAGAGATCGCCTCATCTATGTTCACCCCATTGAGCGCATTGATCAACCCTTTAATCCTGCCCCTGTCTGCCTCTATCCCTGCTGCCTCCATGACCGCACTTATCCCCTCTTCCGTGATCTCTTTCCCTGAACTGTGCAAGAGCAATGCAGCATATATATATTCCATGCCCTTCATCACCTCTCTCCTCTTTACTTTACTCTTTACTCTTTACCTTTATCCTTCTTACCTTATCTTACCTTACTGATCTATGGTTTAATTTTAATATATCACCTTCCTATAATAAAAAGCAAAATTGGACTTAATCCTTGCACTCTTTGAGCACCTGTTCCAGCTTCTCCGCTGCATACCTGTGATCGAATCTCCTCGCATGTGCCAGTGCATTCATACCCATCCGCTTCCTTAATTCAGTGTCTCTTAAGAGCATGATCACATACCTGGAGAAGAGGTCGTAATCGTCGGTCACGAACATCTCCTTGCCATTCTCTGGATTTATTCCAAAGGTAGCCAGTGGAGTAGCAACTACCGGCAAGCCACATGCCATGGCTTCTAAGAGCTTACCCCTGAAACCGGTGCCCAGTTCAATCGGTGCCACAAACACATCACTGTTCCAGTAGAACTGCCGCACATCCTCGTTAGTCCCCCCTTCGCTCACAACCACATTCTCATTTTCTGCACTCAAATCCAGGAGTTCCTGCGGTGGATGGAACCCAATTGCATAAAAGATTGCATCCGGGACTTCCTGCAGGATTCTGTGCCAGCAGTGATGAATGAAATTCTTTACCGCATCCACATTGGGATAATGCTGGAAATTACCCAGGTATAGGATATTTCTGGTCCCTCTCTCCCATCTCCGGTCTCCAGGCGGAGGAGTGTAAAACGTCGTATCCACTCCGTGGGGCACCACTCTGATTTTATTCCTCAACTCGGGGGCGTAGTTTAGCAGGATATCCGCATCCTCCATGGTCAATGTCAGAATTTTATCCGCGCTGTTATACATCTTAAACTCGTAATTGCATAGCTCTTTTATGGTTCCCTCATCGATATCCTCCCCTTTTTGGGCTCGCAGCTCGAAAGCCCTGGTATAACATTCGTGTACCGAGATCACGGTCACCGTATCTGCGGGTATGATGCTCCGATTTGCCTCTATGTATTGCCCCATCATAGAGTATTCAGCGATGATGGCATCAAAATGGTCATCCTTCAAGGTCGACCTCATTGCTTCCTCAATCCCCTCACTGTAACCACCATCCCCGGTTAGGAATACCCGGGGTCTATTTAATCTCCTGTAAAGAGCTTCTATTTCATCCTCTGAGCGCTCCCTGATAGAATCAACCCTGATAATCCTCTCGCAGAAAGGCTTCAAGCTCTCGTCCTCTCGGTCCTCACTGGTATATGCAGGTGCAATCAGGGTTATCCTGTGCCCCATTGAAGCGAGATTCTTTATCCGGTGATAGATGAGGATGGGTCCACCGATGATATCCGCGCGGGGGAGCAGCTTTGGCATAAACAGGAGGTTCATCTCTCTCAGCCCATTCGATTATAAATCTGTACCCGCCTATCGGAGATCTCACCTGCGATATTCTCCTGCATCAGCCCTCTCACCTCGTCCATATCCACAGTCTGCGCCAGCACCCACATCAATTTCACCAGTGCTGTCTCGGGTAACATATCCATACCTTCTATCACCCCTGCACGGAGCAAATCACGACCCGTATCATAAACACGGTCACAGACCGTACCATATAGACACTGTGAGGTCATTACGACCGGTATCCCGTCCTTCACTGCACGTTCTACATGCGGTATCCACTCAGAGGAGACATGCCCTAAGCCCGTCCCCTCCAGTACAATCCCCCTGTAACCCCTTTCCAAAAAATAATCTATTATATCCGGGTCTGCACCAGGGTAGAACTTTATGAGGCAGCACCTGTCCTCAAGCTCGCCCCTCAATTCTAAATCATGCTCTCCACGACGCAGATGTGGCGATAGGAACTCAACCTCTACGTTCGGATACTTGCCGCTGCCACTGCCTCCGCCGCTGTAACTGTAACTGTAATATACTCTCCCGATGGGAGCGGCGTTCACCGACTGGAATGCGTATCGTGCTGAGGTATGCATCTTCCTCACCTTCGTACCCCTGTGAATATAGCAGAAATCGTCAGAGGTGGTGCCATGCATCACGACAACCACCTCGCCGAGGTCACTGCAGCCCACTCTGGCTGCGCAGATCGCGTTCATCGCAGCATCGCTCGATGGGCGGTCAGAACTGCGCTGTGAGCCCACCAGGACCACAGGCACCGGTGTACGAATCATAAACGAGAGTGCGGACGCGGTGTAGCCCATCGTGTCTGTGCCATGTGTAACAATCACGCCATGCGCTCCCTTCTTTATCTCTTCATAGACCACTCTGGCTAATTCCTTCCAGTATGCCGCTCGCATGTTCTCGCTCAGGATGCTATAAATCACCCTGCCACTTATATTCGCGAGCATACCCAGTTCCGGTATTGCCTCGAGAATGTCCTGTGTGGAGAACTGTGGTGAGACTGCACCTGTTCTATAATCCACTCGGGAGGCTATCGTACCACCGGTGGAGATGATAGAGAGCTGTGGCAGATCTTTTTCACCCGCTCCTCCCCCCCATCCCCATCCCTGTGTATCTCTCACTGTCACCCCCTCCGCCACATGCTCCTCCGTATCTCCTATAACCTCTATCTCCACACCTTCCGGGCGTATCCCGATATTATACCCGCTATCCAGCTTGATCACTATATTACCGGTGGTTGAAGGCATCACTATCCCCTCATAACTTACTGATGGCTTCTTTATCCGGACACGCATCCCTTCTCTCAGCTGCACCATTGCCGGGCTAATGCTAATAAATAGGCGAGAGTAAATAAAGATGGAGAGATAGAGATGGCTGGTATGTCTTATCTTATTATCACATTACCGATTACATTACCGCATAGAGGAGCAGGGTATGCAGGAGCAGGAGCTGGAGCGAGCTATGAAGGCTCTGGAATTGAAGATAAAGGAATGCAAGCTCTGTGAGTTGTGGAAGACGAGGACCAACCCTGTCATTGGGGAAGGTTCGCTGTCCGCAGGGATAATCTTCATAGGTGAAGCGCCGGGCTATTATGAGGATTTGCAGGGTAGACCCTTCGTGGGTAAAGCTGGTCAGGTGCTCGATGAATTACTACACTCGGTAGGACTGGATAGAGCCATGGTATACATCACCAACGTGTTGAAATGCCGACCTCCGGGTAACCGGAATCCAACTGCATCGGAGATAAGAGCATGTACACCTTATTTAGATGCCCAACTTGAGATAATAGACCCTGAAATAATCGTTACACTCGGTAACTTCTCTCTCAGCTATGTATTCCACAGATTCGGCTTGAAGCCTGAGAAGATAAGCCGGATACATGGCAGAGTCTTCACCCTGGGCACCGTATCAGGTGCGGGTGCGGGTACAGGCACAGGCGTCAGGAGGATACGGATAATACCTCTATATCATCCAGCAGTAGCCACTTACAATCCAGGAATGAAGGAGGTACTGATAGAAGATTTTAAGCAGCTTGCTGATTATCTACCCCCTGGATTGTGATTATCTCTTTTTCTCTCCACTCGCAGATACCTCAGGAAGTCGTTCAGAAGGTTCACCGGTATTGCGACATAAACTGCTCTCTTCTCCACCCTCCCGCTGTAATCAGGCAATCGATGGGCTGTTGATTCTTCCGACCAGTGCTCCTTTATCTCCTTCTTACCGTATTTCCTGGTCAATCTCTTCAACTCCTCATATATCTCCATGCCCAGGGGGCAGAGCAGCAATGTCGGCACCGGTCTGATAACAACGAAGGGGAAGATTCTACAGGAGGTGGGTCTGTGCTCGTAAATTGTACATTCATCACCCCTTAGATAGGGGCAAGGTGTCTTCAGGTAGTTATCCACCTCATTCTCGTTCAACTTCTCAAAGACCGATTCACCCTCCACTCTCAACAGCCGCTCTATGTCTTCATCATTCAGATGCACAGGCATCTCGCGGCAACATTTACAGCACCGTTTACACCTGAAATACTCCAGTATGGCAGCTGCCTGCTCTTCAAACTGCTGCCTGACCCTCTCTATCGCCTTCAGATTCTGTGCCACGGTGAACCAGAAGAGTTCATCGCCGAGCTGCTTCCTGAACTCCAGAACATGCTCCTGATCCTCTCTCATCCGCCGATTCGGGTCAGTCAGTTAGTCAGTCAGTCAATGGAGGTGATGGAGTAGAAGCTCTCTTATCTTCTCTATATCCCCTGATATATCCGCCTTCTCAGGCGTATCCGGCTCCATGGATAACTTCTCCTCCAGCATGTAGAGGTCATCCTCTATTATCGCCCGCTCATCCTCGGTATATGTCCAGTTCATCACGTATCTCTTCAATACCTGCGCCATAATCATTCTCACACGCGCTTTAATCCAGCGCGTGGAGGTCGGTACCCCCCCTGTGATGGTCTCTTCGGGGGCAAGAGCAGGCTGAGTTTCCACATCCTCCTGCTCACGCTCCACCTCCTCCTCGTATTTCCTCACCTCTATCACTGCGAATCCAAACAGGGCGATATAGCTCGAATATAGCTCCTCAAGGTCTTTCTCCAGCTCC
>JAODGR010000044.1:20054-29891 GCA_025464275.1 Methanosarcinales archaeon
CTTTTCTCTTTTCTCTTTCCGCTTCTCTCGAAGTGAAGCCGGTCATCCAGTTGAGCGGATGGGGTCGGGATAGGGTGGAGACCATACATTATAAATAGGTTGGATTGGATGGTATTGTAATAGAGGTAAAGAGGTAAGAGAGAGGAGAAAGGTGAGTGAAGAGAGATGATGATAAGTGTGAATGAGTACGGGCTGGATGTGTTTGAAGAGATGATGGACAACTCAGATGAGTTGCAGGTGGAGATACTGGAGCAGGATAACGGGACAACGCTCATAGATGCGGGAGTGGAAGCAGAGGGGGGATTTGAAGCGGGTCTGTATGTAGCCCGGATATGCATGGCTGACCTTGCGGATATAAGATTCTCCACCTTCGACCTCGGTAAAATTACAGTACCGGCGATAGAGCTTACCACTGACCATCCTGTAGTTGCATGTATGGCATCACAGTATGCCGGGTGGCGGATAAAGGTGAAGAAATTCTTTGGCATGGGCTCGGGTCCCGCAAGGGCGCTATCACTCAATCCGCGGGAGCTGTATGAGAAGATAGAATACGAAGATGATGCAACCGAAGCGGTGTTAATTCTGGAGAGCAGTACAATACCCGATGAAGAAGTGACATCCAAGATAGCTGAGGATTGCAGAGTGGAAACAGAAGACCTGTACATCGTCGTCGTGCCAACCGCATCGCTCGCTGGCTCTGTTCAGATATCCGCGCGGGGGATAGAGACCGGCATACACAAGTTTGACTCCCTTGGCTTCGATATAAGGTGTATAAAGCATGCACACGGCATCATCCCCATCTCGCCGGTGGTGGGCGGTGATGTGGAATGCATGGGCTCTACGAACGATTGCATCATCTACTGCGGACGCATGTATTATGCGGTGGAGTACGAAGATGTGGAAGATTTGAAGGGCTATGTGAAGCGTGTACCGTCGCGAAACTCGCCGGACTATGGTAAGCCATTCTACAAGACGTTCAAGGAAGCTGGTTTTGACTTCTTCAAGGTAGATGCAGGCATGTTCGCACCTGCGGAGATAACGGTGAACGAACTGAATAGCGGTAAGACATTCACGAGTGGCGGGATAAATCCCGATATACTGCTGGAATCGTTCGGGATAGAAGCATTATGAGCATGAGATAGGAGGATGAGGGCGAGGGTGAGGGTGAGGAAGGGGGAGGAGCACTTCCATTCCAATCCTACTTACTGGATGGGTATGAAGACCTTCCTCTTCTTCTTGGGCAATGATAGTCTGAGGATACCCCTTTTGAACGATGCTGAGGCTTTATCGGGGTCTATCGGCTCAGGCAGCTTTATCTGCTTTCTGAACTCCTGAAAGCTTATCCTCCTCTGCACACTACCCCATCTCTCCCAGCACACTGCTTCGTTCATCTTCGCTCTTATCTCCACAGAATCCTCACTCGTATTTATCTCCACATTCTCCTTCTTAACACGGGGCAGGTCAAGGGTGATTACTATCTCATCACCCCTGTCTTCCACCTCACATAGCGGCTCTAAATTGCCATTATAACCCCACATCGCCCTTATTATCCTCCTTTCCCTCTCTATATCCATATGTATGTCCATATCCCTTATTCTCATCACCCCCTAATTAACGATACATGATGGGCATATCCTGCTCCGCACTCTTCTGCATCCCGGAAGCGGATAGAGCAGCCTGACGCATGAGGTCCCTCGCCTTTAGTTTTATCTCCTCCTCACGCTCCAGCAATTCCTTCACATCTATGCCCAATTGGAGGAATTTATCAAGTGAGTCAATAGCCGATGCGGCAGCACCGGGGTCTGGATAGACCGGGAAGCACTGAGCGAGCAGAGAGATCGCACTCAGGTCCCTCTTGTAACATTCACGGAGCATTATCGCATACGTGCCGGCGATGAAACCCTCCTGCAACAGCTCCACCTGCTTCGCTCTCAACTCCTTCAATGCTACCTCGCTGTTACCCACCGCGAAGACCTCCGGCTTCTCTATCTCTATCCTGTTCTTCACAGGTAAGCCTGTCACAGATATGACAAGTGCTGCATTTATACTGCTGAACCAGTCAGCGAGTGCACGGGTCAGAGGATATACCGCATTTGGCGGCACTGCAATCTCAGAAGAGACCACAACCACATCCTCATCACCGTACAAACAGAAAGGGCTCTTCAATTCGCCTCCGTGGATGACCATGACCGGTGGGAACAGGTCAGATTCAATATACCCTATCTCATGGTATTTCATCTTCTCCACGATGTATGACGCCGCGATTGTACCCACGAGACCAACATCAGGCAGTCCTTCTATCACTATCGGATTCTTAAGCCTCACACCCTCCTCTTCCACTATCCTCACTGTATCCGTCATCCCTGTCGCTCCATAATCATATTACGCCTTGTATGATAAAAATAAAAATGCCTAAGTGCCGTACATCACATAATAGCCCATTAAATCAGCCAGTATGGGAATCAGGTCCAGACCTCTGATCCTGCACAGACCGCCAGAGGCAGCGGAGAGCTCATCAAACCGTTTCACCTCGTCCCTCCGCACACCTTCTCCCTTCATCACCACAGGTACCGGGTCTCCACTGTGGCGCTTTATTGAGACCGGCGTACTGTGGTCTGCAGTGATGGCAATATACGCATCTGTGTCTTTCAGACGAGCTACAAGCTCTTTGTCTATCCTTGCGACCATCTCCTTCTTGCCCTGGAAGTTGCCATCATGCCCCATGCTATCCGTTGCTTTCACATGCACGAATACGAGCTGATAGGTTTTGAGCGCGTGTAAAGCTGCTTCGGCTTTGTTCGCAAGGTTTGTGTCCCCCTTCCCTGTTGCGCCCTCCACCGTGATGAGCGTCATACCAAGATATTTCCCCACTCCCTTGTACAGGGAAGCGCCAGCCACGCATGCAGCATTGAAACCGAACCTGGCGTGGAGTGATGGCACCTCCTTGTAACTACCTGCACCGCGCAGTAACAGGATATTCGCGGGTAGTTCACCCCTCTGCCTCCTCTCTTCGTTTACAGGATGTTTATTCAGTATCTCGTAGCTCCTTCTCACGAATTCATTCACTATACGTGCGGTCTTCCTCTCCGCCTCTCCTTCTTTCAGCGGTCTGCATTTGCCCACAGTACCGCCTTCAACATGTGTGTCCACATCGGAGACCAGCCTCGAGAGATTATCACCACGCATCACAACGGCGCATCTATGCTCCGTGGTATTTCTCAGTGATATCCTGACATCTTCTATCTCCAGTCCGTCCAGTGCATCAGCCAGTTCTTTACTCCCTCTCCTCCCTGCTCTACGGTCTATTATCCGCATACTGTCGTCCACGGTAGCGAAATTCGCCCTGAATGCAATATCGCCCTGATGCAGCTCCATATCTGCGCCGAGCGCTTCGAAGACACCCCTGCCCGGGTAGTATCGGTAGGGGTCATAGCCGAAGAGGGCGAGGTGCGCGGTGTCACTACCCGGGACTATACCAGGTGAGATCACATCCATCAGCCCGTTTATCCCCTCTTCACTCACGGCATCCATATTCGGTGTATCCGCAGCCTGAAGAGGGGTCTTACCACCTACCGTGGGTCTGTCACCGAGCCCGTCACAGACGAGCAGTATCGCAGCTCCTCGCTCACTACTCATTATCCCCTTCTTTCTCCTCCTCCATCGTGATTACACCACGTGGGCATTCGTGCGCGCAGATTCCACAGCCTTTACAGTAGTACAGATTCGCCTCGAAGAACCCTTCCTCCGTCTCCTCAATACAACCCTCGGGACAATAGAGATAGCATATACCGCACTTAATGCAGCGCTCATTCGCCCTAATCGGTCTCTCAGACCGCCAATCGCCGGTTCTATATACCGATGCGCTGCCCGGCTCGGTGACCACAAAGCCGGGCTTCAGGTCTTTCCAGCCCATCATCTCTCCCTCTCCTTTACCCATTTCTTATCCTCCTTACCTTTTACACTCTCCCTCGCTCTCACTATCACTCGGGTCGGGCTGACTCAACTCACCACCGTCTCATTATACGCCTCTACCATCGCTTCACGATTCTTCGCTGCGAGCTTCCCAAATCGTTTCTCCATCACATCCTCCAGCGATTCCAGGCTGGCTATCCCCGTTGCCTTCACCAGCGCGCCAGCCATTGCAGTATTCACAATGGGCAAGCCCAGGACTCGTCTGGCGATACTGAGTGCATCCACAGTTGCCAGGCGGTGCAATTTCAACTCTGACTTCAATGCTTCATGGTTTTGCTTCGTGTTCACCACTGCTATACCCTCTTCCTTGAGTTGCGCGAGTGGTGTAGTGCCGGTGCTGATGCGGAGCAGTCCGGGGTCAAGCACCACGAGCACATCTGGTTCGGCTATCTCGCTCCTTATCTTTATCCGCTCATGCTCGTCCACGCGTAGGAACGCGAGAACGGGAGCACCACGACGCTCTGGACCAAAGGAAGGCATTGATTGGGCATGTTTACCCTCAGCGATGGTGGCATGTGCTATCAGCTCAGCCAGTGTCACTCCCCCCTGCCCTCCCCTTCCGTATATACACACCTCTATCATCTTACCTGCCCTGCCTATCCATCCTATCTCTCTATCCTTATTCCATTATTGTATCATTGTATTGTAGATATTACGGATATAATAGCAATAGCAAGGTGCGTGCTTTTTATTTCCTCATGCTTCGCCCTCTATCCATCTCTGTCTATCTCTGTCTATCTCTGTCTCGTATTCTGTGGGATCCTCCACATTCGCCATCAAGAACCCTCTTCGACGGCGCTGGCACGACTCGCAGCGACCGCAATGCTTCTCACCACCGAGGTAACAGGAATAGGTGAGCTTAAATGGCACTCCGAGCTCCATACCCCGCCTTATTATCTCTGGCTTCTCTAAATCCACCAGAGGTGCACGAACCTGAGGCGGTCTGGAGAAAGAAGCCACTGCTTTTCTCAATACCAGGTTATATCTCTTGAGGAACTCCTTATCGTTGTCAGGATAAGCCCTCGCCTCCTCGGCATTAAAGCCTACGAAGATACTCTCTGCCCCGATTGCCTCCGCGTATGCACTCGCTATTGCTAAAAGTACCAGATTGCGGCATGGTACCCACGTGGGTGGTGTCTCTCGCTCATTCTTCGTCAGTTCCACCTCCTCACCAGCAGGAACTGGCACAGTAAGATCGGTCAATGCAGAACCCCCAAGCTCTCTAAATAAGCCAATATCCACGAATTTCAACTCCACTGCACCCAGATGAGCAGATATCTCCTTCACCGCTTCCCTCTCTCGCCACTCTGCACGCTGCCCGTAAGATACATGCAGTACGTGCAATTCATATCCCTCACGTGCCGCGATCGCAGTGGCAACCGTGGAGTCTATCCCACCCGAGCATACACACACTGCTGGTCTCCTCATATCCCTATCCCTATACATATCCCTATCCCTGTACCCATGCCATGTCTCATATTATCTCTCAGTTCAGTTTCAGTTATGGGGGTGAACGTGGGTAAACAGAGGTAAGAAGCAAGGGTTATATATTATAAGTGCGGGGTTATTAATCTACATATACAGGTAACAGGTATACTGCGGTACTGCGGTATTAAGAACGAGGGTATATGAGAGGAAGATGGAATTTGTAGAGATACTGAAGGGAGCGGAATCGGAAGGTAGAGAGAAGCATCTCCCGGTGATTGAGGTGGACAGGGAGGGGGATATTGTGCATGTAGTAGTGGGTAAGGAAGTGCCACACCCCAATACGCTGGAACACCGTATCGCATGGATAGAGGTATTTGGAGTGAAGGATGACGGTCATGTGGTTTGTATTGGCAGAGGCGCATTCGCAGCAGCGTATACAAGCCCTGATGTCTATTTTAAGCTCTCTACCGGTACAGGTGTGAAAGAGTTCAAGGCTATATGTGCCCTCGCATATTGCAACATCCATGGTCTATGGCAGAACTGTATAGAAGTGAAGTGAAGAGGTGAAGTGAAGCAGAACAGCCACTAACCGGTGTGTGAGAGCGCGTTTGCCACACTGAAGATATCCTTGTCACCCCTGCCTGAGAGGTTCACCACGAGTAACTCCCAGCCCTCCTCCTTCGCATGCGCCATTGCGTAATGGACTGCGTGCGCGGATTCCAGGGCGGGGATTATACCCTCCTCCCTGGAGAGGCACTCAAAAGCTCTTAGAGTCTCTTCATCAGTGGCGGAGTCCATCTTCACCCTGCCGGAATCCACCAGAAATGCCAGTTCAGGTCCCACACCCGGGTAGTCCAGACCGGGAGCGAAGCTATGAGATTGCTTTATCTGCCCGTATTCATCCTGCAGCAGTTTAGAATACATCCCGTGTAGCACGCCTTCGGTGCCTGCGCAGAGTGAAGCGCCATGCTCACCGGTCTCCAGCCCCTTACCCCCTGCCTCTACACCTATAAGCTCCACTGCATCATCACCTATGAACTCGGAGAATATGCCCAGTGCATTGCTACCACCACCAACACATGCGATGATCGCATCGGGCAGCCTGCCCTCAATCGCCATTATCTGCTCCTTCGTCTCTCTACCGATGACCCGCTGAAACTCTCGCACCATCATGGGATAAGGATGTGGACCCACAACACTGCCTATCACGTAATAGGTATCCTCCACGTGGGCGACCCAGTCACGCATCGCCTCGTTTATCGCATCCTTCAGCGTTCTCGAGCCGCTATCCACGGGGTTCACACGTGCACCCAGAAGTTCCATCCTGAATACATTCAACCTCTGCCGCTCTATGTCCTCGGTGCCCATGTATACCTCACACTCCAATCCAAGGACAGCGGCAGCCATCGCGGTGGCTACGCCATGCTGACCCGCTCCAGTCTCTGCTATTATTCGCTTCTTACCCATGTATTTCGCCAGCAGGCACTGCCCCAGTGTATTGTTCAGTTTATGTGCACCGCCGTGTACCAGGTCCTCACGCTTGAGGTATATCCTTGTCTTTGCACCACCACACAGCTCTGACAGGTTCTTTGCGAGATAGAGAGGTGTGGGACGCCCGGCGAAGTCACTCAATAAGGAGTTCAGTTCGTTATTGAACTTCTCATCGCGGTGAAAGGAGAAGAACGCCTCCTCTAACTCCTCCAGCGCCTGCATCAGCACCTCAGGTGCGAACTTACCGCCGTACTTACCGTATCTGCCATGCTCATCCGGTAACATCGCAAATAATAGTTATCTTATCACAATAAAAAGTACTCAAGCCTCAGACTCATCCTCATCCTCATTCCCTCCCTTCCTCAGACTCAGATTCAGACTCAGACCCATCCACATGCAGGGCTTCTTTCAGTGCATCAGCCAGTATCTCACCCGCACGCTGCATTATCGGTCTGTCAGGACCCATATATGCCACACACTCGTTGTCATGCATCTGACGCACCTGGTCCTCGAAGGACTTCAAATCGTTGTATGACATCCCGGTGAGTCTGGGAGCGATTTTAGACGCTGAGCCACAGGGTGTGTCCCTGATGACCTTCGCCAGCTCGATTATCTTCTTCTTCTCGTTGAGCTTCAGCTCGAACTCAGGCTTGCCAAATACGGATACGAAAGCATTTACCAGCTCATTATCGCTTCGCTCCAGTGCGCATAGAGGCTCCGGGAATTCTACATGGACTCCCATCTCCTTCAATTCCTTCTCTATTGAATATCTACCCTCGGGTATCAGGTTCGGGTCCTCTATGGGCCACAGAACAGCCTTCACACCCATCTTAGCTGCAATGATGGGTACGAGGTCACCTGCCTTGGGTAGTATCCCGAGCACGAGCAGCAGGTCACACTCAGGCAGTGGCATATCCGCGGGTATATCCCGTTCCGGCTCGTCAAGTGATACAGAAGCTACCTTGAGGTCATAGAATCCCACTATCCGGTCTGCAAATTCACTGGTAGCCAGATGCTCAGTTACCAGCTCGCCAAATGAGCCGTGGTAGAGTATATATATTCGTTCATTCATAGCTCCTATATCCACTCACAATAAATATAATCAGGGAGTGGTGATATTAAATAAAAACAGGTGCTAAAACTAAGATGCGAATCACGGAACTTCCGGAAATAGGCACGAAGTATGAGATAGAGAGTCCCAGGGGGGATAAAGTAGCGGTCATATTTTTAACGACCGGTGAGATAGAGCTGTACGTCTTAGAAGCCGGAGCTGAGAAGCCCTCGGTTACAAGGCTGACCCCGGAAGAAGCGCGACGTGTCGGCAGCATTCTGACCGGAGCGTTACTCACAATAGAGCATGAGGACGTTGAGGTCTCGTTCTCCGATATTTCTGACCTCAGAATAAACATCCATGTGCGCCCGGTAACAAAGGGTATGGTAGGAAAGAGCATCGAGGATCTGGCAATCAGGAAGAGGACGGGCGTTACAATAATAGCAATCTCGAGAAAGGGGCAGAGCATCATCAGCCCGCCACCGGAAACGGTCTTCGAAGAGGGGGACCTGATAGTGGCGATAGGTGAGCGAGAGCAGATAAAGGCATGTGCGAGGGAGATTCTGGGACAGGTTTAGATAGATGCCCTTTCTGGTGGACTTAGGTATTGTAACGGTCTCTTGCTTGGCTCTTGGACTGGCATCGAAATATCTGAGGCAAACTGCGATTCCTGCATACATAATTGCAGGAATAATCCTCGGAAAGAGCGGCTTCGACTTGATATCTTCTGAAGCGTCATACGAGTTCATCCAGTGGCTGGGTAGGGTCGGTGTAATCCTCCTGATGTTCTATATAGGGTACGAGTTCAATTTCAAGGGCATAAAAGAGCCGGGGAGGTTATTTGCGGGTTGCACGGACTTCGGAATGAACTTCAGCGCGGGATTTGCGCTGGGGCTCCTCATTGGCATGAGCCTATTAGAGGCTTTCATACTCGCATCTGCGGTTTACATCAGCAGTTCTGCAATAGTAATATCCTCGCTGATAGAGAACAAGAGGCTGATATACCCGGAAGCAGAGACAGTCGTGTGGTTGATGGTCTTCGAGGACATAATACTGGCAATCCTGCTCGTGGTGCTCACTTCTGTTATCTCCGGTAGCCTCGCCATGATTCCTGTATGCTTAGCAACGACTCTGCTGCTCATTGTATTCACCTTTATTCTCATCAAAAGGCTGAGCTACTTCATCTCACCCCTGTTTGAGCGAGACGATGAAATACCGATACTGCTTATTTTCGCACTGATATTCGGATTTTCGGCAATCGCATATCTTTTAAGTATTTTGCTACCCTGCCATATCTCAGAAGTGATTATTGCTTTTTTCCTCGGTTCTGCACTCTCAGGTGTCAAGTCCTCCAGGAAGCTCTTTGAAGCCACCATCTCATTTAAAAACTTATTCCTCACCATTTTCTTCTTCTCCTTTGGCATGATGTTCCAATTCCAATTTGCAGCACTGTTCTCAGCATATTTTATCCTCGCACTCTTCGCGCTCATAACACTGTCTGTCTCCGGGAAGTTCATCAGCGGCGCGGTTATTGGAAAGCGGCTGCACGGCTCGCTGGAAACGGGGCTAAGGGTCGGGGCATATACAACGCCAAGGGGCGAGTTTTCAATTGTACTGCTGGCTGTGGTACTCGGACCGCGAACGGGCAATTATGAGCTACTGGTTTCGCTTGTCGTTGCTTACGTAATCGTTCTTTCAATCGCGGGTTCGGGCTTCGCCAAACATGGCGATAGAATTGGCAAGGCAATTACAGTGAGCATCAATAAATTAATGAAGTCAGAGCGTTAAATTTCAAAGTAGTTTTCGTGATTTCCGCTTCCCTAATTCCTCTTCGATAATCCGTTGAATAAATAGAGGTCTTTATTTATTATTTTTATTTATAAATATAGTATTTA
>JAODGR010000014.1 GCA_025464275.1 Methanosarcinales archaeon
ACATCCAGCCCGCTCGTGGGCTCATCAAGGAACAGAACTTCAGGGTCGCTTACCAGTGCCATGCAGAACATAAGTCGCTGCTTCATACCCTTCGAGAAGCTCTTTACCTTGCTCAAGCGGCGTTCATAAATCCCGAATTCCTTCAGTAGAGTGATTGCCCGGTGCTCGCCAGTCCGTCGTGGTATGTCATAGAGGGAAGCGATGAGCATCATATTCTGCCACGCCGTAAGGTCAGGATACGCATTCGCAATCTCGGGCACCACACCCAGTATGCTCTTCACTCTCTCCGTTTCCCGCACGATATCATGCCCCATCACCGTTGCATCGCCATAATCAGGCTTTATCACACCGGTGAGCATTCTCACAGTGGTCGTCTTACCCGCTCCGTTCGGACCGAGGAATCCAAAGATTTCGCCACGGTGGACACTGAATGAGATGCAATTGACAGCTTTACGTCCGTTAAAACTCTTACACAGGCATTTAACTTCTATCGCTTCCATCTCATCCCATCTCATAAGTTTTTATGATTAAACATCCTTCATTATAATTGGTAGAACACAATACAGAAAAGGAGAGAAGGGAGGTCTAAAGTCTTTTGGTGCAGACACTGGTCATCTGTGTGGATAGGGACAACGATATAGGTGATAAGGCGGGCTTAAAAACGCCTATTATGGGTAGAGAAGCGAGTATATCAGCAGCTACCCGGCTTGGTCTTGCAGACCCTGAAGATTCCGATGTCAATGCGATATTCGAGGCGGTCAGGATATATGATAAACTGAAATCAGGGAGTGAGCAAGAGGGCTCAGTAGAGATTGCATTGATCGCCGGGGACAGGAATATCGGAATCACTTCGGATAGGAAGATGGGGGAGCAGCTCGATGAAGTTCTCTCCCGCTCGAAGGCTGAATCTGTAATACTTGTGAGTGACGGTGCAGAGGATGAGTGCATAGTTCCTATCATCCAATCGCGAGTGAAGATAGATTCGGTACAGAGAGTGGTGGTGAAGCAGAGTGAGCCACTGGAGAGTACTTTTTATGTGGTGAAGAAGCTGTTTGAGGACCCCAAATTCGCTCATACCTTCCTGCCTCCGGTAGGGTTCATTCTATCACTGTTAGCCATCTCATTGATGATTGGACTATCAGAGAAGGTGATAGGACTAATCCTCCTGGTCGCCGGCGTTTATGTGCTGCTGAAGGGTTTAGGACGAGAGAACATCCTGTGGGATTTCATGGAGATGGCAAAGCAGTCACTGTACAGTGGCAGAATATCCTTCGTCACCTATACCTGCGGGGTGGTCTTCGTGCTTGTGGGTACTTTTCAGGGCATGGCGGGTAGCTGGGATTATTATGCGAGGGCGGATTCCGAGATAAGCGGATTCCTGTTACCCGTTGTGGTATTCATCGAATATGCGATATGGTGGTACATTGGTGCAGCATTAGCCCCTCTCCTGGGTAAGATGCTGAATATGTTCATCGAGGGTGAGGAGATAGTGACGCAATGGGCTATCCTCTTCTCTATCATCGCCTCCGGTATCGTACTCTGGGGCGGTAGCAAGGGTATACTTCTATTGAACGCCGGTAAATATCCACTGGCTTACCAGTGCCTCTTCTTCGCTTTCCTCGGTGCACTCCTCATCTCTCTCATGGGTATCAAGATCTCCTGGTATGCAAGGGCTGTGGATAGAGGAGAAGGCGAAGGTGGAAGAGAAGGTAGAGGTGTAGGAATAGAATATGACGAGAGATAGAGATAAATGGTTGAAGTTCTGTCCACGATGCGGCAAGAATACCGATGAATTGTTCGATTCCTTATGCAGGGAGTGTTTTGCACATACCATCCAGTTGCTCCAGCCTGAATCGATGAGAGTAACCGTGCGCATGTGCAGGAACTGCGGCGCATACTTCATAGGTAGAGAGAGGACGAGCATAGAGGACGTCGTTGTTCAGCTCGTGACGCGGGAGATAAAGCGGAGGTACAGCCCTGACCTTGATTGGTGCAGGGTGGAGGTGCGGGATGTGGATATAGGGGCGGATAAGAATGGCAGGAGAGCGAGGAGAGCGAAGGTGGGAGTGAATGCGAGCGCAGAGATAAGAGGTGTGAGAGTGGAGCAGAGGGGAGATATAGAAGTAGCGATAAAAACCGGCTGCTGTGAGAGGTGCAGCAGGATAGCAGGGGGTTATTATGCCGCTATCGTACAGGTTAGAGCGCATAACAGGCTGCCTACTGACCATGAACTGGTGACAGCATCGAGAATCGCATACGCCTCACTGAAGGGTGAGGACTTCGTATCCCGGGAGCGGTTGTTGAGAGAGGGGCTGGATATATACGTCAGCAGCATGGAGTGTGGACGCAGGATCTCACGTGCGATAGTGAAGCAATTTGGTGGTAATTTCAGTGAGAGCAGGCGATTATACGGGCGTAAAGATGGAAGGAACATATATCGTGTATCGTTCGCAGTCAGACTGCCCTGAGACT
Organism: Methanosarcinales archaeon; assembly: GCA_025464275.1. GTDB lineage: Archaea > Halobacteriota > Syntropharchaeia > Alkanophagales > Methanospirareceae > G60ANME1. The sequence continues at coordinate 2,473 of JAODGR010000014.1, forward strand.
GCCATGACCACGAGATGACCAGAGAAGAGCTAATAAGAGCTCAGTAGTGATAGAACCGATTAGCCTGCCCGCAGAGGCGCTTCGGCTTTATTATTACTCGCTTAGCCGGGTCCTTCACCGTATATCCGAGTTTATACGCATCCACACCATGCCGCGCGGCTATATCCATGACCGCATCGGCATCCGAGTCGGATACAACTACACAGAACCCTATTCCCATATTAAACACGCGGAACATCTCCTCATCCGCGACACTGCCAAGCCGCTGGAGTACCGAAAAGACCGGATGCGGCTCCGGCATATACTCTATCACGAACCCATGAGCAGATTGCACCCTGTTCAGGTTCAGTAACCCGCCTGAGGTGATGTGTATAAGCGCTTTCACATCCAAATTGGATGCAAGTATATCCATCACCTCCGGCACGTAGATGCGGGTGGGTATGAGCAACTCCTCACCCATGGTCTTATTATCATTCTCCAGCTCCTCAAACTCCCGTTCAATCAGAATCCCCTCTGGATCACGATGCGGCTGGCTGAGTCTGAGTATATGACGTGCCAGACTCAGACCATTGCTGTGTATCCCGCTACTCCGGAGTCCAATGATCGCATCACCCTCCCTGATATCCTCCCCCACAATCAATCCTCCATGAACAGCCCCTATTGCAGTCCCCACCAGGTCGAATTCGTAGTTCGGACGAACGCCTTTCAGCATATCCCTCAACTGCGCTATCTCACCGCCGACGATGCTGATGCGAGCGAGTTCCGCACCTTTCAATAGCCCCTTACCAATATCCGCGAGTAAATCGGGATTGGGTATACCGACGGCGATATAATCGAGCATGGAGAGTGGTTCTGCACCCACACACAGGATATCATTCACATTCATCGCAACACAATCTATCCCTATGGTATCGTACCTGTTCATCAATTGCGCTATGAGTATCTTGGTACCCACGCCATCGGTGGACACCGCCAGTCCAGTGCCATGACCTATATCTATCACATTCGCGAAATAGCCTATATCCAGTTTCTGTGCTCCCATTCCCGTCTGCCTGAACGCACGGCTTCTCCTTACATACGACAGTAATCGTGCCAGTGCAACCTCCTCACGCTCTGTGTCCACACCCGCATCGCTGTATCTCACCATATCCTGTTCCTCACCACCGACCCTAACCTGAGCCTAACTTATAACAGAATTGAACTTAAAATTAAAAACATGATACTGCTGTCCTGTGTGCTGTGCTGTGGTTTAATGAATGAAAACAGGTTTTAAGAGTATAAGGGTATGAGGGAGAGTCCAAATCCGATAGAGAGATGCAAATTGGAGAAAGAGCCATCACCGGTGTCCACAGACCCCCGTTTCGGCTGCTATCCGGATGCACGTCCGATGAGGGAATACATAGAGAGGGGCGTAGTTGTGATAGACAAGCCCGCTGGTCCCACCTCACATGAGGTGGTCTCATGGGTGAAGGATATATTGAAGGTGCCCAAAGCAGCCCATACGGGAACGCTGGACCCTAAGGTCACCGGTGTACTGCCCGTACTGCTCGGAGTAGCGACGAAGTTAGCGGGTCTATTCCTCTCCAATAAGGAATATATCTGCCTGATGAAGCTCCACAGAGAGGTGGAGGAGGATAAACTGAGGGATGTGGCGGGTGAGTTCGTTGGCATGCTATATCAGCGCCCACCACTGAAATCCGCGGTCAGGAGGAGGATAAGGACAAGAACGGTGCATTATCTCGAGATAATGGAGGTGGAAGGCAGGGAAGTATTGATGAAGGTGGGGTGTGAAGCCGGTACATACATCAGGATGCTCTGTCATCATATTGGACTGGCACTGGGTGTGGGTGCACACATGGCACAGTTGAGGAGGACCAGGTCACTGCCCTTCGATGAGGATGACATGACGAAGCTGCATGACCTCAAAGACGCTTACGTCTGCTACGAGGAGGAGGGTGATGAACGATGGTTGCGGAGGCTTATTGTACCTATGGAATATGCGCTGGGGCATCTACCTCACCTGCACTCCATTGTGGTGAAGGATACCGCAGTTGATGCACTCTGCCACGGTGCGAATCTCGCTGCTCCCGGACTCGCGCGTATAGAGGAGGGAATAAATATAGGTGACCCCGTAATTATATACACCGGTAAGGGTGAAGCAGTGTGTGCAGGGAGGGCGTTGATGAGTTCAGATGAGATGCTCCGTGCAGAAGAGGGAATCTGCGTGGTCACACACAGGGTGTTTATGAACCGCGGGACGTACATGAGGGCATGGGGAGTGGGGAGGGTGATAAAACAGGAGCAGGAGCAGGAGCACGAACAGTAGTATGAATGAGCCGAGGTGGCTGAGTGGTAAGGCGCAGGCCTGGAGTTCAAATCCACGAATGGACCGGATAGCCTGTGTTCCGAAAGGAACTCAAGGGTTCAAATCCCTTCCTCGGCGCTCACTGTAAAAGAAAGAAATGAGGAAGAGAAAAAGAGCAAACTTAAAATATAAAATAGAGGGGAGAATCTACTCTTACATGGGATGAGATGAGTGAAGAAGTGGAGAAGAGGATGGAGGTAGAAGGAGAGGCGAGAGAAGAAACGTTCAGGCACATAGTCCGGATTCTGGATACCGACCTCGATGGTAAGAAGCGAGTTGCATACTCTCTCTGTGGTATAAAGGGGATAGGGCGTAGAGTTGCACGTGCAATAGCTGCATCTGCAGGTATAGACGTGAATATGAAGATGGGGGAGCTATCTGATGAGGAGATAGAGAGATTGAAGGTGGCTATAAACAGTGCTGATAAGCGATTACCATGGTGGATGCTGAACCGGCGGAGGGACCTGCTCAGTGGCGAGGATAAGCATCTCATGGGTTCAGACCTGATGTTGAAGTTCAGGGATGACCTGAATTTACTCCGTAAAATAAGGTCTTATCGCGGGATAAGGCATGAACGTGGTTTGAAAGTGCGCGGTCAGCGCACAAAATCCACCGGTCGTAAAGGGATGGTGGTGGGTGTAATAAGGAAGAAGACACTGGCACGTACGGGAGGGAAGTAGAAGTAGAGATGGGGCATCCAAAGCGTAATAAGAAGAAGTACGAACGTCCAAGGAGACCATGGGTCATACAGCGTATAAAGGAGGAGAAGGAGTTAGCCGAGAGATACGGATTGAAGAATAAGCGAGAGATATGGAAGGCAAACAGTCTCATAAGGAAGTATCGGAGAGAGGTAAGAAATATCCTGGCTGAGATAGCTGGTATGAAACCTACGGAGCATACAATGAAGAAGCAGGAGGCAATCATGAACCGACTTAAGCGTTACGGGATAGTAGAGGCGGATGCGAAGCTGGAGGATGTTCTGGCACTGGATGTTGAGCATCTACTGGAAAGGCGCTTGCAGACACTGGTCTACAGGAAAGGACTGGCAAATACCATCAAACAAGCCAGGCAGCTCATCGTTCATGGGCACATCGCCATTAATGGTCGAAGAGTTACCATCCCTTCATATATTGTGCGGGTGGATGAGGAGCGTGGGATAAGCTATTCTGATTATGCCCCCGCTTCCATCTCCGCCATTGCTACATCAGGAGGAAGGGATGAGGGGCGTGAACCAGGAGAGGAGGTGGCATTATGACCACATCAACCTCGACCTCAGCCTCGGGAGGTAAGTGGGCAGTTGCTCATATCTACTCCTCTTTCAATAACACCATCATCACCATCACAGACATAACAGGTGCGGAGACGATTGCGAGAGCTTCCGGTGGCATGATCGCGAAGGCTGACCGTGATGAGAGTTCCCCGTATACCGCGATGCTGATGGCGTTACAGCTTGCAGAGAAATTGAAGGAGCGCGGTATCTCCGGGATAGATGTGAAGGTGAAAGCAGCTTCAGGGCGCAAATCCCGCGCCCCTGCTCCTGGTGCACAGGCAGCGATAAGGGCGTTCGCACGTGCAGGACTGAAGATAGGGAGGATCGAGGACGTTACACCTGTACCACATGATGGTACCAGGCGCCCGGGGGGCAAGCGTGGGAGGAGGGTGTGAGCGCGAGCGGATGCGGAATATGGAAGTAAAGATAGTGCATCGGGAAACTTACGAAGTAAAGTTCATCGTATCGGGTGTGAAGGCTCGCTTCTTGAATGCACTCAGACGGGCGATGATGAGCGAAGTGCCAAAGCTTGCCATCGATGAGGTACACATATATGAGAATAATTCCTTACTGTACGATGAGCAACTGGCGCTTCGATTGGGCTTGATCCCCCTGAAAGTATCCAATATAAGTGATTACAGTGAAGGGGATACGGTATCACTCACATTGAAGGCAGAGAGTCCAGAGCGGGTTGGATATACGATGGTGTACTCCAAGGAGCTCATCTCATCCGATCCAGGTGTGGAACCCGCGTTTGGGAATATCCCCATTGTGAAACTGGTCTCAACAGAGCGGGAGATTAGTGGTATAAGGACCGTGGCGCAGCAGAGGGTATCTTTTGAGGCTATTGCGCGACTGGGCAGGGGAAAGGAGCATGCAAAGTGGCAGCCAGTAACCATCTGCACCTTCAAGGAACTGCCCAGCCACAGGGAGCAGCAGCAGAAAAGCCTTACTTTCCTCTTCTCCGTCGAGAGTGACGGCTCTCTACCTGTGGATGAGATTGTGATAAAGGCAGCGGAGATAATGCGTGATAAGTTCGAATGGCTGGTGAAGGAGCTACGGGTACACGCACATAGGTGAGCCGGGCAGGGGGAAATTGAAGACGATTGTTCCATTCAAGCGTGTAGGAGCGAAGTCGAGATTAAGCGACTTATTGACCAGTGTGGAGCGTGAGGAGTTCGCATTGAGGATGCTGTGCGATGTCCTGATAGCGCTATCCGGTTCCCTGGTGGATGAGGTTGAGATACTCTCCACAGGGGGTGCGGAGGAGCTGATGGACGATTTGAGAGGTACCTTATCGGAAGATTTAGCCCTGATGGGGATGGATATAGAAGTGATGGTAGATATGAAGCCGCTGAATGATGCACTGAACGGGGTGATAGCGCGATGTGAGCAGCCGGTATTGATTATGATGGCGGATATCCCCCTGGTAACGCCGGAGAGCATAAATGCGATGGTAGAGCGAAGCGAGGATATAGTGGTCTCACCGGGCAGGAAAGGGGGTACAAATGCGCTCCTCATCCGTAAACCTTCTCTATTCTCAGTTTCCTATTATGGACTCAGTTGCATTGAGCATCTGAACCGTGCAAGAGAGTGCAACATGACATCTGCAATTCATGATTCCTTCTTCATGAGTGTGGATATAGACGAAGCAGATGACCTGGTGGAGGTGCTGATCCATGGGGAGCATACTTATTCCGCTCGATATCTGAATGATATCGGACTTCACCTCCACGCGGATAAGGAATCGAAGACACGGGTGGAAGTGGAGCGGTGGATTTAAACCCTCGCTTACTCTCTCTCTATTTATTGTATACAGGCTCGAGCCATTTCATGTATCGCTCCTCCTTCGCATTCACCACATCAAAGAACCTCCGCTGTATCTCCCCTGTTATCTTCCCCCTCCTCCCCTCTCCTATCTTCACACCATCTATCTCCCTTATCGCCGATATCTCCGCCGCTGTACCAGTGAAGAAAGCTTCGTCGGCATCCAGCAGTTCCTCCTTCCTCACACGCTTCTCCACCACCTCGTACCCCATATCTCTGGCAAGTTCAATCACAGAAGCGCGGGTAATGCCAGGCAGGATGGAAGATTCAATTGCAGGTGTAAAGAGGATGCTATCTCTGACACCGAATATGTTCTCACCCGGTCCTTCTGCCACGTAGCCGTGATTATCGAGCATTATCGCCTCGTCAAAGCCGCGTTCCTTAGCGTCCAGCACGGCGAGCATGGAGTTCAGATAATGCCCCGTTGCCTTCGCTGTTACCGGTAGTGTATTGGGGTCTATCCTGCGCCATGAAGAGAAAGTGCATCTTATACCCTTCTCAAGTGCCTCCTCACCGAGGTAAGTACCCCAGCGCCATACAGCAATTGCACACTCCACGGGGCACCCTTCTGGATTCACACCCAGATGGTGGAAGCCATAGAAAGCAATGGGTCTTATGTAGCATGCATCCAGCTCGTTTATTCGGATTGTATCCTTTATCGCTTCCATCAGCTCGAGCTTCGTATATGGTATCTCCATCTTGTACAGTGCCGCAGACCGGTAGAGCCTCTCGATATGGTCATCCAACCTGAAGATGAACGAGCCTTTCTCCGTTGCATAGCATCTTATGCCCTCGAATACCCCGGATCCGTAGTGGAGACCATGCGCGAGCACATGCACCTTCGCATCTCTCCAGTCCATAAATCTGCCGTTATACCATATCTTACCCTGCTCCGGTAGCCCCTCTACCATTTCAATCACCATTAATAGAGATGATAAAAAGAAAAGTTATAGTATTGGTATTGAGCTCGAGCTCAGACCTGGTCCTGCTGCATCGCTTTTCTTATCGGTCTCGTCATTATTGGCTCCTCCTTTATCAGACCCCCGGGTTTGTATATGAGCACGAGAATCATGAGGAGACCGAAGATTATGTATTCTAACCATACAGCCTCGAAGGGGAGATGGAGGAATTCGGTGATTTCCCATTTGTAAACAGAGAGAAGGACCTTCGTAACGACGAAAGAGAGGACCCCGGCAATCACTCCACGGTTGTTCCCGAGCCCGCCGAGTATGATCATGAGGAAAGGGTAAAAGGTCCACTCCGCCCTGTTGAAACTGCTCGCTATCACATTCGTTGAGTAAAACGAATACAGAGCGCCGGCGATAGAGGCGAAGGCGGAGCCGAGTGCGCATGTCTTTATCCGGAGCATCATCACGTCCTTACCGTATGCGGACACTACTCGCTCGTCTTCACGCATAGCCCTCAAAATCCTGCCGTATGGTGTGTTGAGCAACCAGCAGACGATAAAATAGATGAATAAAGCGATTACAAGCGTGATAAGTGAGAAGACCTCGAGCCTGTGCTCTCCCGGGATGAAAGAGATGACATCAGGTGTTGATACGCCATAATAACCGCCCATTATTACCGGATTATAGTAACAGACCATGAACACGCCTTCGCTTATTGCGAGCATCGTCATCGCAAGATAGTATTCAGAAAGTCTCGCACTCGGGAGTATGAGCATAACGCCGGATAAAGCACCGATAGCAGACGCGCAGAGGAGCGAAAGTATGAGAATAAGGATACCAACAGCTGGATTATGCGATATAATCTCGTTCATCACACCTTTCACCGCACCGCTACCCTCCACTATCCCCGCATTGATGCCGAGCAGGAGCATGAGTATCCGGTTCGTGATGCCACCCACTGCGAAAGCGCCGAAGAGGACAGCTAAAGCTCGCCCGAAGTTCGGAATACCGGCAAATCCAAACTCTATGTTCAAGCTCAGGCACACTATCAGGTATAGACCGGACCAGATAAGGATGTTCAAAATGATGTGTTCCATATTTAAATTTAAATATGCAGTGCTTTTGAGGATATAAAGGAGAGA
>JAODGR010000038.1 GCA_025464275.1 Methanosarcinales archaeon
TTCTTCGTGGGCATTGAGGGTGGGATAGTGGAGCTATTCAGCCGGTGGTTTGTGTTCGGGGTGATGTGTATCATGGACAGGCGGGGGATGAAAGGTTATGGCTGTACACCGCTATTTGAATCACCACCGGTAATAACCGGTGAGCTTTTGAAGGGTAGAGAACTGGGGGACGTAATGGATGAACTCACAGGGACAGAGCACACGAAGCAGAAGCAGGGTGCAGTGGGGTATTTCACCAGAGGCGTGATGGACAGGAAGAGGTACTACGTTGATGGGTTAATTGTCGCCCTGATACCCTTTTTGAACCAGGATCTCTATTCTTGCTCTTGCCCCTGCTCCTGCTCCCCTTCATCACGATGAAACTTCCGCATCACCACGCCTTCCGCTACCTTCGGCAGGAAGAGTGTGGACTTCTGGGGTAACCCTCTCCTCTCTACCATCGCCTTATACTCCACATCCGCCATTCGCGGTGGCTTCAAGAAGAAAGCAACCCTGAAGGTACCGTTATCCACCTTCTCTATCGCTTCACGTGGACTGGCAGTGAAGAGTAGAGCCTCTCCATGCACACCCCCACCATTCAGGCTGGGTCTGAGCATCGGGTCAATGAGCCATTCATGGAGGCTTATTACATCCAGCCCGACTCGCTCTCCCCTGTACTCCGATAAAGCCCTTATCCCCCGTTCATCAGCATATAGCATATAGAAATCCTCACGGTCATACATCCCCACTCTGACATCAAAATCGCCACTGGCGTCATGGAGCTTTGAGTAGATGTCTTCCCGGGTGCAGGATTCAATGTGGAAGTGCGACTTTATCCGCTCCCAGAGAAGCTTCATATGGTCATCCCCCAGTTTGAGACATCGATGCCAGGGGAGTAATAATAGCCCCCTGTCTCCCTCCTCCAGGAGCATCATCATTGTATATCCCGGTCCACCATGCCTGCTCAGCCAGTAAGAGGCGGTGTAACGGTGATGCCCATCGAGAATCAATATCTTCCGGTCACGCATCAACTGCTGAAGCTCCATAATGACACGCTCGTCTGTGAGCTCCCAGAGCTGGTGCCGGGTGCCATCCAGCGAGAGATCCACCAGCGGCTTCTTATCCATAGAGGAGTAAGAAGCATCGGGGTCGGGCATCTCTGGCATCTTATAAGCGGCAACGATGGGTGCGAAATTCATGCCACACTCCTTCATCAGGAGGTATCGTTCCGCGGTATTCGATTCAAATGTCCTCTCATGCCCGAAAATAAGATGCTCGTTCAGTTTCTCCACCCTTACCAGTGCCACGAGTCCGGAAGCGAAGTAACTCGCCTGCCTCTTACATTCAGGAATCATCTCCATGAGCTCATCCGGGAGCCTGTACGTGATTCCATAGATGTATAATGCGGGACTGGCACGCTCTACCAGGATACACTCCCTGAACATCCGCTCTATGGTCGTACGTGCGTGATTCACAAATTCACCCTCACGCATACCCAGATGCCGGGTGGTAAAATGGATGACATTGTTCCTCCTGATTGAATATCGCCTGTACTGGGCGGTGTCAATGGTATCATAGACCGGGCAGATGAGCTCTTCCCGGTTATTCACTTCCGGGTTCAGGATCGTCGCTCTGAACGGTTTTATCTCCACCATACAAGATACAAGATATTGTTGACTGCCTGTATTAGGTATTATAAAGTAAGAGTAAGAAAGAGACAAAATAAATGTAGAACTGCTGTTCTGTTCTGTTCCGCTGCGTTCGCGATGTGAGGTGGAGTGATGAAGCGGGGAGAGGGTAAGATACTGCAGGTGGCACTGGATGTGCTCGAGCTGGAGAGGGCGATAGAGATAGGGCGAGAGAGTCTGGAGGGCGGTGCCGACTGGCTGGAAGCGGGTACACCACTGATAAAGAGCGAGGGTATGCGTGCTGTACGGGTGCTGCATGAGACTTTCCCGGATGTACCGATAGTGGCGGATATGAAGACAATGGATACCGGGGCAATAGAAGTGGAGATGGCGGCTAAATCCGGCGCTTCCGTCGTCTCTATACTCGGTCTCGCCGATGATTCCACCATCCGAGAGGGCATAGAATCCGCCCACAAATACGGTATCTACATCATGGTGGACATAATGAACGTAGCAGACCCTATGAACAGGGCGAAGGAGCTACAGGAGATGGGTACTGATTATATCTGCGTTCATGTGGGCATAGACCAGCAGATGAGGGGTGCGGACATGCTGAGCTTACTGGAGGAGATAGCAGGTTCCGGTGATATCACCGTTCCACTGGCTGTGGCTGGTGGTATAGATGCATCAATGGCAGCCAGGGCTGTGTGCCTCGGTGCTGATATAATCATCGTGGGTGGTAACATCACAAGGTCATCAAAGGTGACAGAATCGGCGAGAGAGATAAAAGCGAGCATGACGTCCGCCATGAGCAGGAGACCGGGGGGAGGAGTAGCAGTAGGAGCAGCAGCAGTAAGAGCAGGAGCAATGGATGAAGAGCTCTTTGAACTCTTCTCTCAGGTTTCCACACCTAATATATCGGATGCAATGCATCGAAAGGGTGTATTACGCGGTATAAAACCACTATTTGAAGGTATAAAGCTCGTTGGTAAAGCGGTTACGGTGCAGACCTTCGAAGGTGACTGGGCAAAGCCGGTGGAGGCCACGGATGTCGCAAAGCCGGGCGAAGTGATTGTCATCTATGGCAGCTCAAAGGATGTCGCACTGTGGGGCGAGCTGGCATCATGGAGCTGTAAACAGAGAGGCATCGCCGGAATTGTCATCGATGGTGCAGTGCGGGATGTGGAAGAGATAAGACGGATGAGATTCCCTGTATTTGCTAAATACGTGGTGCCAAATGCCGGCGAGCCCAAAGGCTTCGGTGAACTGAATGCCGAGATAAGATGCGGCGGTGAGTACGTCCGACCGGGTGACTGGATAATAGGAGATGACAATGGCGTGGTGGTGGTGCCAAAGGAGCGTGCCTATGAGATAGCAAGACGTGCTAAGGAGGTATGGAAGAATGAGGAGCGGATAAGAGAGGAGATAAAGCGTGGTAAGACATTGTCACAGGTGCTGAACCTGTATAAGTGGGAGAAGAAATAGAAGAGACGGTGGTTCATCGCCTTTGATACCATCTCACTATCAGGAAGATAAAGAAGGAAGCACCGAGTGTGAGCACAGTGTACAGTACTCGCATCTCAAACGCACCAGCACCGGCTCCCTTAGCTTCATCCATGGCGGCACTGCCACTGGTGGCGTACCAGTCATGCAGGAATACCCGCTCATAAAAGGATGATATTCCACGGTTCTCTATTATCACTCCCGCTTCACGATTATAAACGGATTGCGCATTCCAGTTCAGGGAGGATATAAGCACCTTATTACCATCCACCACCAGCCCCTTGTTGTGTATCTTCACCACGCCGAGGGAGTTCAAATCAGCCAGCTTAGCCTCAAGGCTCAGGTTAGCCGCATGTGCAACCCTGTTCAGCTCTGATACAGTATCATCGTTATCATTGCCGCTATCACTCTCCAGATACCTGGAATCCAGCAGAATCTTCACCTCACAGCCACGTCTCGCAGCGTCAATCAGGGCAGTGATAAAAGGGTTAGCCTCGTCTCCCCAGCTCCATCCCGCTGAGAACAGCTCCACGTATATGTATTCACGTGCATCCCCTATCATACCCAGTATTGTATCCTGACTCAGGGCGGAATCGGGCGCCAGAAGGGGTATCAATGTGAAATTGGTTATCATGGTGGAGGGTGCGAATACCGGTGTGTAGGAGGCGCCGTCACATGGATTCTGCCTGTGCTTGTGCTCCTGCTCCTGCTCCTGCCTTGGTGATACTGTGTGGAACGTGAGCGGGATGGCACGCTGGAAATCATCCATGAATAACTCCATGAAATAACTCGCTATCTCGCTATTCCTTATCACAATGCCCCAGCCACGATTACCATATGTCTCATCTTCAGGTACTCCCGTGTATTTCCAGTTCTCTGACATTAAGATAACGGTAGTATCATCTATAATTGCATATTTAGCATGATTCAGGAATCTATCATGTGATAAGCGAACAGTACCGCCGTTATTCTGTATCTGAGCTGCGATATACCGCTCTCCTGCGCCCATGCCCCCCACCGGGTGAGATTCCATCAGGAGGTGAACACGCACACCGCGCCGCATAGCCTCTATGACGTGCTCCATAAGTCTGACGTTATCAAATTCGTATAGATTGAGGCATATAGATGAGGAAGCATTATCCAGTTCGCTCTTCAGAACGCTGAAGCTACAATCTGGCGATACAAAGGTGGTGACACTGGTGTGGTTAGCGAAAAACCGCTGTGGAGGGTGATAATAAGCGCCTGGTGGGAGAAGCACCCAGTCAGAGGCGGTATCTGTATCTTCACAGCTCTTTCGATGGAATGCCAGTCCCGCTATTGGCTCCTTCAGTGGCACACCGCGCCACCCAGTACCTCTATATGGAGAATCACCGTATATCACCGCGTCTACAACTCTCCCAGAGGCGTCATGGAGGATGAGCTCGTCGCCACGATTACTCAATACGAAGGCATTACCGAGTTTTAAGGTGGCAATGGCTCTATCAGGGCGGTAATATGTCGCATTTCTCCTCGTGAGGTATACACCCCTGCCAGGCGGTATGGAGAGGCGCGGGAAGACGAATACCGCCTCGTTATCTGTGATACTCCAGTTTGCAATCTCTACCGAGTGAGTACATGGGTTTCTCAGTACTATGTATTCATCCGGCTCTCCTTTCGTCAGTGTGTCTGGATAGAATTCGGTGATCAGGAGGGTGGAATATGCACATGCAGTGGTAGACAGGAGGATGCACACAGCAGCAGCAACAACAACCACCACCAGCAGCAGCAATACGCCAGCACTCAAACTCTCCCTCACGCTCATCACACCATCACACCATCACAACTATTTAATAGTACTATATCATTTTCATCTGTATCATATCCCCGTTCTCTAAAACCTGTACGGGCTAAGAGCCGGGCGGGCTATACACGGATGGATGAGTGGAGAGATAAGGGCAGAGGCGGGTGAGAAGTCAAGGTTAAAAGTAAGAGTATCAGAGTTAACGCAGTATGAGATATGCCCCAGACTGGTCTATTTCGGGACACACGGGAGCACAGGTGGAGGAAGTGCCAGTGGGAGTGGCTATGAGCATCATAAACGTGCGGGCATGAGCACAATGGAAAGAATCATACTGAAAGAAATGGCATTTAATCTGCACAGAATCATTCGTTGCGACAACCACGCCACGCTTATGGATACAATTGGTGATATAGTGGAGTGTGTACCAAGGATATACAGGGATGAACTCGCGGCGTGTGGACTGGAAGGGGAGGTGATAGCGAGTGAGCTGGAGAGAGTGAAGTGCGCGGTTGTACGCACTACCGGTATGGATGATGAAGAAGGGTGGCGGATGCTCAGGCATGAGATTGTAGAGAACGAGCAGATGGAGCTGGAGAGGGTTTATGGCTATGAACGTGAGCGGATGTTATACTCAGAAAAGCTGAACCTGAGTGGCAGTGTGGATAAGTTGATAATAACGGATGAGGAGCTGATACCCTGTATGGTAAAGACCGGTAAGACACCAGAATACGGCATATGGCGAAGTGACCGGATACAGCTGGCAGCGTATGCCATGCTGATTGAGGATGAATTTGGAAGCGGGAGCAGTGGGGTCACGGTCCGCCGCGGATTCGTGCAATATATAAGGGATGTGGAATTCCGGGATATACAGATAAGGAGGAGTGACCGTGCACTGGCATTACAGATATTGAGTCAGGTGAAGCGAATAAAGAGAGGTCTCTTCCCACACAAAAGCAGGAGCGCGCCATGTGAAAATTGTATCTACGCAACTCAATGTGAGACCCGGAAGACACTTCTATCTAAGTTGTTCGGTAAATGAGTAAATGATGAACGATTAAAAGAGTAAGTTATAAATGGGGATGTGTATATTAAACAGGGGGTATCTTTAAGAGATGGTATACGAGGGTGAGAGTGAGGGTGAGGGTGAGAGTGAGTGGCAAGAGCGGGGATACGTGAGGCTGCCCACCTTCTTAGAACGAGGCTTCTCTGATTTGAAGCATGAGGTCATAGCGAGGGGGAGATGCAGCATGTGCGGCACCTGCGCCGCCTTTTGTGAGAAGATAAGTATAGAAGAGGGCGATACTGAGCCGAGATTCACCGAGGGGTATGATACCGTCTGCGGGCTCTGCTATACCTTCTGCCCCAGGACTTTCATGCCACAGGCGAGTATAGAGGAGCGGATATTTGGGAGGACCAGCGATGATGCTCTCGGCGTATATCGAGCATGTTATGAAGCGCGTACAAGGAGGGAGGAGATAGAGGGTCAGGATGGAGGTGTGGTCACTTCACTGCTCGCTTATGGACTGGATACACTCGCAATCGACTGCGCGGTGGTTACAGCCTCTGATAGCAACTGGCGACCGAAGGTGGAGGTGGCAAGGGATTATGAAACGCTGAAGGCGAGTGCAGGTACCAGGTATACACTCTATCCATCGGTCATCGGGGTGAGAGAAGCGCTGGAGAGTGATTGCAATGCCATTGCATTTGTGGGTCTCCCATGTCAGATACAGGGTTTGAGGAAAGTAGAGACAGCGAATCAGCCGTATGCACTGGGAGTAGAGGCGGTAAAATTGTTGATTGGGCTATTCTGCACCAAGAACTACACTGAGGGGTTACTGGATTTCGTGAACAGGCGGGTGCCTTTAGACCGTGTGAGGAAGTTTGATATAAAAGGTAAAGAACTCCGAGTATACAAAGCCAGAGCTGAAGCGGGTGGAGGTGGTGAAGAAGATGTTATCACCATCCCTCTGAGTGAGTTAGAGGGTTTCGTCCATGAGGGGTGTTCAGTTTGCACGGATTTCACCGCCGAACTGGCTGATATATCCGTAGGCTCGGTAGGCTCTGCTGAGGGATGGTCAACCCTCATCACCCGTACGGAACGTGGTGATGAACTGGTCAGAGGCGCGTATGAGAGCGGGTACATAGAAATTAAAGCTCTACCGGAGTCCGGCATGGAACAGGTCCGGAAGCTGGCGGTGAAGAAGCGGAGCCATAATCAGGAGCAGGAGCGCTAATTTTTTCTATTTCATATCATATCCATATCCACCCGGATGTGCTCATAACCTGAATGACCTGAATGAAGGATTTAGATTTATAATTACGGGTTAATGGTGCATATTAATGAGATAGATTCAATTTATTTATCTATATTACTTGTTATATCAGTAAGAAATTTATTATTAAACATATGGAAAATGAACGAGAGTAAGATAGAAGAAGTAGAGAAGCAATACAGGCAATTCATAGGTAGAAAGATGGTCTTCATCCTCTTCTCCCTCATCCTGACATTCGTTATTGCGGGCATCGCCGCCACCCTCGGCTCTTATCCTGTCACCGTCACCGAGGTGTACTCAATATTATGGCATGGTATTCCCCAGATAATAACCAATTTCGATCTCCATTTCATCACTTCTCACGGCATTGACGCCTTCTTCCGTGAGCTTTTTACGATGAAGGAGTACATAGTCTGGGAGTTGAGGCTGCCACGCATTCTACTGGGTTTACTCGCGGGTATAGGACTTGCAATTGCGGGTACAACGATGCAGGCAATACTAAGGAATCCCCTTGCGAGCCCTTTCACTCTGGGTATCTCCGCAGGTGCAGGATTTGGTGCCACCCTTGCTATTATACCGGGCATTGTGGTTGCAGGAGGCGAGTATTTTATAATAGCCAATGCATTTGTATTCTCCCTGATCCCCACATTCGTGATCATCGGGCTCACACGGTACAGAAGGGCAACGCCGGAGACGATGATCCTCGCCGGTATTGCCATGTTCTACATCTTCGAGGGTATGACCACTTTATTGAGATACTTTGCCATGCCGAAAGAGGAAGCGGAGGTGTTTCACTGGCTGGTGGGTACTCTGGGGAAGGCATCGTGGGACGGCATACTGCCGATATCCATCATCGTTGGGGTCTGTTTCCCACCACTGGTGTGGAAGTCATGGGACCTGAACGTGATGGGTGCAGGTGATGAAGTGGCGAAGAGCCTCGGGGTTAATGTTGAACGAATTCGGGTTTATATCCTGTTAATCGCATCGCTACTCACCGCCGGTATCATATGCTTTACGGGTATCATCGGTTTTATAGGTCTGGTTGCACCGCATATCTGCCGGATGATCATCGGTGGTGATAACAGGTTCTTAATCCCTGCTTCTGGACTGTTCGGCGCCGCTCTACTGCTCGGTGCTGATACACTCGCCAGGACGATGGTATCGATGGTACTGCCCGTGGGTGCGGTAACATACTTCCTTGGTGGTCCTATGTTTTTATATCTGATATTAAGGAGGAGGAGGGAGTACTGGTGAAACTGGAAGTAAAGGGGCTGGAATACCGGTATTCAAGCACAGATGTGCCTGTATTACGGGATGTGAGCATAGAGCTTGGAGAATCGGAGCTGCTGGGCGTGGTGGGACCGAACGGAGCGGGTAAATCAACCCTCCTGCGCTGTATTGACCGGATTCTCATACCGCAGAAGGGCTGTATCATGCTCGATGGTCGTGATATCAGGGAGATAAGCAGAATAGAACTTGCAAGGAGGATAGGCTACATACCCCAGGATAGCTCTCATGTCTTCCCCGCCACGGTCTTCGATACCGTACTCATGGGCAGGCGTCCGCATCTCGGCTGGCGAAGCAGTGAACGAGATACGGCGAAGGTATTGGAGACATTAAAACTGCTGAATATTGAGGACCTGGCAATGCGGGACATAAATGAACTCAGTGGCGGTCAGCGCCAGAAGGTGTTCATTGCTCGCTCACTCACGCAGGAGCCTGAGTTACTCCTGCTCGATGAGCCCACCTCCAATCTTGACATCAGACACCAGCTTGAGGTGATGGAGATAGTGAAACGGGTGATCAGGGAGCGTGGCATCTCGGCAATAATGGCTATTCATGACCTCAATCTCGCAGCTCGCTATTCAGACAGGATAATAATGATGAACGGGGGCAGTATCTATGCAGAGGGTAAACCCTCTTCTGTACTGAACGCCGAGAATATCAGGCATGTCTATGGCGTGGAGGCGAAACTGGGCATCCATGAGGAGAGACCCTATATCCTGCCCGTACGAGTCTGTGTTAACCGGTAGGAGTTGTACTGTTCATATCCGGCTACCGGCTATCCGTAGGAGTGATTAAAATTTAAAATGGTTCGAGCTTTGGTGCGGAAGGATAAGGATGAGAACGATAATATTGCAGAAATAGCTCTTCCGCTCGCTCCACCTGTTCGGGATACATCCTCCTCAGTTGCCCCAGCATCTCTATCTTCGTTCTGCATCGCAGTCCAAGCCGTAAAATATCCAATACGTGCTCTCTCACTGTAACTGCATGGTCTCTCTGTATCCCGTGTGGCAGTTCAATCGTCAGGCAGAAATCATCGGTGCTGAACAGCGTATTCCTCAAGACCGGTGCGATAGAGCCTATAAGGACGCGCTTCCCGAGATCTACAAATGGCGGTACCCCCTCTATCTTCTCGCGTTCGGCACTGGTCAGCCGGGAATATGATTTCTCACTGTATGCGTGCAGTTCGAAGTAGAACCGTGGTTTGTAACGCTTTATCAGTCCTGTGAGGATCATACCTTCCCGTGTGTGGTAATACGCCTCTGTGAGCACACCTACGTAGCGAGCACCGGTGGTGATAGCGGGTACGATTATTATGTCCGCATCTGGAACCGTCTCCGCTTCTCCTGCCAGTATCTCCAGTACCGGTGCGGTATATAAACCCTCATCACCGTGCAATCCGCCAACGAATAGTTTACAGATGGAGCCCGAACGGAATCGGTACAGCTTCATCACCCCTTCCGGAATGGCATAACGGCTTGTGCCTGTAATTGAAGAGTATTGAGAATTGCGAAGATTTAAGTTTTATCTATCATATCTCCTATCATATCATGTATTGTATTGGGATAATGCGTGTTCTATTGGGCGCACCGGTATGGTATGGCAATCGCCCATTCAGGCAGACAGTAGAGCAGCTCCAGGCACTCGGACTGGACTATATTGAATTCTCACTCGATTACCCCCTCCCCGAGGGGATGAATGAAGCGGATAAGGACGAGCTAAAGGGGCTATTGGCAGACTGTGGGTTGAGAATAGCATTTCATTCACCACTTGATATCGAGGTCATGCATCCGCGTGAAGAGATAGCAGATGCGAGTATGAAGATCCTGAGGCGATGTATGGAGTTCTCAGCGGAATTCATGCCCCTGACACTGTACTACAACCTACATGTCCATCCTCGAGTCTCCACATATAAGCTGCGGGAGGTGCGGGCAGAGTTGAGGAGGAGGTGCGCCAGTCGATGGCGAGTAATAGCGAGTATGGCTTCTGAATATGGTATTCAGGTATGTGTGGAGAACGACCTGGTGCCATTTGAGTGGTCGGAGCTATTACGGGAAGCTATTCTATCGAAGGAACTGGGATTCTCTCTTACATTCGATATCGGGCATGCGATAATGGCAGAACTGACCCACACACCAGTTTTGGGAGATGAGGGTGATGATTACATCCGGTACCTCCAGAGGTGGGTAACCGCATGCGGTACGAAGATATTGGTCGTGCATCTGCATGACTGCTCCCTCTCTGATAAGCAGGACCATCTCTCAATCGGGCGAGGGGAGCTGGATTTCAGTCGGATATTCCAGCTACTGGAGTCCACCACGCTAAAATATGTGGTAATAGAAGTTTTCTGGCGTGATAAGATGAGAAGGGAGCTGAGCTATGAGGAATTGCGTAGGAACATAGCATTCTGTAAACGGTATATTGAGTAGGCTTGCAACTGTAAACAACCATGTTATATCGCCTTATCCTC
>JAODGR010000013.1 GCA_025464275.1 Methanosarcinales archaeon
CCGCGTCTGATTCCCTCCACCCTTAATGAGACAGTAATTGCACTGAGTACCATCAGCCCTATACCCACGTACCTATGCATGGGTAGTGCTTCACCGATGAAGAGGTAGGAGAGGAGTAGCACAAATAAGGGAGAGAGGAAGAGTAAAGGTGTCACGCGCGATACCTCTTCTATCAGTAGCGCCCGGTTGTAAAGCACAAAGCCCAACCCCAGAACCACTCCCAGCAGGATGGTGAGAGGGATGAGAACGAGATTGAGATTGGGATTGAGATTACCATCGCCGTTGCCGTTGATGGAAGCGGGAGTGAAAGGTAAGAGGAAGGCGATGAATGGTAGCATGACGATGGCGAGGAAGACCTGATATGCAACCGCGTCCCGGATATAACGTGTCAGGATGAATTTATCCACTATCACCACCACTGCCCAGAATATGGATGCTACAAGGGCTAAGATAAACCACTCCATAATGCATAAGTTATAAGTTATAGTTGATAGGTGTTCTACGAGGAGGAGAATGAGAGGAGATGGTGGCGGGTTATGATTACGATAAGGTGGGTTTGAAAGCTGGACTGGAGATACACCAGCAACTGGATACACGAACGAAGTTGTTCTGTAAATGCCCTACCGGGAGCAGAGGTAAGGAGAAGGAGAGGGAGAGGGAGGAGTGTTTATACTCCTTTATACGCTATCTAAGAGCTGCTAAGAGTGAGATGGGTGAAGTGGACGAGGCAGCGCGTGAAGAAGCAGGATACGGGCGCACATTCGTGTATAATGCCTATGACTCCACCTGCCTGGTGGAGAATGACGAGGAGCCACCCGGTGAACTGAATCCCGAGGCAGTGGATATCGCACTCGAGATCGCTCTGATGCTGAAGATGGAGGTGGTGGATGAGATCCATACCATGCGTAAGATAGTGATAGACGGCTCAAATACCTGTGGCTTCCAGAGAACTGCACTGGTGGCAACTGATGGCTGGCTCTCAACGGATGATGGACGCGTCCGGATAGAATCACTCTGTCTCGAGGAGGATGCCGCACAGAAGATAGAGACAAGGGGCGATAAGGTCGTGTATTCCCTGGCACGATTGGGTATACCCCTGGTGGAGATAAGTACCGCGCCTGAGATCCACACTGCGGACCAGGCACGGAAGGTGGCAGAGCAGATTGGGATGATATTGCGCTCCACCGGTAGGGTGAAGAGGGGGCTGGGAACCATCAGGCAGGATATAAATATCTCGATAGAAGGTGGTGCCCGTGTGGAGATAAAGGGCGTTCAGAACCTGAGAATGATAGGTGAGATAGTGGACAATGAAATATTGAGACAGCAGAGGCTCATGGAGTTGAAGGACGAATTGAATAGCCGGGATGCCAGGGTGGAGTATCGCATTGAAGACCTCTCCCATGTATTCAGTAATACCGCTTCGCGGGTGATAAGAAACGCGGGCGGCAGGGTATTCGGTGCATGCCTGCGCGGGTTCGCGGGCATTCTCTCCACAGAGCTACAGCCTGGCAGGCGATTCGGGACAGAATTAGCAGATTTCGCCGCCAGGCACGGCACTGGCTTGATTCATACCGATGAACTCCCTGCTTATGGTATCGGAGAGGCAGAGATAGCAGATATGAGGGCAGTGTTCAACGCCTCTGAATCAGATTGCGTGGTGATAACCGCGGTTAAGGAGCGTGCACAGGCTGAGAGAGCACTGATGGCGGTGTTGAAGAGGGCGGAAGAGGCGATGCGGGGCATACCAAAGGAGACGAGGCGGGCATTGCCTGATGGCTGCAGCGCGTATATGCGCCCCCTACCCGGTGCTGCGAGGATGTATCCGGAGACAGATGTACCGCCGGTGGAGATAGACGCAGAGAGACTGAAGGATATAGGTAGCAGATTACCTGAGACATTTGAGCATCGCATCGCTCGCTACCGTGAGCAGTTCGGATTGAACGAAGAACTCGCAACGAAGATTGCACGCAGTAGCTACTTCGAGCTCTTTGAGTCGATAGTGCACATGCCCCATTCTCACCCTCCCACACTGGTCGCACGGACACTCACGGATACGATGGTGGAATTGATGCGTGAGGGAGTGGAGCTGGAGAACCTGAGTGAGCAGCACATCCGCGATATCTTCAGGCTACTCGCGGCGAGGGCGTTTGGCAAGGAGGCAATACCCGATATCATGCGGTACATAGCGAAAAAGCCTGAATTGAGTGTGGAGCATGCAATAGAAGAACTGGGACTGAAGGTGGATATAAGGGATGTAGAGCGGTTCATCGAGGATACAGTGGCATCGAGGCGCGATTTTATACTTGAGAGGGGGGAGAGCGCGGTGGGACCATTGATGGGGATTGTCATGGCGCGGTATCGTGGCAAACTGGATGGTAAAGAGATAAACAGGCTCCTGAAGGCGAAGGTGCAGGAGCTTCTTGAGGATTGAACGGACAGACAGGCATCAGAAATCAGAATAGAGCTCTGTATATCCTCTCCAGTACCTCCCTGTCCGAGGGATACTCACTCTCTACTATCTTATTTAACTTCAGTGGTAGACCGTCCATCCGGTATGCTATACCCTCTGCTTCTATGCCGGTAATCGCAGTAGGGATAGCGATCGAGGCTAAAGAAGTGGTTGGGGTCTCAAACGGGTCGAGCACAATAAGTGGTATCTCTGCCAATCTCTTAACCTTATCACCGGGGAATGACGTGGCAGGGTCTGCACCCACGATCAAAGCTGCATCCACCTCTCCTTCTTCTATCACGTCCATAACTGTCGTCTTACCCGGCTCAAAGATACTGCTGCCAGTGCCAGTGCCGGTGCCAGTGGTGGAGCTGCGAGAGAAATCGAGCCCAAATGGATAGCCGGTCTCACGCATCAGAAGCTGTACCGCGCCCATCACATTATAATGACCCTTCATGGGGAAGAGTACGTACTTTCTCCCCTCCCCCTTATTCAGTGCATCCACGAGCGCGAGGATGGCATCCACATTATGCCTTGCATCCTCACTGCCCACTCCGAGAACGCCGAGACCGATGAAGATGACACCATACAGCGCTCTCTTCAGTCTCTCTGCTATCTCCTTCAGTCTCTCTATATCTGTATCCTCATCTATATCCTGAGCTGCACAATCTCCTGATACAGAGACCAACCGGGTTAAAATCTCCGCTATCCTTGCATCATCGCCGGGCTTCACCTGCAACAGCCAGTGCTTCTTCAGCTCGCTCTCCATTACATCAATCGCGATTACTTCACGGTCTGTCACGCCCCTCATTGCGTATCGCCCGGTTGGATATACAGAATACCGTGAGAGATGGCGCGGATGCGAGACGACGGGATTGGAGCCCCAGTAGACGATTACATTCGCCTTCTCGCGTATCTCATCCAGGAGTGCATAGTAGAACGGGTACTTCTTCAACCCGGACCCGGTATAGAGGATATTGTGGCAGATGGATTCAGAGATATCGAGTACTCCTCGCTTACGCATTGCTATTGCCAGTGCCACACGCTGGGCTTCGTAACTGCTGTTACACAGTCCATAGATGAGTGGCTTATCTGCTCTTCTCAATATCTCCGTTGCCTCTGCGATTGCATCATCATAACTGCTGCTCCTGCCTCCCACTCGTGGACATTTCAACCGTTGGGATGCCTGCGTACGTGCATGAGTATAAGTACAGGTACAGGCGCGGAATTTCGCTACGCCCAGCCTGCAGGCGTTTCTTATCTCCTTTATCTCGTTATTAACCACCGTGATGACCAGGTCATCACACAGACATGCGCAGAAGGGGCAAACTGCCGATTCTATTACTCGTTCCATGGAACCCCCGCACACAGACTCAGACACAGACTCAGATAGGAGCACACCATATCGCTCTCAGCTCCCCCAGGGGCTGCTCTATCAGCTTCCTGCCACCGTCTCTTATTATCACCACGTCCTCTGCCCTCGTCTCCCCTATCTCCGTCACTTCAACACCGCGATGCCGCATCAGCGTCTCAAACCTCTGGCGGTCCTCACGCCACACCTCCACTATCCATCGCGTGTTCGATTCAGAGAAGAGCTTATAATCACTCCTCAATCCCTGAGCCGGACTGACATCGCCAATATCTATCTCAGCACCCAGGTCACCTCCCATGAGCATCTCGGATACCGCAACTGCGAGCCCGCCCTCGGCGATATCATGGCAACTGGCTATCATCTCCGCTGCCATTGCCTCTCTTATTGCAGCCATATATCTCTTCAGCACTGCCGGGTCCGTCCTTGGTACCACCCCCCGCCGCTCACCCCGCAGCCGTAGCCTGTAATACTCACTGCCACCCAGCTCTCGCTTCGTTTCTCCCAGCAGATAGAGGTGATTTGAGGCTTCTTTCACATCCACCGTGATGCAATCCCTTATGTCGTGACAGATTCCAATACCGAGAACAGTGGGTGTGGGTGGTATAGAGACCGATACACCCGATGCCGCATATTCATTATAGAAGCTCACATTCCCGCTCACGAAGGGTATACCAAGCGAAGAAGCCATATAACCGAGACCACGGCAGCATTCGTAGAACTCGCCCATTCGCACCGGCTTCTCTGGATTACCGAAGTTGAGGCAGTCGGCGAAGGAATGAGGCACCGCACCAACGGCGGTCAGATTCCTGCATGCCTCGTCTATCGCACTCGCCGCACCCCAGAACGGATTCAGTTCGCAATATGAGGGGTTTACATCCGCAGTGATGGCGATGCCTTCATAAGATGATTCCAGTGGCTTCAGCACCACGGCATCTCCGTGTGTCTCCTTACCTATCAGCCCCTGCAGTGGTTTCACCACCGTAGCAGCCCGCACCTCATAGTCGTATCGTCTTATAACCGACTCTCTGGATTTTATGTTCGGTGATGCCAGTAGCATCTTCAGGATGTCATCATAACTGCCCGGCTCTTCTATCTCCACAGTGGTGTTGAGTTCTGCAGTTGATATCTCACGTGGGCGTTCATAAACGGGGGTATTGAGTATAAAGTCTGTATCCAGGTCGAATACAAGCTCATCATGGTAGAACAGTCTTATTCGACCACCTCTGACTGCATATCCTATCTCCGTAGCTTCTACATCCCATCGCTCAAATATCGCCAGTAGTGGTTTCACATCTCCAGGCATAACTGCGAGCAGGAACCGTTCCTGCGATTCAGAGACCCATATCTCCCATGCCTGAAGCCCGGATTCCTTCAGCTTCACACGGTCAAGGTGTATCTCCGCGCCACAACCTCCACTGTGGCACATCTCGCATACCGCACATGAGAGCCCACCACCACCGAGGTCTTTCATCCCCCTTATCATCCCACGTTCGTTGCATTCCAGTATGGCATGCATCAGTGGCTCTTTCGTTATCGGGTCTCCGAGCTGAACGGCACTTCGGTATTCTTCAGCACCGGTTAGCTCGGAGGATGCGAAGGTGACGCCATGTATCCCATCCCGCCCTGTCCTGCCACCCACGAGTATGAGGACTTCACCCGGTCTCACCATGCTCCGTCGCAGTGCGCTCTTCTTCATCACACCCACACAGCCCACATTCACCACGCAATTGCCCGCATAGCCATTGTGGAAATAGACCATGCCTGCACATGTGGGGATGCCTATCCGGTTACCGTAGTCGCTTATTCCGGATACGACACCTTCAAACAGGAATCGAGGATGTCTCATCCCAGCCGGGAGTTTCACGTCCGTGAAATCAGGTGGTGCGAAGAAGAGGGGGTCAATCAGCGCCACTGGCTGCGCACCCATGCATACCACATCACGAACGATTCCGCCAATGCCCGTAGCAGCACCGCCATAGGGCTCTATTGCTGAGGGATGGTTATGACTCTCGAAAGCCACCACATAGGCATGCTCAGCGTCGAATTCCACCACTCCCGCATCTTCCTCTATCACATCTATGCACTTTGTGCTCATATCTCCGCTCCGCCTGAAGATGAACTCCTCAAGGATTCGTTTCGAGCTCTTGTAGCAGCAGTGCTCTGACCATGCCTGTGCTATACCCTGGAGTTCCACCTCGGTAGGCTCTCTCTTCAGTGCAATGAAGTGGTGTTTTATCCTCTTCATCTCCGCTAAATTGAGTGCGAGCCCCATAGTCTCGCTTATATGGAGTAGTTCTTCGTCATTCGCACCCCTTAAATGCACTTCTTTCACTCCCGCCATCTCCTGATATTCTCCTATCGCTATCGGTATCGGTATCTCTATCTCTAATTATATCTAATCTAATTATGGGAAATGCGAGATGGCGAGATGACGAGATGGCAACCTTCTTCATCGACGGCGCGTGTGCAGGCAATCCCGGTCCTATGCGCATCGCGGTGGTGGGTCCGGGTATAAGAATCGTGAGAGATGCGGGTACTGGCACCAATAATCGAGCCGAGTATCTTGCACTGCTCTCCGCATTGAGCTATGCGAGAGCTCTCTGTACCGGTACAGATGAGATTGTTATAAAGTCTGATTCGCAACTCCTCGTACGTCAGATGAACGGCATCTATAAAGTGAGATCGCACACACTCAAACCACTGTACGAGGAGGCACGGAAGTTACTGCACCAAATCAGCACCCATTGTAAGGTCTCCATCCAGTGGGTACCACGCGAGTGGAACCTTGCAGGTAAGATGCTGGAGGCTGAGAGTTAGCAAAATCATGAATATATTAATACAAATTACATCAGCGATGAACCCTCTTGCTATCCCCCTCCCCCCACGAGGACTAACAGGGTAGAAGAGGACGGGACAGCCTGTGGAACTGCTAAAAACCGCGATTCTATCTCTTCAGTGGTAGATTGTTCTTCGCAGCCAGCGAGACCAGCTCAGAGCTGAGGATAAAAATCGCCTGCTTGTGCTCCTCCTTGCTCCTGTGGACCTGGAAGGGAGTGATGCCCAGCTCGTTATACCGCGTGAAATCACAGTCTATGCCCCTCTCCTCACAGTACCTCTTCAACTGAGCCAATAACAGGTGTAGATGTATCAGCTCTTCTTTCTTCATCCCTGATATAGTATGATGTCTCAGGTTATTAAATACTATAACTACTAACTTGGATGTGTATCGTATTGTATTGCGAGAAGGAGAGGGATGATACGGATAACCCAGCTCGTTCATGGTAAAGGCACGGTCAGTGAAGCCCTGAAACACAGAACGAAGCCACCACCTCAGGTACCAAGCCGGTTACTGGCGTTCGCCGAGACGCGCAGACCGGTTGTATTCTGGAATATCACCAGCAGATGTAACCTCGCATGCGCACATTGCTATATCAGTGCCGGACTCGGGGGGCACGGTGGCAGAGAACTCACTACCGGTGAGGCGGAAGCATTCATAGAGGACCTCGCGGAGATGGGAATACCCCTGCTCCTATTTACAGGTGGTGAACCCTTAATGAGGCATGACTTCTGGGAACTCGCGGATTGTGCAGCTGCTCATGGCTTGAAGACCGCTCTCAGTACCAATGGCACATTAATAACAAGGGCTGTGGCTGAGAGGATAAAGGATTCGGGTATCGAGTATGTGGGTGTATCGCTGGACGGGGCGACTGAGGATACGCATGATGCAATGAGGAACCAGCCAGGATGTTTCCGGAAGGCGGTGCAGGCACTCCGGAACTGCATGGACATCGGACTCAAAGCCGGTATCAGGGTCACTCTGACGAGGGACAACTATGAGGAGCTGGAGGCTCTGCTGGAGCTATCGGAGGAGTTGCAGGTGCCAAGATTCTGTGTCTACTGGCTCGTGCCCAGCGGCAGGGGGCGAGCAATCTACGATAAGCAGCTGACACCCTCTGAGGCTTATCGCATCTTTGAACTCCTATACCAGCGCGCGTGCGAGCTCGACCCCAGCAAGATGGAGATTCTTACGGTTGATGCGCCACAGGATGGTATTTACCTGCTTGAGAAGCTAAGAGCCGAGGGTAGTCCGGAATACGATAATGCCCTGAGACTGCTCCAGTACACCGGTGACTCATGCAGTGCGGGCGATAGGGTAGCGAATGTTGACCCGTATGGGAATGTCTATCCCTGCCAGTTCGCACAGATGGATGAACTCAAAATAGGGAACATAAGGGAGCGGAAGTTCTCTGAACTCTGGAATGATACCTCCAATCCGGTATTGAATGCATTTAGAGAGAAGACGAAGTTCTTACGTGGCAGGTGTGGCTCATGCCCCTACCGGGAGCTATGTGGTGGTGGATGTCGCATTCGTGCACTCGCACAGTATGGTGATGTATGGGCAGAAGACCCCCTGTGTTACTATCTGGACAGGATGGAGCATGATTAGATAAAGAAGAGATGGAATACAGAGTTGAGTGTATAAGATGCGGAAGAGAGTTCCCGAGGGATGAGATAGTATATACATGTACACGGTGCAAGGGACTGCTGGACATCAAGTATGATTATTCGAGTATAGATAATGAGGGGATATTAAAGTCGAAAGGGCGGGGTGTGTGGAGATACAGGGCGTTATTGCCTTTTGAAGAGTGGTCGCGACCTGTAACGATAAATGAAGGAGATACACCACTGTACAGGTGCGATAGACTCGCGAAAGCCATTGGTATTAAGAATTTATGGGTGAAGCATGAGGGGCTGAACCCTACCGGGTCGTTCAAGGATAGGGGGATGACCGTGGGTGTGACGAAGGCGCTGGAGCTGCACGTAAAGGGCGTTGCATGCGCATCCACGGGCAATACCTCCGCTTCTCTCGCCATATTCGCGGCAAAAGCCGGTATTCCATGCTATGTACTCCTCCCGAAGGGCAAAGTGGCACTGGGTAAGGTGGCGCAGGCGATGATGCACGGTGCAAAGGTGTTCTCACTCCGCGGTAACTTCGATGATGCACTCCGGGTTGTTCGCATACTGTGTGAGGAGGAGAACCTGTACCTGTTGAATTCGGTGAATCCATACCGGCTGGAGGGTCAGAAGACGATTGCTTTTGAGATTGCAGAGCAACTGAATTGGAACATCCCGGACCGTGTGGTCCTCCCGGTGGGTAATGCCGGGAATATCAGTGCGATTTATAAAGGCTTTTTAGAACTGGAGAGGCTGGGTATCACTTCTTCCGTGCCGATGATGACCGGCATTCAGGCAGAGGGTGCGCAACCGGTGGTGAGAGCGTTCAGGGAAGGGAGAGCGGAGATAACACCTGAACCTAACCCTGAGACCATCGCCTCAGCGATAAGAATAGGGAATCCGGTGAATGCGATGAAGGCGCTGCTCGCCATCCGTGACTCAGGTGGGCTTGCTGAATCGGTGACCGATGCGGAGATAACGGACTCGCAGCTGCTGCTCGCGCGGCTGGAGGGTATAGGCGTGGAGCCTGCAAGTGCCGCCTCCATTGCCGGACTGCGGAAGTTATACGATGGTGGTGAGATAGAGCGTGGTGAGAGGATAGTATGCATCACCACCGGGCATCTCCTGAAAGACCCTGAGCGCGCAATAGCGATATGCGAACCGCCGGAGGAGGTGATAGCCGATGTGGATGCTGTGCGGCACGCTCTACATCTACATACCTGAGGTGATGTGGGGGAGGATGGAGGTGTGGACCTGATAAGAGAATTTTTAAGGAGGGAGAACATCTTTGCCGTTGTGGGTGTATCGCGTAACCCGGCAAAATACGGGCATCAGGTATATAAAGACCTGAAGGAAGCCGGCTATACGGTCTACGCGGTGAACCCGAATATAGATGAGGTGCTCGGTGATAGATGCTATCACTCGCTCCACGAGCTGCCCAGGAAACCCGATGTGGTTGACACCGTGGTACCACCAGGTGTGACCGAGAGGATAGTGGAGGAATGCAAGGAACTGGGGATAGAACGTGTATGGATGCAGCCCGGTTCGGAGTCAGAACGTGCAATACGGTTCTGCGAGTCGAACAATATAAAGGTGGTGCATGATGTGTGCGTGATGATAAAGAGGCGAGCAGTGGAGTAGAAGATGGAGGATGGAAAAGGGATAGGAGAGACAAATGGGAGAAACACAGGTACACCTCAAGGTTTATGGCACTAACGGAGAAGTGGAAGAGTTAGAAGCCATTGTAGATACCGGGGCTACTTTCACCA
>JAODGR010000063.1:0-4143 GCA_025464275.1 Methanosarcinales archaeon
TCAGAATCAGCGTGAGGTAGCGGTAGTAAAAGCAGAATCAGTGTCAGCCACAACCACAACTACAACCACACCTCAGGCGGAGAAGAAGCCGAAGGTGAAGGTGAAGAGGAAGGACAAATCCATCTCCTCATCCGCATCCACATCCACACCCACTCCCACATCCACTCCCATACCTGCTCCCGCTTACGGCTCCACAACGGCATGCGGAAGAGCGAGAGCGAGCGGTGAGCTCATGGGTCTCAGGGTTGCATATATCGGAGGTGTGGAATCGCTGAGGTTATCATACAAGGAGGTGGTGGAATCTTTTGGCTGCCTCTTCTGCTACCACTGCGGGCACTGTCTGAAGGGTAAGAAGGAGATAGAGGGGATAGTGGAGAAGAGCGACCTTATATTCTGCCCGGTTGATATAAACAGCCACAATGCATGCCGGATGGTGAAGGAGGCGTGCAAGCTGCGGAACAAGCCGTGCTATTTCCTCCGCAGCTCGGGATTGAGTGCGCTCAGGAAGGTGCTGAGTGGTTGCCCGCTATCCACGTCTATATCCTGAACCGGGCAGCTTCAGTCTCTATTTCACGCCTGTTCAGCGGTGGTACAGTCATTCTGCCACTGGATGCACCACGAACCACCCTCACCTCTGCACCTGTATCAGCCGGTGCATCGGAATATCGCACGGTCAGCTTTGCTGCCAGTTCCTCCGCTTCACCACTCTTATCGCCCCTTAAAATCGTTACCGGACTGCCGTAACCCTGTACCTCGAAGAGATAATCATCATCACCCCGCAACTGCATCAGAATCTCATTTTCAACCTCGTTCCTGCCCACTATTATCCTCGCTGACCCGTACCTGAAATGCCTACCCACACGCAGCCATCTCACCTCTCGCATCGTCAGTGCCTCCGGACCCTCGTGCTCCATCAGGTCACGTAGCCTGGCTGCAAATTCACGACAGGTTAGCAGGCATCCGCCAGAGGGTGTGGGTAAAGAGAATTCATCTCCCAGTCCCAGCCTGTATCGCTTCGCAAGTGCAATCTGCGGCTTTCTGCTCCTACCACTTATTGCAAGCAGTTTGCTACGGTCTATCCAGCCTGCACGCTCTGGAATCGTCTCGGGCATCAATCGCGCAGACAGGGGTCTCAGCACTTCGCCCTCCACACCCGCTTCCTTATCCTCGAGTATGAGTGCGCGTCTGTACTGGCTCATCGGACGCTCACCGAGTACATCACCGGTGACAATGAAATCAGCACCCACCTCGTTCGATATCGCCTTCGCCTTACGGAGCATGTAGATATGGCAGTCTATACACGGATTCATGCCCGACCCATAGCCGTATCCCGGTCTTCTCACTATCTCCAGGTATTCCTCACCCGTCTCCAGTCTCACCAGTGGTATTCCGAACTTCTCGGCTGTGAGCCCTGCATAATCAACCTTATCATTCAAGAAGGGTGTATGGATATTCAGTGCTATTACATCCACACCCTGCTCCATAACGAGCTTTAACGCCAGTATCGAGTCCAATCCGCCGGATAGCAGTGCCAGCGCCATCCGTTTATTCCCGTATCCCATTACTCTCTCTTTCTTATATCTTCGACTATCTATATCTATCATTAATAACCAGAATCGAGCAGAATAGGGAGTAGGGAGGTGCAGAGGAGAGGAGAGGATGAGCGATACCAATGCCTACCAGTACCAGTACAGGTACAGTTACAGGTACATCGAGCATCCTTCGGATGTGGGGTTTGAAGCCTATGGGCGTACACTGGAGGAGTTATTTGCCAGTGCTGCTATCGCATGTTACAGCTTTATGACCGATACAGATGCGATAGATGCGAATGAAGAACGGTCAATAGCGATAGAGTCAGAAGACCTCCACAGTCTGATGTTCGACTGGCTGGATGAATTGCTCTTCCTCTTCGAGTCCGAATCGCTGGTCTTTACGGAGTTCAACCTCAGGGTCACGGCGCCCGGTGCGGGAGCAGAGCAGAGGAGCAGCATAAATGGCAGGTGCCGCGGTGGCAGATTCGACCCTGAGCGGCATGAGACCGGCATAATAATAAAGGCGGTCACATACAACATGATGGAGATAAAGAGGAACGAGTTATGGCATGCACGGGTGGTGCTGGATGTGTAGCTGTGTGTGTCAGCCAGAGGCAGCACCAGTAGAGGTAGAGGTGAGGCAACCCAGAACGCCCAGAACGATATGATATGATGATACTCCATGATATAGAACTGATAGGAGGAGTACCGGCATTTTATTTACGCGCGGGTAGCGCCTTATGCATTGCAGACCTGCATCTGGGGTATGAGGAGGCATTGATGGCGAGCAGTGGGATAGCATTGCCCTCAGGGCAGCTGAAGGATGTGGAACATAAACTTGAGGTGGCGATTACGAACTGTGAACCCAGACCATGGAGATTGATAATAAATGGTGATTTGAAGCATGTATTCGCGGAATCCAGCCGTCAGGAATGGTATGAAGTCCCACTCTTCATACAGTTCGCACTACAATACTTCAGGGAGATAATACTGGTGAGGGGTAATCACGACACCTATCTGGGTCCCCTGAAACGCTTTGGGTCACGAGTAAAGATAGTAAATACGCTATCATGCCATGATTTCCTCTTCATGCACGGGCATAACCGCGATTTCGATGAGATAATATCGAGTTTTAGTGAGGGTCAGAGGAGCAGGGGCACCATCGTGATTGCACATGAGCATCCCATCATCGTACTGGGCGACCGTGTGGGCGCGCGTGTGCGATTGCCATGCTTCCTCGTCGGTGAACCCTCTGCCGCTCTGGGTGGCATGAGGGTGGTGGTAATGCCCGCATTCTCACCTCTGGCTGGTGGTACACCGGTAAATCTCGCCTCGAAGGATGAGTTCCTCTCACCCATATTGAGAAGCCCGGAGGTGGATACAGACAGGATGGAGGTGTACGCGGTGGACGAAGCGGCGGGCATCATGGCTTTCCCACACCTGTGGCGATGGAAGCGCGTCTCTCTATCGCTATAGATACTGATTCCTCTATAATATTAATTACCGTGCTTCAATTATTTATTTAATGGAAGAGGTGTGGAAGAGGAGGGTAGCTCTCGCTCTCACTCTCTCAGTCATAGCCATTCTATGCCTGTTATTCGCGGTGAGTGTGAAGTATAGCTCCGTACATCTACCTCATATCCCGTTCACCCCGGGCTCAGACTCAGGCTCAGGCTCAGGCTCAGCAGCGGGTACTAAGATTGGTGTGGTGGTCTCCATCCTGCCGGAAGCGGACTTCGTACGCCACGTGGGTGGCGACCGTGTGGAGGTCACCGTGATGGTACCGCCGGGTGCGAGCCCACACACATATGAACCGCTGCCAGAGCAGTTGAAACGGGTGAGCAGAGCGAAGCTGTACTTCATGGTCGGCTCCGGGATAGAGTTCGAGCGGAACTGGATGGAGAAGATAAGAGCTATCAATCCCGATATGATGGTCGTCAATACTTCAGAGGGTATAAGAATCATTGAGAACGACCCCCATGTATGGAATTCACCCCCCAATGCAGAGGTGATGGTGGCGAATATCTGTAATGCGCTCGTCCAGATAGACCCTGCAAATGCATCATTCTATGAGAATAACAGGGATGCATATCTGCATGAACTGGATGAACTGGATGCTTACTTCCGTCATAAACTCGACCCTGCACGGAGCGGTAATCGCGCCCGCGCATTTATGTGCTATCATCCCGCATTCGGATATCTCGCCGCGGAATATAATCTCACACAAATCACGATAGAGCATGGCGGTAAAGAGCCAACCGCGCGGGTTATTCGTGATTGCGTGGATAAAGCGAGGCGATACCACCTCCACTACATATTCGTCGCACCGCAATCCACCACTGCGGAGTGCATAGCGATAGCGAGCGAGATAGGTGGTGAAATAGCATATATGGACCCGTTACCTGAGAATTATACCGCCAGCATGTATCACATAGCCGATTTACTCGCTGAGGAGTTCGCGGAATAAAAATAAGAAGAAAAAGAAAGATGAGTGACAGTGGAGTGAAAAAATAGAAAAGGGGAAAAAATTTTACTCTCAACTGTCTGTTACTCCTCCGGATTAGCCACTGAGCTATGTCACCGTCACCCGCTGCATTATACTGTCACTCGG